>NZ_JAWOUY010000018.1:0-127226 GCF_033339635.1 Vibrio sp. 2092 | reverse complement strand
TATTGAGAGATTAAGTCTAGGCTATAGTAATCTATTTGTATATAGTATTTTCGTATAGTAGATTAGTGATGATTAAAAATTACTTTGTTGACGCCTTTAGACATCATGACCTCCAAGTTATTTGGAGAGGGCCAACGCCCCTTTCGGGGAGCAAGCCCCCGTAAGGGTTAAAAAAAGTGATCCTCTTGTTCGGCGTCGATCTCTGCCAGGCGAATCAGCTCAGATACAAGGCCAAGCCTTTCTGCATCTGCTCTTACTTCGTCGTAGCTGAAACCAAACCGTTCAATGAGGGGTTTTAGTGAATCAAAACGCTCGTAGTCGAAGGTATCACCCTGTTCATCACAGAATGCCACCAGCGGCTTCTCTACGTTTGAAAAGTCATCCGCGAAACGCTGTTGCAGGTAAACCAACATCAGCAGGGGTTTGTGACCATGTTCCGGGCGGAGTTCACCAGCGCCTTCCAGCGTAGCTGGATGGATAGTGTTTTCGCCTAGTCCAGTGCTAACCCCAAGCTCATAACCGCTGTCAGTACGCATCAGCACACTGGGTAGCAAGTCATTTGAGCCTTCGCTCCGAGCAACCTCAAAGCCGATTAAACCGGCTCCTTTGGCAAAAACCCCAGCAACAAAACCTTTGAAGAGGTTTATGTCACCTGGAGGTAACTCAGAGGGCGGAGATAACAGCCAGTTGAGAGATCCCAAGCTGGCTGTTTGTCCGGCTGAAACATTCCCCCCTTCCAGCACCGTCTGTGTCTCTGCGTTTACCAGCACCTCATCCAGAAAGGTGTACCCCTGGCTGAGAAACTGTGACACATACTGGCTTTCTTTGTCCTTGTAGGACATTGGGATCGTGTCTGGGCCGTTAGCTTCAAAAGGTCCTTCGAGCTTTGTCTCAGACCAATTTTCAGCTTTCCCATCAGTGACGGTTCGGCGTAGCTCGACCATCGTGAATTGGCCTGGCTCCGAGGAGCTGGGCTCCCGGAGCAACTTGTAGCCAATGAAGACTTCTATTGTGGTTTCGTCATTGCCCCACTCTTTAGCAGTGTAACGACGGCACAAACAGTCATTTTTCTTCATGCGTCACCTCTTAGCGCCATTGGTCCCCGAACACATCCTTCGCAACACGCAGGATGGCTTCACGCTCCTCTTTGGCCGCACGGATAAGCAGAGCTTGATCCAAGGCGTATTCAAGAGCATTTGGGGCACCACGGAACGCTAGAGACAGTTTCGCCCAACGCACCAACGTCCGAGTGGACATGGTGACGCTGATCTGACCATCTTCACCGTTTTCGCCAAGAAACAGTTTGCGGACCTGATTAGCAATCCGAACCATTCCCTTCCGCACATTTTCCGGAAGTTTCGGAGTAGCACGGCCAAGAATGCTGAGTTCAGCTTCCTCATCCGCATACCCTACTTTGGTGAAACGATAGCGATCCATAGCTGCGAGGTTCTGCATCATCACCCCCTGGTACAAACCAGAAGCATCACCGGACCCCGTAGAGTTACCAGTAACGACCACACGAAACATCGGGTGCGGCTTGATGATTTCCCCGCCATTCTGAGCGATCACAAGGGGACGCCCTTCAAGGACATCGTTGAGACCAGCCAGCTCGGCAGGGTCGGCCAAATCCACCTCGTTGATGAGGAGCAGATGACCTTCACGCATAGCGACTGCCAGAGGTCCATACATGAACTTCATGACAGGTGGTTGACCAGGCTTTTCCGCGACCAGAGCGTGATGTCCAATCAGATCTGTCAGCTCCATCCGCCCGTGGGCAGTGATTTGCTGAACAGGCCAGTTGAGACGACCAGCGATCTCGGTGATACCTGAGGTTTTGCCAGACCCGGTAGGGCCGGTTACGAACAATGCGTCACCGCCAGGCTCTTTGAGATAGGCCAAGACCTCTCGCAGAAACTCTTTGCGGAAAACGTAGTTGGTATCAGTGGCAGGGATGAAAGGGTTTGAACCGTCAGCGTAGCCGATGGCCGTTACCTTCTCCGGAATGCTGGGCATACCGAAAACCTTGCTTACTGAGAATTGAGAGTATTGAGACATAGGTGCGCTCCTATTGTGACAGGCGCACCACGTCCCGAACCGGGCGGATGCGCCCGGTTGGGCTAGTAAATTAACGTTAATTTGCTGTTTGTTTTTGGCGACCAGCTATCGCACTTTTCGCTCTCCGAAGAGAACAAAATCTGCTTACTGATGGTATTCACCATGAGTAAGAAGACTTTTAAGGAGCGAGGAGAGTAGCCTCTCCTGGAGGCTACTCCCTCAATGGACGAACATCACCACATCGTCGTTTTGACCAATGACCCCGGTTTCTTTGGCCCACTTCACTGCTTCACTGTGCGCCTGGTAGGAGCTGGAATACAGTTTCGGATCAAATTTCACCTCGCGTCCATCAGCCAGATAGATGATGCCTGCGTGATCGTCGTAAACATGAAGATTCTGTTGCATTCGACATTCCCCCTGTAGCTTGTCGTCAAAGCCAACTGACACCAGAAGACTTTGAGGACAAGCCACAGAGGCTTGACCAGAAAGAGAGGGGTTGCCCCCTCCCTTTGCGTTGACTATCAGCAGTAACCGAACGATTCAGCGATTCTCACGAAAGGACGAGAGATTGCCCAACCAGCAGGGATACACAAAGCGATGATAGCGATTTCCATGATGTTGCTCCTAAGCAAAAAGGGGCAACATCCCCGTCGGGGTATGGTTGCCCCGATGGGTTTGAAAGTGTCGAAGATTACTCAGCGACAGTTATTACCAAACAAGTTCCTTGCCCTTACGAAGGTAAGTCGGGATTTCGAGATAATCCCAGTCAGGTTCTTGTTTAGCGACTTCTTGAACTTGAGTTACCTCAGGTTCAACGACTGCTTTGGCTTGTTCAGCCTTGGCAGCACGTTCTTTGATGACGGCCTGTACAGACCGCATTGCAGGAACTGCGAATTTGTTCCAAAGGAACAAACCGATACGCTGGAACACTTTAGCGAGAACGATGAAGGAAAAAGCAAATGCCTTCGCGCCTACGTACAGTGCGCCCAGAGATGCAAGCAGAACTACAATGAAAGTGATGATGTGCATGGTGTTGCTCCTATGTAAAAAAAACAGGGGCAACACCCGAAAACCGGGAGAAGCCCCCGGCTTGGGGTTAAGTAATGCCATACGGCATAAGACTAGATGCTGTTTGTTTTCGGAGACCAGCTATCTCACCTATAGCCGCAGAGCGACTAAGATGATTCAAATATAGCTCACCTTTGCTAAACAGAAAACGCTGTAACTGTCCATTTTGGGCACTTCGAGAGGTCAGGTTACAGATTGACCGCATTTATCCTTTCCAGTGCGTTTATCTGTACCTCAAATTTAGGAGTATCTCTAATGGCAGAAGCACAAGTAGCACTGGACACAAACAACGACCGCAGCAACCACTACTCTCGCCCTGTTTTCAAGCAAGTTCTGAAAGTAAACAGCCTCCAAGCTCAGCGCGTCATGGAACGCAGCTTTGAGCGAGTTTCCAACTCCCTGTTCTCCATCGACGTGATCCTTCGCATCATCGGTGAGCAGGACGAAATCGACCAGGTTGAAACCGTCATCCTGGAACACATTTCCAAGGTCTCCGAAGACCTGGACAAAGCTACCGCCCAGCTCAACAAGCTGATGGAAGACAACGGCATCGACATGATGCCCGGCTACACCAACCCGAATGAATACACCATCGAGATCAACTCTCCTCAGGTTGCTCAGTTTGCACACCTGATCCGCAAACTGGATACCCTGATGGGGATCGTTGACACTCTCTGGCTGAACACCGTACTGACCAGCAAGCAGCGCACCGACGCCACTTACCAATGGCAGCAACGCCTCATCAAGCTGGCCGGTCGAATCATCGGCATCGAGAAACGGGCTCGCATTTCCGCCCACAGCAAAGGCAAAGAAGGTGAAGTGGCCGAAGCCGCTCCGGAATCTGCAACCGGCGACAAGGAAATCGCAGACGAAGCCGAGAAAACAAAAGCAGCATAACCCAGCCCAAACCTTTGCCCCTCGCCCGAGGGGCTTTTTTTTGTCTTTTATGGTTGCATTTTTTGATGCTGTGATATTATCGAAGTAAATCAGATTCAACTCAGGTAAGAACGGAGAACAACATGAAAAAGGCTTTAATCACCACCGTGGCTCTGGCTGTAGCAGCTCTATCTGGCTGTGCATCCACCAGCAGTTACGAACCCACAGCGTACAAAACCAATCACAGTCGCGCTTACAACATCGCGGAGGCCGGTGGCCTGGTAACAGGCATCCAAGACGCTTCTGTTCCGCGTGACAAGCTGGAGCGTCTGACCGACACCAAAACGTTTGGGGCAGCCTACGTGCTGTCTGGCTACATGTCCCCTCAGCTCGGAATGACCGACTGGCAAGGTGGCTTGGTCAACCTTGCGAACTGGGCTATCGGCCCCAAACAGCATGGCGCTCGCAATAGCTTGATCGCTTGGATGCCTGCTAACGAAGCAGTTTCACCGGCAGACGCTCAGGCCAAATTTCTTTCACATGTGAAAGTTTCCATTGAGTCAGCGCTGACTGATTTGGGTGCCAATTTCACGCTTCTGTATGACAAAGACGGTCGCCTAACCTATCAGTTCTACAAGAATGAATGGGGTTGCCCGACGTGGGTGAACGGACAAAGTAAGGTAGCTGACATGTGTTCCGTTAAGGTGAAAATCGTGGAGCCTCGCCTAGGGTCAGCTCCTAATTTTGTCTCTGGCGTTCAAGGTACAGCGTATGCCTTCACATCAGGCCATGAGACCGCATACAACTTTGTGAATGTCGGTAATGGGGCAGCAAGCCATGCTCCTCAGCAAGCGATCTACGCAGCTATTAGCAAACAGCTACCAGCTTGGGCCTACCTCTACCTTGCTCCAAAATCGGTTGAGCTGGATAATGGCGAAAAAGTTGCTTTCCCTTACCTTCTTGATCAGGGAAAAGCAGAGTTATTTGTTTACCCAGAAGCGTAATCAATCTACATGAGAAAGGGGCCGAAAGGCCCCTTTTTTTATCCACCACCAGTTGGCGCGCCTGTTTGAGGGTCTATGCTGTTTGTCGCCTCTTTTCGCTTCGCGTCAATATCAATCCCTTCCAACCGCTCCAACGCCCTTTCCTGAGCATTCTTCCGCGTCCCGTCAATATTGAAGTCATTCCCTGCTCCAGTCAGCGAGTCGAGATTTATTGAGGCCGGATCAGGGAATTTACCGTTCTGCTGTAATATCCCAAGCCACTCATCCAAATTAATTTTGCTCCAATCAATTTCGGCAATTTTATCTAGTGGAATCCCTTCACACTGAGGATTTTTGGGGTCTCCAAAGTTCTGCCCCAATTGAGGGCGAACCTGTTCTTGTATAATACGAGAGAGCGGAGAATTGAAGCAGCAATACGCTTCTCTTTTTTCAATACAAGCGCCCAACACCTTAGATTTACAATAAGAGCCTACATAGGTGCAATTCTTGAGCGCTCTTTTTGCGTTCATAGTGAACTCTTCTTCCTCGCACTTATAAATCATCTGGATCATCACCATCGCAACGACATAGACGGTATATATCGTCATGGCAGTGCTAAGCCATGTTGTCGCAGTCTCCATCATTGCTTCGGCAGCTTGTTCAGATGCTGCGGCAGCCGCCTGCTCTGTTGCTGCATCTTGGCCTGCTGATTTCATGACATCCATCATCACTTCTTTGACTTGCTCTTTGAGCTGGTCAATGAGTTGATCAACAAACTGCTCTACAGGCTGGAAGAACGAATCAACAGCACCTGAAACGTTCTCTATATAACTTGTGAACGGTTTTGTGACTTCTGTCCACCCTTGAAGGGCAGGTTCCCTAAGTACCTGATAAGCACCTTTAAGCGCATTACCATCAGTCAGCCCCATCACTGCGCCATCGAGCTTTGGAACGGCCATTATTAGGTTCAGATAATCGGCAAGAGATATATTGGTTGGCTTTTCACAGCAATCAGAAACTCCCCCAACAGCTATCTTGCATTCGCCAGCTTCCCCTGCAAAAGCAGAGCAAATAACGTTTTCATCCCCGGTAGGATTGTCATCCCCATCTTGGCCTGTGCAGCTCATATCCTGCGTCATGAATTGGGCTGCATTGAGCAACGCAGTAGCGCGAGCAAAATCAGTGCTTTGTGTTTTGGTCAAATCAAGGCAGTCATCTCCCATGCAGCGTATAGGCCCACCGCACTGGTACTCAGTTTCCTTTTCCAAGGTCGGAACAGAAACATCTGTACCACAGTCATAAGTATCCTCGTGGACGTAGCACGTACCAGAACTTCCCTGAGCACCATCAACACATTTGGAACTGATGAAGCCGCACTGAGGGTTTTCTTCATATTTCTGACAGCTATCGAGATTCCCGCCCGTGTTTACCGGACAGTGCGTTTCACCTTGAGGGTCTGTCCAGCAGTCCATTTGCCCCTTATAGAAGTCATAGTCAGCTTTAACTCGAACCTTTTTGCATAGTTTTGGAATACCAGGCAAAGGTGACGGCTTGAGTTGAGATTCGCAAACTTTGATCCCATTGATGACTGTGCAGCCAGTAGCATCAGTCGGGTCATCTATACATGTGATCTCGCCTTCCGCAAAACCATCTACCACCCCTTTGGCTGAATCCATGCAGCTCTGTGGAGCCCACTCATCCTTGGTAATGGCTTTCGATGGGTCATAGCGGAGTTTTATGCGGCCAAAACCCTCACCTTCGCCACTTACTGAAACGCGGATCTTAAACGTAACAACATCACCATCTTTCACGTTCTTAAAATAGGGAGTGACATCAACATTAGGGTTTCGCTCCCAACTCGTGGAGAGCTCACATCTACCGGCTGTTTCTGGAGGGAAGTTGCCATCTGGGCCAGACCACACTTTAGTCTCTTGGCCGGACTTACCGACCCACACTTGCATGTAGTCATCCCACTTGGCGTATTCAAGCGTTGCAGACACTATGGCATCTGGATTGCTGACTTGGACCCGCGTGTACTCCTCATAAATCTTGCAGTTACCACTCCAGTAGTTGTCCCCCACTCGACCAATCCACAACTCAGTACAGCCTTCTCCACAAGATTTGAGGTTATATGGACCATCATAGTGCTTCACCACAGAGGCGTCGTAGTCATGGACAACCTCACAGTCCGCGCTTTGATCTACAACACGCTGACACCGTTCATACTCTGGAATGTGGGCGTTGATAGTATTCTGATTGATGGTTGTTTCGGCAGAACAATCCCCAAAGCCACCTGCGATGAGGTCCATATCCTCATAGGTCTTTTTGCTTAGATTTAGTACCGGGTCATTACTGAAATCAGGGCGTGATCGATTAGAGGCATCGAGAAGAACCTTGTATGCCGCACCAGAGATTGATGGATTAGCACTATTGGCATCACTCCACAGCGACCCTTTTGCATTATTCCCCACGCTGTCCATGTCATCGCCAGAGTCGTAAATGCCTTGCAGACCGCCCACATCAGGTTTATTGGCATCAGGGAAGTAATAACTATCAGGTTTATTGTTGGTCCCGCTCGTTCCGGGGAATAGATCATTGACATTAATCTGACTCCCCCCGTTCATTTGGAATTGACCGTCTTTCAACGTCGGCATAGAGATTGTGCCATCTTGCACAGTCCCCGAGCTCGACTTGAATGAGTTTGAGAGGTTTTGTCCGAAAGCCTGGGCCTCTTTACCCACCGCTGTGATGTCCTGGTCTTGGCTACCGTTAGCGTAGGAATGTATCGGCAGCGCAGACATGGTTACTGTCAACAGCGAGGCCACAGCTTTCATAAAGTAATTATGACTTCGCATTGTGTTCTCCATTTCAACCTTCCCATGCTATCTGAGAAGACAAGGGCCACCTGTACGTGTAGTGGCCCTTTTGGGGCATAATCTAAAATGCCCGTGCAAATTCGTTAGGGTCTGCTCAATTGTTACAGCAATCATTCCATCGCCAGATGGTGTAAATAGGGTCTTGCCCAATTGCCGGTATAGTTCGCGCCAGACCCCACGTAAGAGTGGATTCGCCAATTACGTGAGATGAGTTTGTCTCTGGAACCGGATGCAATAGCGTGAATTTGTACTGCGTTTTGGGTAGTGTTGGGCTAATAACGCCTCTACACATAGCCTCAGAACCCATTGTCTTCCACGCTAACCCCCGGCGATGCAAAGCAGCCAGAACCCTTGTGCTAAGAAGACTGCTATCGCGGATAACACCTTTTCCACCATTCTGGTTGCCACTAAATGGATACAGGGTGCCCCATGAACCAGCACACCAGAAAAGCTGTTTTAAAGGTTTTCCAGCGGTTGATGAGACAGCATCAGCAGTACACGCAGCCGCCGCAATTGGGTTTGCTACTGCCGCCGCCTCTGGATTGGTAAAAAAAGCGAGCTCATCATTGTTCCAGGTCGGGTCGAGCTCCGACATGTACATGATGTCGAGATCCATATACCCATCAGCATTACAGGTCTGCTTAATAAATAAATCGAGCATCACCAACAGAGGAAACGCATAGTAGTGATAGTGCATAAAAGAACCATCACCACCATCCATGTCTCCCATGCCATGATGCCCTTGGTTAGTCCTATCAAACGGGAACCTGACACCATTCAAGACTGATGAGCAGCCAGGCACTCTCTGAAATTCAACGAGCCGTGCTGGCTCCCACATAGAAGTGGTGACTCCAGGCCGAGGGACCCCTAGATTATCCTCGCACATACACAGAGGGTTGCTTACGGCTTCACTCGGGAATGATCCGCCTCCACCACTTATAGGAACCCCTGCTACTTTGATAGGGAAAATACAGCTCCAGCAGATGTCAGTAATCAGTTTTCCGCCGATCACTTCCGCATTCTGGCACCCAGGGTCAGCCGATACCGAACCAACCCAAAAGACCGCGCTAACGGCCATGATCCGTAGAATTTTTTGCATCATGGTAAGGCCTTTACGTAATTCAAATTTTTCTCCATGACAGCAGGCTTCCCGTGATAGAAACCTTGTTGCCATGACAGTCCAAGTAATTTGGCGCTCTCCCCCAATGGGAAGCTCTCCACCTGCTCAGCAATGAGCTGTATGCCTTTTCGGCGGCAGTGGAGGATGGCCGGGTAGTCTTCAAGCGACCGCAGTCTTCTCGCGTCAAACTTGCAATAGTGCCAGTCATAACGGCTCAGGCGATCCAGAGAAGAGTTTTTGTCTCCATAGTCATCCAGCGCCAGCTCAACCCCTATTTCGGTCAGAGCCTCCCATCTCGATGCGAGAGAGGCGTCCTGAATGCCCTCTGTAATCTCGATGACAAGCCGTGATGAGTGATTTTTAGCAATGTCGCGGACAACCCTACACCACGCCTTGAAGATGACGTCTGATTGCAAAGTTTGTTCGGAGACATTCAGAAAGAGAGCCGGGTACAGATCCAAGCAATAATGAAGGTTGTCCTGAATGAACCGTGCCATCTCCATATCCACCAGTCCCCAATAAGGAGGAGATGACAGAGAGGATGGTGTAAGAACCCGGCCTTCGTCGTACCAACGAGCCAGTACCTCAGCAGCGACAAACGAACCTGTGCCGACGTCTTTAATTGGTTGGAAAGCCGGGGCAAAAATCATTCACCGCCCTCCTCAGCAAGTTCGCGGACAACAAACTTCTTGCCTCTGGCAGTAATGACGCTCGGTGTGTGCTCCAGCTCGAACCGGGTAATCAGATCTGGCGTCAGCAGATATACCGGCGCGTCAAAGTTGTCGGTGACACTCTTGTAGGAATCCCAGCCTTTGTCTTTGTCGAACTCTGTGGCGATATAGGTGATCCGTTGTACGCCAGGCTCCAGCTTGATTTCAGGCAGCTTCTTGGCGAGTAGTTCCATTTGCTTTTTGTCCAGCGGGTCGAAAACTACGACCGCTTGGGTAAATGGCCGCGTTCCAGGCTTGCAAACTTCCTTCGGATCGCACAATGGGTTGATCACGTCACCCGCGTGAGCGAACACAGTGCCATCCGGAGTGCTGATGTCACTGGTGATCATGACGCTAGGGTCAATTTCTCGTGTTCGAGATTTTGGCGCTCTTGGCAGCTCATTGAAATTCTGCTTGGTCCAGAAGCGCTCTATAGCCTGTTTCTTCTTCTCTTCCCAGTCGATATTGGCAAGGCGTTTCTTGGCAACATCAATAAGGTCTGGCTCACTGATTTTCTCCACCGGCCCCTTAACGCCGAGATCGCCTTTTTCTCCGTTATCCACTTCCCGAGCCAACCATACCGGGTCGGACAACCCGGAGACCTGGGCGACGACGTTTGGTTGTTCGCCAGGCAGCGGCTCATCCTCCAGCATCACAATCGTGGGAACGGCTGTGATGTTGTACGTTTTGAACAACGTAGGGTTGATGATGATGTTCGGCACTGGGTCTTTTTTGGCCGCGAGCGCCTGAATAGCTTTAACTCCCTGCCCCAAGTTCATTCCTTCCGGGATGCCACGGAACACAATTACAGAATCAGGCTGGCCTGACACCGCCGTTAGGACGTCATCTAACCCCTGTTCGCCAAGAGACAACGAGGCGAAAACCAGTATCCGATGGTCAGAGTAGATACCCTTTTCAGCCTGTTTCCGGTGCATCTCCTTGAGCGTTGGGTTAGTAGTTTGGAGCTGCTTGAAAAATGCCTTGGCTTCGGCCTGAGCCTCGTCCATGTGTTGGTTTTGCAACAGAGATGGCATTTCCATCTTCTGGGCCTTTTGGGCAATTTGCTTTCCTTGCTCAATAAGCGCCTTATCCTGCTCTGTGAGCGGAGACTCTTGAGCGTATGCCCCGCCAGCCACAGAGAACATCAACGCCACCAGAACGCTCTTAGAACAGGGGATATGCGCGGCCAATGATCTGATCATTTTTCACAGTCCCCCAGTAACGTGAGTCGAAGCTGAATGGGCTTTTGCCCATAAACCAGTAGTTGTTCTCTTTCAGCGTGGTCTTGCCGTAAAAGTGGCTCTCTGGCAGATGTAGTTTCCCTGCGAGCTGGAGCCCCTCTCCGACGACATCACCATTGACGGTGATCTTCCACTTATCGTTGATCTCGACTTTATCCCCCGGCATACCGGTGAGGATTTTGACCATGCGAGTCCCGTCCTTGTAGAAAGGCTGCATGTTCTTGGCTTGGAAGGCGTAAACCGCTCCCCTCTCCAGAGTTTGGTCGTTCAGATCAATGAGGAAGAAGGTGTAACCCGGCAGGCACTTCTCCTGTTGTGGATCAATGCCAATACGGTAGCGGCTGGCAAAGGCCGCACCAGCAGCCCAAAGAACCACTAGTGTCACACCTGCCTTAACCCCGAAGCGCTTCCAGGATTCCTTTTTGACGAAATACTTCTTGAGTGGAAAATTCATTTCAGCACCTCATCAGGGAGGTACACGTCACTTGGAGCCCCGACGACAGCACTTGCGTCAAGGACCAAATAACCTGCGTCTTTCAACTTCAAAATTGCGTCATTGGTCTTGACCATCAGCCTTTCAACTTCCTCCTGAGAGGCACCAGCGGGATACGCCGACGCCACTTTAGCGAAGTCAACCACGACCACTGGCGGGGTTTGATTCAAACGCTGATGGATGCTTGCCGTTTGTTCGCTCATCACGTAGTAGCTACCGCCGAAGCCACCAGCGGCACCGAGAATGGCGGCGATTGCGATTGATTTAATGTCCATTACTGTCTCCCTGGTTATGCAGCCTGCCGACGGCTTCGCATTACGGCCTTGATTGCCTCAGGTATGCTCATGCCTTGTTTCACAAACTGGTCGATGGCGTTAACGTCCACCGGATCGGTCGAATAAAGTAGCTTCTGGAAGTCGCCCACTATCAAGCGACCGACGCCCATACCGCTCTTCGATTTGATAAAGATTTCTGAGTACACGCCTTGGATGGTGTGTACCGTTTTGAGGGTGTGGAACCCGCCCTCTGAAAGGGTCAGACGACCGCTACGTTTAACAGATTCCACGGTTTCTTCGGTTTGGCCGAGCAAGTACATGCTGGCCGAGTTCTCCGCGATGGCGCGGCCCACTGCGTTCTCATAGAGGTCGTTGATGGACTGCGTTGCAATGACAACGGAGCCACCGTACTTACGGAATTTGCGGTAGGCATGTTCCATGAAGACCGAGACCTCGCCCTCTTTGAGCAGGTCCCAGGCCTCATCCACGATGACGACTTTCTTGCGGTTACGTTCACCCAGGAATACTTCTTGCTGGATCTGGTAAATAAGCTGGAGTAGTACAACCTGACGCAAGTGCTTACGCCCTTGCAGTTCATCGAGCTCCAGTACAGTGAACTGGTTCTGGAAGCTGACGTTGTTCTTGCGAGAGAAGTATTTCCCGTAGCTGCCCTGCGACGTAAAGGCGTAGAGCTGCTGACCAATATCCTTGAGGCGCTGGTCATTTTCTTCTTCCAGGCAGCGCTCAGCGATGTCGTCAACCTTCATCTCTTTACCTTTCTCTTCCCACAGGCGAGAAAGGACCTGTTTCAACGCAGAGATTTGCCATTCATCCAGCAAGCCCTTAGCCGAAGCCATCGCACAAACGAGGCTGACTATCGCGTCTTCTTCGTCCTCGTAGTTCTGTATGAGCTCAAACGGGTTGAGGCAGACGTGCGTTCCTTCTTCAAAGTGAACGAAGTCGCCATTGAGCATTTCCGACAACTTCTGGTAGGACTTACCGGCATCAATAACCCAGACCTGAGCCCCCTCGGACAAGTAGGAAAAAATCAGTTCGTTGGTAAGGAACGATTTACCCGAGCCGGATTCGGCTGCGATCACCAGGTTCTTGTTGGTATTACTGTCGTGAAGAGACAGACTCATGAGCTGGCCGTTGCGGGAAATCAGCGCTGCATGATAGGTCCCGGTCCCCTTCCATTCCCCAAACACCGGCAGGACCACAGCAGCCTGCTCGGTTGTCATGGTCTTGTAGCGGAATAGGTCTCGCACTGCATCCCGGTCGGTACAGAATGGCAGGCAGTTGAGGAACATCGGCAGAGCAACGAACTTGTCCTCCATCAGCTCGAACCGAGATTCACGCCAGATGTTTCGTGCGGCCATCGCCGCCGCTTCAACACGTTCTTTGGTTGGAGCAAATAAAACCACCGAGTAGGTGATCTTGACTGGCTTAGCCCCCTCTTTCATGGACTCATAGAGAGTGTCGAAGCTCTCCTTCTTGTCCGCCAGCACCGGCACGAATTTGAGCATCGGCCCGTAGGCTTGGTTTACAGTGAACTGGCGTTTGCGCTCCAGAGTGTTTTTCGTGCTTTCTGCCTCAGGGAAAAAAACATTGGTCACGACCATGTAGTTTTCTTTGATGCTGGAATTGCCGCCGCTGAGATCCCCGGCATAGGTCAACGCATCACCAAAGTAGAAAACGTCAGGCAGCTTTTTCGCTGACATGACTTTCGCGTGGTAGTCACCCAGCCTGATGCCATTCTTGCTGACTTCCACGTCGGTGCCGTAATCGAAGATTTGCTCGCAGATGGGCTTATCCATCTCCCAATCCACAGAGTCATGTCGCCATGAAGCATCTGGCCCCCAATTCAGGATGGTGCTCATGATCCGGATGTAGTTCACCGCCGTCATTGTGCGAGGACGCAGACCAACGGTTTGAAGCGATGATTCGACCTTCGTGCGAAGCTGTGCGAGCTGCTGGAGTTCGCTTTCAGTCGGGTTATTGTTCTTGATGGGGACTTTGCACGTAACGAACAGCTTGAGGTCTTGGATCAAGCCATTGTCGTAGATACCTTTGTTGGTCTTGGCAAATATGCGATCTGTCGTGTGGTGCTGGAGGAAGTTAATCCGTTCCTTGATAACAGATGTCAGCAGCTCGTGACGGAAGCCATCACGCAAACCCATCATCCGGTACATCTCCTGATTGATGTCCGGGGAGCGGAACAGGACAAACTGGAGCGTAGTCTTCGACGGGAACTCCTGATTCAGGAAACCGTTCATTCGCTCCTGAACTTTTTCATCGGCACCACACAGGGGCTCACACATGAAACCAAAGCCTGCACTGTGATCATCCATAAGGAAGACATGATCGTCTTCGTCATAGGCCAGGACAGGAATAATCCCGGCAGCTCGCAAGTGCTCCGGGATCAACGTTTCTTCGAGTTTCTTTTTGATGGTTACGATCATTCAGCACTCTCCAACCATGATTTCAGGTTCTTCGGACGTCCTTTGCTGACACGACCATCCGGAGCAACAACGAACGGAACGCCCTCAATCCCAATGAAATGAGCTGTCAGCAGCGTTTGGTCGTATTGGCCGGGGTCGCAGGTTTCTTTTGAAGGAAGGGAACCCAGGGTGTTGTTCATCAGCGCATCAAGCGCGTGGGTTTTGTCTTTCGCGCAGTACAAGTTTTTTGCCAGGCGGTTGGACTCAGCACCCAGAGCTGGAATCACGATAAATTTAAAGGTGTAATCATCCACCAGCGATTTGGCATCACCCATGAGCTGATGGCAAACCGCGCACCTAGGATCAACAAAGACCACCACCTCTTTGTCACCACGCCCCATCGACACAGTGTTCAGCGTGTCCACATCCATGCCCATGCTCTTGAAGTGGATACGCTCCGCTACATCCCTCATTTGGGACATCGTGTTGAGGGGCTTCTTGCTCCACAGGTCGTAGATTTGTCCTGAAATAACAAATCGTCCGTTTTCAGAGAGGAACATGATCTGCCCATCACTTTGGACGGCTCGAACCCCTTTGATGGGTAGCTCTACAATGTCCTCTATCTTCGCCGCTCTGGGATCGGTGATTTCCAATTTCGATGACGCATGAGCCGTGCCGGTAATAATCCCGAACACCATCAGCGCCCCAAGTAATTTTGTCCGCATGTCTATCCCCTAAGATTGGATTACTGGATGCTGGGCAGTGTATCCGGGGGATGGAAATAGACTCGCCTCTGTAATAGCCCAATTTGGACAATTCCAGCGCGATACAAAAAAAAGCCCGGTCTGAACCGGGCTTTGAGAGGAATGAACCTTAGTTCATGGTAACAGCTTCGGATTTGCCCCCAGAGTCATCGACCCCAACCAGAGAGATGGTCGGCATCGTTTCATAGGTGCCCTTGCTGATAGTCACTCGATCAGAGCTGATGCTCTGCAACTCACCGGCAATGGTCCATTCGTAGGACTTCATGCGGCCATCGGTATCTTCGCAGTTCGCATAGACGATCCACGACCCAACGGTCTCTCGTGAGCTCAGGCTACATGCAGGCAACTTGTTCTCTGCAACATTGATGTTCACCTCGCCCTCAGCTTCATGCCCCATTTCTGAGGTTATTTTCAGCTTGATGCTGTGCTCACCAGCGCCCAGAGTTGCTCTGCCGTAGTAACCACTGCTTTCCAACGGTGTACCATCTACCGAATAAACACGAGTCGAAATACGGTCGCGTGGGTGGCCGCCAGAAATGTACGGTCGCAACAGCACATCCAGAGGCTCACGCTCGTATTTGTTCGAGCCAGAGTATTGCAGGTCAATGGCATAGGGCGCTGCCTGGCCGATCTTGAGCGGTTGCTCGATCACGGTCTCATGGCCGCGAGCATCACGGACAGTGACCTTGATGTTGTAATCACCCGGCTCATTGATCACAAAGGACCGGACAATATCCTGCCGCTGATCCTGAATCACAGCGCCTTCCGGCAACTCCCACTCGTAGGTCGGCTCTTCCAGCTTGCCGTTGAAGGCAATTGGCCGCACTGACGCGGTGATCGTCGCAGGAGCCACGTCTGCGTTCTTCCTAACCTGCATTCCGAAGCTCGGCCATACATACTGCCAAACGCGGGAGCGTAGGCTATGCGAAGCCTCTGCACCCTGATCTCGGTATCCTTCGATCCAGGTGGTGTACTTCGTTTCTACAGTAGCCTGATTGAGGTCAGTGTCAGAGGGTTCGTACTCAGCAGTATCACCCTGCACAATCGAGCCATCAGGCAGCGTGAAGAACCCGTTCAGCTTCACGTCCATCCCACGGTAAGGCAGGCTGGTTTCGGCTTTGAACACATACTTCTTACCGGTCTCAATAACTCGCGGCCCTGTCACGTAAGGACGAGGTGCCTTCACTGCTCGGAAGTCAACCGCCGTTTTCGCAACTTCATAGGCATAGCCGTCATCAGCCGGTGCCGTGGCAGAGCGCACACGAGCCCACAGGCGGTATCGGGTTTCTTCATCGCTCGAAAGCGTGATGCTATCCCCTGTCTGCGCGTAGGTTTTGCCACCGTCAGTAGACCACTCAACAATGGCATTGCCACCGGAGATTGGCTCATCGTTCAACGTCAGGTTCGCTGTGTACTTGCCTTCACTTCCGACAAACAACGTGGTCGGGCCGATAACAGCAATATCAGGTTTGTCGTAAGCGACAACACTGACCGCTTCGGTGTACTTTTCCGCACCTGAGTTGACGTTCACCACCTTGGCCCGAACCTGGTACTCCCCCTTGTCGAAGGTCTTCACAAGCTGATACTTGTATCGATCTTCTGGGATGAACTGCTCCCAGGTTTTACCGTCGTCCTTACTGGTTTCCCACACAACCTGGCCGGTAGCCCGGAGATCCTGACGGTCGTCCAAAGATAGCTTGAACACAGCAGTGAACGGAGCTTCACCAGACAACTTGCGAGCCTCCACGCCAGCACCGATGGCACCACCGCGAAGCACTGTCAAGAAGGCAGGTCTGATAGACAACTCTGTGCGGTTGTAACCCTCAACAGGGCTTTCCAGAACAGCCTCAGCAGCGATACGGACGGAGGAAGTATCCACACCAGACAGGTCTACTGAGAACTGAGCTTCACCGTTCGATGCTTCCGCATAATCAGTGAGCGCAACCGTCTCGTTGTAGGCCTTTTGCTGGATCAGGCGTACTTTCCACACCCCCATCGTGTTAGCGTCATAGTCACCATCAGGTTTGTACTGATCACGGATGAGAACCCTAACCGGCAATGCCTGGGTGTCAATCGCGGTATCACCTTTAACTTCAACGATAGGACGGATACTGTCAGAAGGTGCAGAGATAGCCCGGTAGACAACCTCAGTCTTCACATCAGGCACCTTGTTGTAGGCCGCGTTCACCTTGTAGGTGGTCTCCTCCCACAACGCTCGCTCATCGGTATTGATGCGGCGATACACCTTATTGGTGGCACCCCATCCCGGAGTGAAGGTCTCAGACTCAAGAACATCCGAGTTGCGCGATATGGCAATATCCAGATCAGCTCGTTCAGAGTTGATAATGGCATCACCCAGGTAGTTACCTGTCATCGGCACCAAGTAGATGTTGTCTTTGAAGTTGTAGTCGGAGGCTAGTTCAACGGTCGGAGCTGGTGGGTCAACCGCTTCGACATTGAAAGTCTCGTCGTTCAACGTCACCCTAGTGCCGTTACGGGTGAAAATACTTACCCGCCACCCCAGTGGATGAACGCCGTTGGAGGCCAATGAACCAGAGAGCGAAGGTGATTCCGATAACGGGTCTTGGACCAATCCATCGGGGATCTGCTGCCACTCGAACAGACAGGCACGGCTTGCACTACCAACAGCCTTGTTCGCGGCCTCTTTTTTCGCACGGTCTGCGCTGAGGGTTATAGAACAGTCTGGCCCCTTGCTCTGCTTGAAGTTCACATCAAAATCTTCAATGACGCGATTCACCTGAGCAATGTCATCAATCGGGGTGTAGCCAACAGAGCCATAGGCAGTAGTTACCGTCAGGTTCTGAGAGCCAGACCCAACTTTTACCTTGGAACCGTCACCACTGAACAGGTACAGGCTGTATTCGACAGGTTGTTCACCAATGCTCACAGCCTGCCCCACCAGCCCAGCAACTTTCATCCCGTTGTTGTCCTGCGTAGTTTGTTCAGCCTCATCTGGAGTTCTGTCCCACTGGAGCAAACACACCGGGTCACGAATTGGGTCTGCGGCCATAGCCACATCCTCTTTCGTGGTGAACCGGCAAGGCACACCCGACTCTGGCAGGGCATAGATTTTCACTGGGTCAATGACCTGGCGAATTGTCCATGATTCAGCAGAGAGCTTAGCCGTCCCTTTCCAGGTATTGATGTCCACAACCAAGATGGGTGAGTTCGGCGCGGAGGTCATGACAAGAAGGCTGGAAGAGCCGACCACATCAGGAACAGCAGGTTTAACCGGAATGCTCAAACGACCACCTGACGCACCGAAATCATGTTGGCTCATGATCCCCATTGTCTGGCCTGGCTCGATACGCACCCCATTAACCACCAGCGGTACTTTCGCATCAGAACGTAGGGTCGCAAACACGTCGTATGAACCTGTCACGACAGCACCATCACTGAGCGTCAGCGGCTTGGTTTCGATGATCCGTTTGCCATCTGCATGAACAAATTCATGAGTGACAGCGGGGACCATGACCTTGCCATCCATCCCATCCGCCAGCATTACCTGACGAGGTTTGTACTCGAAGCCAACAGCCTTTTGAACCGCATTGCCTTGTGCATCCTCACCGGAAACAGTCAGCGTGTAAGATTCCCCTTCCTTCAAAGAAGGGAACATTACCGGGTACTCAAGGCGGAATCGACCTTTCGACTCCTCACGCCAAGACAACTGCACCTTGTCATTGGCAGGCCCCCCTACAAGGGCAATAGAGGTCAATTTAGGTGAAGGGTCGATAGCATCAGCCAAGGTAATAACAACATCATCTAGAGTCTGGATAGCTGCTCCATCTGCCACACTGAGTGTCATGGTTGGTGGCGTTCTATCAGACGTTATCTGGAACATTGGTTGTCGCGTTAAAGGCCCGTGCATCTCCTCTGCTGCGGCAACAAGACTGTATTGCCCCTCAGGGAGAGTTTTAAGATCCCACTGGTAAGTGTAGTTCTCCCAGTTGTTGGCTATTAACCCACCAGTTGGAGACAGCTTGTTGCCTTTGCTATCTTCAATCCATGCACTTCGCAGACGCAGCCTATCAAAGTAAGCGCCTCGTCCTGGCTGGTTAACGAATAAGGTAAATACCTTGCTATTTTGATCGAACTGCTGACTTAGCTGAGGGTAGTGCTGATCGTTCCAGTTAACCTCTGCCCAAAGAGGATTCGAGCGAAGAGATTTATCCGGATTGAAAACTGTCGCATTATCGTGGACGTACCCTGTTGTGCCTTTAGCCATTGTGAAGCTATTTGCAATCACGCAGCTATCTTGACCAACAGGAATTTCACAGCTTCCCCTGTGAACGGCAGTTTGAACGTAAGGCCTTGGTTCAACTTTGACACGGATACTACTAACAGTGACAGGAAGAACAGAATTGTTCACCCAGTAGCGGTAAAAACTAGACCATCCTATATCACTGTAATTGTAGTCCACACCCAAAAGTCTGGGACTTTTAGGCGCTGATGGAGAGAGTGTGAGGTTATAAGCAATACCGCCTCCCCCCCACTGGCCGAAGTTCACCCAACGCCAATAATTGCCGTCGGTATTGCCATAAGGTGCGGTTGTGACGAGATAAACATAGCTGGCATCTTCTCCTACCTTGGACATCTCTCCCAAGGCATTGGTCATATTTATCCCACCTTCTCTATACTCATGCCAGTTATCACGCGGAACACGCCAAGCTAACTTGATTGGGTTAGTTTTAACTGTCATGCCCTCAGTGTAAGCAACAAATCCGGTTAATCCAGGGCCTAAGTTGTTTGTACTTGAAGGGTCATAAACACCAAAAGGTGCAGACGGAGCATTGGTTATGCTATCAAACATCACTTTTTGACGAGGTGAAAGATAGCTATTTCCAGCGCTATCGCTTATCTCAAACTGAAGTGTAAACACTTCATCCAAGTCAGAGGCTGGGAAAAAGCCAGATTGGAAAGACTGTCTAGCTTGTCCGTTAGCGTCATCGTAGTTCACGGATACATCTTTGTAGAGTGAACCGTCTTGACGATACAGCTTTGCTTTGACGCCTTTGATGGGTGACTCATCAGAGATTCCTGACAGCAAAAAGGCATTATCCTCAGAGCCACCTAGACCCAGTTTCCAAACATCACCGCTAGTAACCTGCCCATAGTTACTATAAACCGGGGCAAGCGAAGAGTAGGTTGGCGGCGTCACATCGACAGTAAGAGGGTATTCATCCGTCTGTACTGTAGAACCATCAGAGGCAAGAATTTCCGCCCTGATAGTGTATGCCCCACCAACTGGAGCTGGTAGTTGAAGTTCCGCACCATAGTAGGATTTTCCACCCACTGTGATGCGATCAGTAGCCCCAAGAAGGTGGCTGGTCGCTGTCGAAACCACTGTTCCATCCGACCGAAGCACCGAAATCTTTACCTTTCGGTCGATACCGGCACTCAAGGCAAACGAGATATTGCCCGTTGGGTTGGCATAGTTGGCATTCGGAGTCAGAGACCGTTGCGTACCATCTGGAGCCTTAAAGGTGTATTCCAGCAGCTCTGCATGAGCAGCACCAGCGGTAAGAACCGCCAGAGCCCCAAGCATCGCCGGAATTTTAGGCTTGAAATTGATCATCGCATTCTCCATTCGTTTTGAGTTACAAGAACCCAATGCTGGAGGTTACGGGAGGGAGTGCATAAACATGGGCTGTGGAAGTGCCCTTTTTGAGCAAATAAGGAAATAGTTGGAATTTGTTATGACTGGACTTTTTGCCAAAAAATAAGGGCAGCTTTTAGGCTGCCCCTATCACCCGTTGATTAACGGCAAGGTGTCTTTTACACCCCCAGGCCATTGCTGAGTTGCACAACAGCCGGGATGACCTTCTCTGCATGTTCCAGAGTAGCAGACATGATGGATTCCACTACGGTCGGGGAGTTGTACAGGCCCATACCGCCACCGATACCCATAGCGAAAGCCATGAGGCTCTGGCGAGCGATACCACCAACAACACCGACCAGGATCATCGCACCCGCAACGATTCGACCCAAAGTACCTTGGGTCCAATCCTTGAGAGTTACCCATACGTCGTCAAACGCTGTACCACCAGTACCAGCGTGGGCCTGATCCGGCACGAGCAGGAAGGCTACCACCATCAACCCCAGGAAGAGGAAGAGTGCGTTGTTTTTACTTGAGGCATTCGCCAACTGATTTGCGTTCATCAAGAACATCTCCTATTTGGTTGTTTCAGACTTCGGTTCGTGTTGTACCGTTTGCAGCGGTCTCAAAACTGGCTCACTTTGCGGTGTGCCATCCCCAATCACCCACCTGCGCGGTTCGATTTCGGTATAGACATACCCTGTCACGATGAGATCACCATTGGTGTCCTCCCAGGGAGCTACCCAAATCCGCATAACCTGTGCTGGTGTACGAATTGGAATCGGGCGATCCGGAAGACGCGGTGCGACATAGTTGTCAATCACCGGGTCTCCGGAGCTAGATGAGTTCGCTGAAACGTTTGAGGAACCTTCGCCATCCGCTTCCGCTTTGGCCTCGACTTCCTCTGGTTTCATTGGACGCGGGACATTTCCGTCATTGGTTGCGGCGTAAACGTCTCGCGCTGACATACACTGAACACCATTCGGCATTCCCGGACAGCTATACTCATCCTTGCCGATGTTGAACGTCGAACAGCCCGACAAAATAAGTAGCGCTGCACCCACCCCCAACATCTTTGCGGATCTTACTGCCTGTTCCTTTTGAGCCTCGCCTCTGGAACTGCCCTTTCTGGTCAAAATGTTCAAATTTTTCATTTCTTGGTTCCCCCGGTGG
The DNA here is from genome assembly GCF_033339635.1 of Vibrio sp. 2092. NCBI lineage: Bacteria > Pseudomonadati > Pseudomonadota > Gammaproteobacteria > Vibrionales > Vibrionaceae > Vibrio > Vibrio sp. 2092. Next base: position 105,534 of record NZ_JAWOUY010000018.1, on the reverse strand, counting down.
AACGAATTTGTAGCTTGGTTCCTTTGGTCACGATGATGTCTACCTGACGGCCAGCATCGACCTCGATAACAGGGAAGATGCCTTCGGCCATGTCGATATAGAACTGAGCGATGCGATCTAGCGCCTTACTGGCCCCCTTCACTGCTGCTCCCTGCAACATCTGGTCGGAGAACACAGACTGGTACTGGGTATTTGAGCCAGGGTTAGTGCTAACGACCGGCACAGGATTGACGTCAAAGGCTTCGGAAACGCCACCAAGGAAGCCTGCCATCAAGCTCTTGGCGATGATTTGCCCCTGCTTCGATACGACGCGACCACGGACACCGGCCTTACCGTCTTCACCCACTGCATAGGAATCCAGCTTCGCTTCTATGACACCCCCATCATCCCGAACGCACGAGAAGGTCTCGCCACGCAGGTACGCTCGCTCTGAACTGAGATCTCCATAGCCTGAAACAATCAGGAAGCACTCACGAACATCCGCACGGAAGCGGTTAGGCAAAATAGCCTCTTTCTGAATCCTGAGGGTCGAAGGGAACGGATCTCGACGAGCACCTTGAGATGTTGGTGCGTCCATACCGTTGATGAGCACCCCTGTCAGGATGGAGCCAGAAGGTAGGTAGATAGACTCATCATCCTTGTTGTCCTTCTCTTCAACTTCTGGCGCTTTCTGCGAGTAGCTCACTATTTGGATGCCTGGTTTAGTTGCATCACGACCGTCTCCCTTGCCAGTTGCAGGAGCCCCACCCTTCGAGTCAGGAAGCGGTGCGTCCCGAAAAAAGGATGCAGGATCTTTGTAGTCGAGCTTTTTCTCCATGAACTGACCATCACCACCAGATGCACCATTAACATCGGCTCTGGCATCCTCTGATGAAGAGGATGTTTTTCCACCAGCAGCGCCGGTTTCGACTTTCTTAGCCAATTCCATGTTCTTCTGGGTCAGGCGGTCCAAATCTTGACGAAGGCGGGTCATCTCACGGCCAACATCACTGGATTTCCCGGCAGTGGTTTTGGTTTCCTCCAGCTCTTTCTTGACTCGTTCCAGCTCCTTTTTCAGGTCGGAGTTTTCACGAGACACCATCTTCACATCGGCAGACAACGAATCTATCCCGATCTCACGGGTGTTTTTGTCTGTGAGAACGTGCTTGATGGTTTCTTGGCGACCGCGCTTCTCTTCTTTCTTGGGTTCACCAGAGAACATTGTCACGACCGCAAAAAGAACGAAGACGCCGCCAGCGATAGACACCCAACGCTTCTTGTTGGGGTCTAACTGTGTCCAAAATCGCTTAATCATTGGGCACCTCCCAGCAGCGATGGACGCTTAGACGTTGGTGCGAGACCACGCTTCTGCTTCTTCGCCACATAGATCTCCGTCTTCTGGCCGGGCTCAAGCACGTTAAGCGGCCACGTAGTCACCGCAGCCACATCCCAGCTCCCACACAACGCCTCTTTGAACTCAATAGGCTGATCAGAGACGTTCAGGGCGACACCGATGAACACGTTAAGGTGGTGGCCCATCATGTATTGCCCCTTGCTGAAATCCACCTTTACCCCAGGATGAGCGCAGCTCGGCACCGCAGCACCAGCAGGGATGCGGTTCAACGTGTAACCTTGAGGGACTTCACCAAGAGCAATCTTGCGGAATACCGACCGGATGGTTTCGACATAAGGCTGGCTCTGTTCCCAGGTCTCAGCCTTGGTATTGGCAAAAGCACCAGTGATACCTACACCACCATCGAGCTTGAGAAAGACTTCTCTGGGCGGAATACGACGGGGAACCATCGTCAGGCTGAGAGCTTGGGCTTCCGAGCCTTTTTCAGTAATGAACATAGTCACCGGATACTGCTTATCCGTGGCGACATAGACCACATTCTCTTTGATGCAGACCTCACCACACTGGCCGTTATCCGTCGCCCCGGTCAGAGATGTTGAAACGATCTCAGGATTGCTGAAAGGCGTGACGATTCGGTTCGGATGACCAACGGCTATCGGGATGATCTGGTTAACCCCCGGCTTCATCGTCAGTAAGGGGTTTTCATTCATGCTGCCCACAACCTCATGGGAGCTTTGTCCTGACGTCACAGGGGCAGGAACATCCTTTTTCATAACACTGGCCGGGACAACAGGAATGTCATCCGAGGCATAGGCCATTGAAGTTCCAAGCGCCAAGGACAGCGCCAGGAGCGAAAGTTTAGCGTTGTTCTTCATGCTTTCTCCGGTTTTCTTCTTTGCGCTGGAGTTGCTCCAAAACAGTTTTGGTGCGTGGCTTTCCTACATAGGTGTCGATGTAGTCCAGCACGGGCGCGTAGTTTGAAATCTTGATGGCGAACTCGTAGGAGCGTTCGCTACGCTCTTCGTTAGAAGAAGCCCCTTTGACGTAGGAATATCCGTAGACAAACACCTTGTCGCTCTTGGGCTCGTACTCAACAAAACGCGGCTCAAACCGCATGGTTACGCGGTCGTTCTTGATCTGTTGAGCTTGAATTTCGATGGCATCAATCACGTCCTGATAGATGCTCGGGGAGAGAAGCGGGGTGATCCGTTCTTTCACAAAGTCAACGGTTCCTGGCGTCACATTGCCAAGGAGCTGAGCAAAAGCGAAACCCCAAGCCTCTTTATAGGACTGAGAGGCGTTACTTTTCGTCACCCAGGCTTCTTCCGTGAGCGTGAAAGGCTGGATAGTGACGATGGTTTCCTTGCTGAATACTTGGACCACCAGCAGGAAAACGATAGCAATAAGACCACCCTGGAAGATTCGCCCCCACTTATTTTCTGTTTGGGTCCCTTCCCAGGTCTTGAGATACTTTTTCAGGTTCAAGGCAAATACCTCCGGACAAACGGGTTCTTGAGAGATTTGGCCTTGGTCATGATGAACCCGGCCCAGTAGATCATGTGGAGCAGGTATCCATCCGGATGGTTATCCCTGAATCGGCGATAAAGGTTGGTTACAAGTAACCCCCCCAGAAAGCAGATCAGAGCCTTACCGATGATGACCCCTATCGTTAGCCCCAAAAGCATCGGGGCCAACTCATCTGCGCTCCACAACAGCAGATGCGGGGGCTCATCGACCCGGCGCGGTATCTTTACAGGCTTCATAGCAACCCTCTTCTTTTCCTAGTGGCCTGTATTCTCATTCAGGGTCACTGATTTTCTGCCACGGCTTCGCGCCCTTTTCGGGCACTTCCAGCGACAAATAAAAAAAGGCGGCCTAAGCCGCCTTTTTTGCGTTTACTGGATCGGTTATTGATTTTGAGGAACCGCTTCCGAATGTTTTTCCGAAGCCGCAACGCTAACTTCATTGGCTGGTCGGGCCACCTCCAGAGTTTTCACTTCCTTGTTAGCATTGGCTTTAAACTTGAACATCAGACTGTACGCCGCCAGCAGGAAGAAGCTGAGAATGCCCCAGTAGGTCTGAACCGTGCCCAGAGCCTTGGCCGGGTCACTTGCAGCTCTGTTGGCCGTATCAGCAGCCAACTTAACCCACTGACTCCAGTCAAAACCTGCCGCAAAAGCAGACAGCCAAAACGCGACGGCCACTGGAACGATGAAGATGCACATCAGCACCGCGTTCATCAAAAACCAGAAAAATTGTTTATTAAGGTTCACACTTCCTCCCATTAACCTAGAAAATTGAATGCGTGTTCCAGGTTCATCCCTGCAACAACACCTATAACGAACATCACCTGCCAGACAAGGAACTGCCAGGAGATGAATGAACCAGATGAGCTTTCGCTTTCTCTGACGTGAGCTTGTGCGGACATAGACCCTCCAAATAACTTGTCGTCATCACGGAGTAATCGTCTCTTAATTGATCAATCTAGGAACAGTGCTGTTACGGCCCATTTTGGGCACTTTATGGAGGTTTATTCGAGGAGATGATAAGAGCGGGAGGCGAAAAACTTTCACATGTGAAAGTTCAAAGCGGCCGATGGCCGCTTGTTTCACACTGTTCTATTGTAACGGAGTTCTCGATAAGCATCCCATGCTTGCTCTGATGAGACACCTCGACGACCAACATCTGTGGCGCACTCAAGGTCCATCTTGTACTGCTTAACCTTCTGGTCTGCTGTATCGCCCCAGCTCATGGCTGATGGGTACTTGGAAACACTAAACACATTTTCAAGTTCAGCCTGATAGTCGTCGTTTTGTAACAGAGGTTCGGTTTCACCATCATCCCAGCGAATGTAAGCCTTACCCTGGAGAGCCTTCAAATGCAAAGGCACCAGTAAGGTGGAAATCACTTCGTCAGCCCTGATGTCTTTGTAAGCACACCAGTGAGGTTTAACGGTGATCACACCATTTACCAAAACGATGTCACACGCCAGTGTCGCTTCAACATTATCGTTAACATCCTGCCGAGCGTAGATCTCCACGAAACCAACCTGCTCTGGATCAACCTTGTCGATGAAGCTCCAAAAGCTGGGGTACGACGTTCCATCGCTGAGCGTCAACTGACCGTCATGCTCTTTCAGTATACGGTTCAGTTGTGCAGTGAAGAACTCTGCCGACACTTTTCTTGCCAATGGTTCCATATCACTCAGTCGTAGAGTGGCTCCTCCACTCCCCTCATACACCTCTCCAAAAAAGAAATCTCTCTTACGCATTAGACTTTGCCACCTTTAATCGCTTGCTGGGTCAGCTTGATCCAGTTCAACGGGTTTTCACAGTCAACATGGTTGCCAGCGGCACCAACTACCGTTTTGTATGCCTCCGAGCCTGCCGCTGTGTGTACAGCCAGCATAAACGAAAACATAGGGTCATTTTGCATGGTGCCAATCATCATTGCACTGGAAGTGTCTTTGAGCTGGCAGTTTTCAACCCGCAGATTGAGTACATCTTTTGCCACCATCTGACAGTCGGGACACACCTTCTCAAGGTTCTTGAGCTTTGCGTCGTCATTGAGCACATCAGGAGCCGCGATGGCAGTACCGGCTATACACAGCCCCAGTGCCAGCAGTTGGAGTCTATTAGTTACTTTCATGGTTCCTCTCTATATCGTTCCAATTTCGTTTCGGTAAAAGAACAGTGGCCCAGTGACTGTTCTGAGTTCCGGCGTTACTTGCTTTACTCTTGAGCAAATATGCTGCTTGAAAAAGTTGTGGTATCCGTACAACGCTGGGCGTGTAAATACGGAAAAGATAATGAGGGTGATGGCCGCACCAGCGGCCCACCCGATCACGTCCGGAGAGATAAGTCCTGACACGTCTGAGATACGTTCTGGTTCAACCAAGCGGCACACCACCAGCACCCAGAACCACATTACCGGCATCACAAAGATCATCTTTCCGACGCAAGCAATGAGCACCTTCACCAAATTCAAGCTCTGCGCCCAGTAAAGCCACAACGCAGACAAGGATTGGCGACGTATCACCTGGTAGACGTTCAATGGGATGTCGCACAGATGCACCCCATCTTGATTTATAACGGAGTAGCTCATCCTCCCTCCCTATACCCGTTTCTGGAGGTTGCCGAACGTCAGGCCAACCAGGACACAGCACGTCATCATTGTCATCGGGATGACAACCGGATCGAGCGCTATGGGGATGAAGAACGCGATGAACAATCCGGCCATCAGGTACATCGTTCCGCGAACGCTGTAACGATGGAGAACCGGACTCGCATAATCGAAGTTGGTCCGCTTAATTCGCCATGTCATCATCCCGTCATATACCGCAGGTACGAACAGGATCAGCATATAGGGAGCCCACGCGGCTAACAGTGCCAACCTTGTGTAGAACTGGTAAATGACGTTGACAAAGGCTTCCATGCGGCCTTTGACCCACACAAACCAGCCCTTGCCCATGTCCTGCATCCCCTTGGACTTCTGGCGCTCCTCTTCTGATGGGATCAGCGTTTGGTACATCCCCTCATAGAATCCTGAATCAATAACGCTCGACCTGAACCAGGTAGATGCTTTGTTCTGTATCCAGTCTCTTGCTTCGACACCAAGACTCTGTTCCACCAGCTCGGATTCCCTTTTGATGGCTCTGTCTGTCCAGTCGCCAGGGATCAGCAGCAATATTGCCAGCAACTCAATAACCAGCAGCCATGCGACCAGCAACCACGGCTTCTTCATAGTCGGTTCTCCTTAAAACAGTTTTCACGCTCTCACAGGTGATGAGCTCATACAGCAAGCCACGCAAAGAGGTCTCATCCTCATGGGGCTGCGGGTTAATGGATAGTTCTCCTGGATGGGAAGAAAGCCACAGTGAGAACGACTCTCCTGAATCGACAGACCATGAATCACCGCCACTATCGACAATTTGCACTTCCAACGCCCGGCAGGTTTCGGTGATCAGGGTTTCCAGAAATGCCCCAATTCTGGCCGGGTCTTCATATTTCTCTCTCTGCTCATGAAACACGAGCTGGCTGTAGCGATGCAGAGCTTCTTCAATGATCGGGTAAATCACAGGCTCCTGATTAGCCTTAATCCCGTCTGTGATGTAGCAGCTCAGCTTCTCGATGATGGCCTCCGATGCAGGCCAGTCGAATTGGAGGATGCTCAGGATGTGAGCGTTCTTGCGGCCACGACTTTTCAATTCATTCATAACCCTGTCGAAAGGGTTCACATCGACCATGATGGCTACCTCGTAATTTCTATACTTCTTGTCACACATAGCTCTGCTCTTACTGGGTCAATATGGGCAGACGGCCTTTTACGATTGTTCCGCCTGAAATTTTGGCTATGTATTCCAGGTTCGGAAGCATTCCCAATAACTGGGCTGGGAACAGATCAGCTTCCTCCTCCATCAAACGCTCGCCTTGGTTGCCTCCGTGCATAATGGGCTCCTTGCCATCCGAGTTCTGGCCTTGAGTCCGCATGACGTACTTGAGCCGGGTCTTCGGCAAGTTATCTGCGATATACTCCTGTGTTTCACCATCGACGATACGCAGAGCAAACGTGTTGTTGATGTTCCCCAACACTTGGAGCGCTTTGTCTTTGCTACCCAGTCGAGCTGCGAAGTCAGCAAAAGTCTGAGTTGCAACGAAAAGACGAAGTTTCGCACCGCGACCTTTGTTCAGGAGCTGGATGAACGGGTCGTTGATCACCTCAGCAGCCTCATCAACAAAGATATTTACGGGTCTGTTGTTGACGCCGTAGTTGTATCTGTCACCGGCAACCGCTGTCAGGTCTGACAGGAAGATGGACCCCATAGCACTACCAACCATGTTGTCGGTCAGGGAGTCGAGCCCCAGATAAGCAACTTGAGCGTTGTTGATGATTTTTGCGGAATCAGTGATCTGGCGTTCGTCGCTCAGATCAGATGAGTCTGGAGACAGCAGAGGGCCTAGCTCCCCGGACGTCAGCATATTCATGATCGGCAGGAGGTTCGCCACCATCTTGGAGAAGTGGGTTTGGTCGTGCTGGAACATCGACAGCAAGCCTTCCAGATCAGAGTTTGGGTGCTCAGGTTGGATGATGTCGTAGTAGAACTTCATCAACGCGAAAGCGATCTTCTCACGCGAACCGTTTTTGACTTTCTCCAAATAAGCCGCTGCTTCTGCCTCCCAGTCGGGCATAACTCGCTCTGAGTAAGCCTGAACGGCCTTGATGACCAAGCCAGCAGCGCCACCTTCAAGGAATCGGCGGAGCTTTGTCAGGTTGGGACGATCATGAGTGATGACCAAGCCCTGAGCGATGTTGTTCAGTGCCTGCCATCCAAATGATTTGAACGGGTCGGCCCCTGCTTCGGACGGGATCAACGCTGCCAAACGACTTGCAATTTCAGTCACGCGGGTGAAGTTACGCAGAGGGTCGATACGCACCGACTCTTCCGGGAATGCTGGATGAAATGAGACGAATCTTTCCGGCTGCCCCATAGCTTCACAGGCACGTCGTGCATTGTCCCGCATCTCCTTATCCCCTTTCGGGTCTATGATGATCACGGCTTCCCCACGCAGAATGGCCTGTGAAATCAGGATGTCGAACATACGGGTCTTGCCCGAGCCGGTGGTCCCAACGATCAGCGAATGCCCCTCAGTGTGCTTGAGTGGCTGCATCAGCTTCTCTTCTTTGGGTTCTACCCCGTGAATCCAGGGCTGGCCGATTGGCAGCTCCTTTTTCTTACCCTGTATCTTCCGGACAACCTTTTTGACCGTGGACTCTCTCCCTACGATGGAAGTCCAGTCGCGTTTCAGGATCTCAAACACGCGCTGGGCATGGCGGTTTTCCCACAGGAACCCACTACCAAGCCACATATCGTCCGGCGTGTCCTTGATGTACTTTTGGAGCTCCGCAATAGAAATAAACTCCAGATCACGCCCCTTCAAATGCTTTTGGAGCAGGTGAAGTTTGATAGCCTTTGGCAAACGAGCCATCGCCATCACGCCACAGATCCCCGTCATCCAATAGAAGGGCTCCGGAGGCATCGTGCTGACTTGCTCTACGGCCAAAGCCGCGCCGGAGGCGGCAAGCCAGCCTGCTACAGCATTTTTTTCATAGTTGGGCCGCCACGGCATCTCGTAGGCGAGCGGGTCATAACTCATTGTCATGTTTCATTTACCTCTAAATACAGTTTTCCCTGACGTTTCTTGAGCAAAGGCCGTCTCTGTGCCCGGCTCAGCATCCCGCAGAGGATGTGTTTGCTGATGCCGATGTTTTCACCGGCAATCATGTCGAAGGCTTTGTCACTGGTTACTAAGCAGCCATCCTCTTCCAGGACAGGTGTCACGAGCCATCTGCCCGAGCGTTTTTGGATCATGTCCTTGAGCATCTGGAGTGCTTTCTGAGGCGTAACACCAGACGGCAAGAAATCTTCCGCGTTGATGTCTTTCGGGTTTGTTTTCGCCTTAGGCGGCTCAAACTCCCTAACCTCTGGCTCTTCCCTTTCTCGCACCTCGACGTGTCCCAATTCCTTCTCACGCTCAACTTTGGGCTCAGGAGCCACTGGTTGAACCTCCCGCTTAGGAAGGCGAGCCACGTTCTGTTTTTCTTGGACCGGCTGGCGCTGCGGCTCTTCAACCGGAGAAGTAACATCGACCTTCTTCTCCTTCTGCTGTGGCTGGGAGTCCTTACCTTTCGCCTTTTGTTCAGGCGAGGGTTTACCGGCGTTAACCTCAGGCTTCTGCTGCTGCGCCTTTTTTCGGCTTTGTTGTTTCGGTGCAGACTTATTCTTGCTTGCATCCAAGCCAGGGGGAGAGACGAGCTCAAAGGCATCCTGGTATCCCCCCATTGACGCCTCGGCATCCTTAATGGCCGCTACGACTGCATCTGAAAGCTGCTCCGCCAGTACAATTGCCTTCACTCCGCTGAAATCACGAACTTTGCGACCTGGCATAATCGGGTCTGGAACAATCGCGTTGGCGTGGGACAGCTTCGAGAGAACCTCTGACGGCGCACCCAGCGACCGAGCGCCATCCGGGTACAAAATGACGGCTTGACCCTTCATCAGGCATAGGACTTCGCCCAGCGTCGTTTTACCTTCCAAAACAGGCATGATCGCTTGTTCAAGCAACGCCGATGCTTCTCCGTACCCGGCTAACATCTCAACGAGTAAGGTCTTTGCGTCTTTCTCATGCAGATTAGGTTTGTCCGTAGGTGGCATTGCTGGCGCTGGTGTTGTTTGTTCTGGTGCGTCAGTCAGCATAGGGAGCGGCTCAATCGCCCATGATGGCGGTTCATCAGAACTACCGAACATTGGAAAGTCATCGCCCTGCAGGGAGTTTTGTTCTTGTGGAACGAAGTCCTGTTTTGGCTGCTTCTCTTGCTTTCCGGGCATTGCCACATCTGGGATTTCTGAGTTTGTTGCGTCAGTGCTGGCTGTCTCTGCCGATGCGCTGAATGCGTCAAACGGAAAGTCGATGTCCCCCAGTCCACCCCCAACATCCTTGAGTGCTTGTAACGGATTGTCGTTTGCCAAAGGTGGTGCGTTTTTGGCAATGTCCTGAGGGGACAAATCCTCTTTTGCCTCTGGTTTGTGGGGTTGTTTCTCTGTATCACTCTTCGGTTTTGCTTTGCCCGGTTTGCTCTGCGGCTTACCCTTCTTGCCAGCGTCAGGCTTAGATGATTCCGTTGATCCAGCATCTTTTTGCTCTGGTTTCTCCTCGACAGCATCTGAGGTGCTTTTCAGCATCTCCATCGCATCACCAAAGCCAAGACCAGCTAGAGCTTTCTCTGCTTCCTGCTCTGCGGCCAACATGTCATCGTTCAGAGCTGACACATCTTCCTCTTGGTCGTCATCGACTTCCTCAGGATCAACGAACTCAATCTCAGCGTCCTCAACATCACCAACAACTTCCGCAGCAACAGCCGCAGGAGGCTCAGTCGTAAACACCAGGTCGTTTGATTCGAGTCGGAGCATCAAGATCTTCACCGATCCCGCCGCCTCCTGGAGCATCTCAGGCAAAACTTCCCAGTAGCGGTAGTACGCACGTTCACCCTTCTCCTGCACCGTGTTTGGTACAGCAAAACCACGTTCGATGAGAATGTCGGCCAGTGTGTCAGGGTCTCGTGGAATACCGGGGATCTTGTCGTGGCTGATCAAGTCATAAAGGTCCCCAAGCTGTTTCCAGGCAATGAATACACCTTGGTTGAGGTGCCAGACTTTCGCGCCTGGCTCATTGACCTTCCATTTTCCGGTTTTAACCAGGCGGCGGATGGCATCGAACACGTACCGCTCGACAGGCACACCATAGGAGAACTCGTCCACATCGAGACGACTCTGGCGAAGGTCCCGTGAGACGCTCTCTTGGTCAGCGCGAAGCATCAGCTTGGTCACAGGCTGATTGACGCTGGTTCCTGAGATAGCTTCCAGCATCGCTTCCATGATGGACGGGCCAGACTTGGACAGAAACTCCCGAGTCTCAGCCGGAATAATTCGATCCACCGCCAGCAGCGAGAATTGCTCATGTCTTTTGTGTCGCTTGTCGCGCCACCGGATAAAGTAACGGTCGATTTCGTGACGGTGTGCCCAGTCATGAAGTGACTCCGAATACGGGTTCCATGTGATTGACCCGTCTTTGTCCGTAATGGACACATCCGAGAGCGGTTTACCCACATCATGCAGCAGCCCGGAGAAACAGCTCGCCAGTCTCCAACGCGGCTCATTGTCACGGCGTTCACGAGGCGTCCCCTCGATGGAAAAGATAACTGACTCAGATGCCTGAGCTGCCCAGAAGGCCACTTCAAGCCCATGTCGGAACAGACCACCAGCGCCACGGTGGTGGTGTGATTCGGAAGCTGGCAACAGGTGAACAAACGCGGCATACCGCTGGATCACCGGCAAAACAAGCCGGTTGAAGTCGTCCACAGTGAAACCGAGAGAGTTCCGCACTTTCTCAATCAGTTCAGCTTGGGTTGCCAGTATCTTGTCTAGTGGGGCCACTGGCAGGCCCTTGGCAAAAGGTGGGTATCGAGGGATTTCTTCATCTTCCACGTCTTTAAGCGGCAACACTCTGACGCTCGGCGCGGTCTCGATCACTCCACTTCGCCCACCAAATAACTTGTTAAGGGCTTTCAGCATGTAGGTTGACCATATTCCTATCGTATTTCTCGTCGCTACATGCTCTCAAAACACCTTTAGATCGCACACACGCCTATCTGTCCAATTTGGGCAGTTTGAGAAACCAGCTTTCCATCCCCCCCCTTTTAGAATGGGCTCATCGACAATTTTTTATGAGGAACGACACGATGAGACAACTGATAGCAATTCTGGGAGTGGCAATTCTGGCCGGGTGTGCCTCTAACGCCCCCGAGCAAAAGCCTCAGCCCCAGACTGCCCCTGCCGAAAATGACAAACCTGCCCGAGTTAGCCGGGAACTGTCGATGGCATGGGACAACATGGGGCGCGGTGGTGCTGCATTACGTCAACCTGGTTATATCCATGTGCTGGGCGACGGTAATGTCAGCGCAACGATGAACAAGGTCAAAGATGACTCCGCTGGTTCAGATAAAACTCCAGCAGGGATCAAACAGCACGGGGATGTCAACGAAGCCATCAATACCTTCAAGTCCATGAATAAAGGCAAAGGCTACTCGCTGTACGAGTTGTCACGCTGGGAACGCTATTGCGATGGTGGCAAAGGTATGGACGAGCACGATTGGCGCTTTGTGGAAGCCGAGGGAACCACAAACATCCCCAAGGACGTTGTAACCGGCTGCATACCACCTACCCACACCTATAAAGATTATCTGAATGCCTGGACGCACTTTTGCACCAGTCAGGCTGTAACTGACGCAGATCGCCGCATTGTGCGCGAGTCCGTGCGTCCCTATTCAGTGGTGAACCCATGCAAAGCTCTGAAATAAGAAACCAGACAGAGCTAGGCCGTAAGGCTGAGCTCTTCGACGCTTTATTAATCATGCTCCAGGAGGCCGGTTCGAGGGGTAATTCCAGCGAAGCGGCCTATGTCATTTCTGGAGTCCTCGAAAACCTCTCCAGAGACTACCCCGAAGTCAAAGGTCTGGCTCAAAGCTGGACTGAGCTGGCGAATCTGGAATCAAAGATGAGAGGAGCTGCTTAATGGACCTTTATATCTGCGAGAAGCCTTCTCAGGCAAAAGATTTGGCTGGCGTAATGAAGGCCTCCCAACGAGGTGATGGATTTCTCCATGATGGAGGAAACCGCGTTATTACGTGGGCGTTCGGCCACCTGCTGGAATTGTATATGCCAGACGATTATGACGAACGCTACAAGTCATGGTCACTGGAGACCCTCCCTATTGCACCAGAGTCATGGCGGTACAACGTTCGCAAGAGTGCGTTCAAACAGTACAAAATTGTTGAGGGACTGGTCAAAAAGGCGAGCACCATCTACATCTCAACGGACTACGACCGAGAAGGTGAGGCTATCGCCCGTTCGCTTCTGGATCGATTCCGCTACTCTGGCCCTATTCGCCGAGTTTGTTTGACGGCTCTCGATGAGTCAAGCATCAAGAAAGCGCTGAACAACGTAAAGGATGGCAAGGATACGGTCTCACTCTACTACGCCGCATTGGCACGGCAACGCGCTGACTGGTTGGTAGGCATGAACGTGAGCCGCCTCTACACAGTGCTGGCCCGAGATGTCGGCTTCAACCACACTCTTCACGTTGGCAGGGTTATCACCCCAACCGTCGCTCTTGTTTGTCAACGGGACCGAGAGATCGCCGGTTTCACCCCCTCACCATACTGGACTCTGGGTGTGAACGTGTCCGTACAGAATGGACAGTTTGCCGCCCAATGGATACCACCAGAAGAGTGCAGTGACGAGCAAGGCCGGTGCGTCAATAAGGCCTATGCCGAGCAGGTAGCCTCCCAGGTCAATGGTGCCAATGCTGTTATCAGCAAAGCAGAAACCAAACCAGGTAAAGAGTCAGCCCCCCTCCCCTTCGATCTAACGTCGCTGCAACAATACGCGAGCAAACGATGGGGATACACAGCTCAGCAGGTACTGGATGCAGCTCAAGCTCTGTACGAGACGCACAAAGCGACCACCTACCCTCGTACTGACAGTCGTTATCTACCCGAGAGCCAAAAGGAAGACATTCCGGACATTCTCCAGGCGCTCATTTTGTCCGATCAGAACGTCTCTGGGCTGGTGGCTGGCGCAGATCCTCATCGCAAGGCCAGGGTATTCAATGACGCCAAAGTGACCGCGCACCACGCGATCATTCCAACACCGGCCAGAACAGACATCAGTGCCATGTCTGAGATCGAGTTCAATCTTTACGACGCCATCCGTCGTTTCTACATCGCGCAGTTCTACAGCGAGTTCGAGTTCACCAAAACCTCCATCGAGGTGCAGTGTGGGCGTCACCTCTTTGCGTCCGCTGGTAAGACACCTACCAAACAAGGCTGGAAGGTTTTGTTTGCTTCTGATAGTGAAAGCAGTCCCAAGGACGAGGGGGAAGACACCGACGCGCCGGTTGAACAAGAGAAGCTCCCCAGGGTTAGCCAGGGCGAACCTGCCTTGCTGAATGGGGCCGAGCTGGCAAACAAAATGACGCGGCCAGCACCGCACTTCACCGAAGCCACATTGCTTGCCGCGATGGAGAACATTGCCCGGTTCGTGACTGAGGAGAAGTTCAAACAAATCCTCAAAGACACAGCCGGTTTAGGCACTCCAGCAACACGCGCAAGCATCATCCAGGGCGCTGTTGATAAAGGCTACTTCAAGCGTCAGAAAAAGGTACTGCTTGCAACTGATAAGGCTCATGCGCTTATAGCAGTGCTTCCACCAGCCATCAAATCACCCGGCATGACTGCGGCTTGGGAGCAGGAGCTTGAGAAAGTTGCCTCCGGCTCCGGGAACATGTCTGTCTTCATGAAGCAGATTTCCACCTGGATCTGCCAAATGGTTGAGCAGCTCAAAGTGGCCGCACCGGTTCTGACCAAAGAAGGTGGCGCGATGGCTAAAGCCTTCGAGGGCGCGAAGCCTCCTTCACACGAATGCTTCAACTGCGGTGGAGAGATGCACCGGATCAAAGGGAAGAACGGTTTTTTCTGGGGCTGCCAGAACGAGGCTTGCAAGAAGACGTTCCCAGACAACCGAGGGAAACCCGAGAAACGTATCGCGGCGGAGGATTGTCCAGACTGCCCAGATTGCGGTAGCCCGATGCGTCTCAGGAAAGGAAAAGCCCCTGGCAAGAAACGAGCCTCTAAGTTCTGGGGCTGCACAGCGTATCCCGATTGCAAAGGCACTATGCCCTTCAAAAAGTCGGACTTTATGGATTGATAGAGGAATTAAGTATGTTTGGAAAAATCATTTTAACTGCGATGCTCACAACCAGCTCTGCCACTGCCGAAGATGCCGGGAAGAACATCGCCTCAGGCTTGGCAACTGCATCTACCCGCCAAATAGGTCAGGCCATCATGCCAACTCTAGCTATCGGCTCGGCCATTGCAAAAAGCGCAGGAAAAGGCATGGTGTTAGGTTTCGCTGAGACATCTGCCAGCTATATTTCCCACGATGACCTGAGCGCCACTCGAAGCTATCAAAACCCTGAGGCTGTTGATATGGCAAAAGGCCTGGGGACCTTGAAAGACGTCCCTGATTTCCTCTACGTCATTACAGACGTAAATGCCAACATGGCTGACAAATGCAAGCGCGTCTGGGAGCCTCAATCACTGGCTTTAAGCCAATTGATTGTTGAGCTGGTGGCACTGCGTAAGACGAACAACAAAGGTAGCTACGAACAAGCGCTATCCCACCTCGATTGTTCAATATTCACAAACTAAAACAATTAAGGGGCCGTCGGCCCCTTATCTTTAATTACCCAAGTTCTTTTGATACCTGAGCTACAATAGTTTTAAATCAGAATACCAAAATCAATTCACATGGATGGCGAATACTTCAACCGGATAATCTCCAAAGTGCGGGTGCGTTATGACGTTCCTTGAGAAGCCACGCCAAGGACGAATCTCTATCCTGGACATATCTCCAGCCTTTGGGTAGCCACACTTAACATGGACTTCATCATACTCGCGCCCCTCTAGTCTTTTTATCCAGTAGTCTGTGACGAGGCGATATTCATCTGGTTTTTCTCCAGATTTGATCTGATCGAAGTAAATCTTTTTTACGGGCAGATGAAGTATTCTCTTTTTCATAATCACCACCTGATAGCTCATCAGACTATCTAACTATTAGACAAAACATCCCTTTTTCAATTTCTGTCTCTCTCGCCTCATGGGCCAATACAATATCCGCGATAACACGAATATTCCCTTCATAGTTGCGAATGGCCGCATCCCGCATCGTGTCTAAAGTGTCCTGACACTTCGCTCGCCTGAATTTAACGAGCCAACTTTGCCGATCTATCTTGTCCACACCAAATCCCATTCAGCGAACCATGTATCCAGCTTCTTTTGCCGCAGCATCAAGCTCGGAGGAAAAGTTAACGTCGGACTTTTCTGCCGCGTTATAGAGGGCTCCACACTTGGGCCATGAGCGCCCTACCAGTTTCATCGCCAACGCATCCGCCAGCATTTCTCGGATCTGTGTTTCAGCCTCACCAAAATCGGCTAGAGTTTCGTCTATGCCCGACTCTTCCATCAGCTCGATGAGCTGAGGTTGTTTGAGCCAGACGCCTGTTTGCATTTCCAACTGGTCTCTTGCATCTGCCACCAATTGGCGTTCAAGGGTGACGCCATTTACGGTCTTAACAAATTGCTTTGGCTGACGCTTTACCTTTTTTGGTCTGGACACATCAGAGATAACCGTCACCGGCTTCCCACGCAGTTCACGCGGCAACGGTCCACTTAGCCCCAGAACTAAGCGACGAGCGTACTCATGCTCGTATGGTTTCAACCCTCGACCTTCACGGTACATCTCAGTATCCACCAGCAGATCACCGCGCAGCCTCGCGTTTTTCCGCACTTGTTCGGACAAGACCGATTTGCCCTTCCCGCTGGCTCCCATTACGAGCGAGTGAGATTCTACTTTGTTATCAAAAAACATAATTCCGCCCCCAAAGAGGTGTTGCTATAAAACATGGTTTGAACATCTGGCGCTGTTATTGCGCCCACCGATACTCTGGGCAACGCACTCTGTTGTGGCCGCTTTTCCCTTTGCTATTGGTGATGTCATCTTCATTCTTCGCAGCCCCCAGCTTACTCAGTATTTCAGCTTTTGTGGCGCGATGACCGCGTATTAAAAGAGCATTCAGCAGGTATCCAGTGAACACCTCTGTACTCGGCATACGGTCAAGCAACTCAACATACTGCTCATCCGTCAAATCATGGATCTCACAATATTTTTCCACCGCCTTTTCGTAGGCTTCTGCGTAGCCATGAGTGGAAATCCTGAAAACAATATCCCCATTGCCGTAGCCTGGCTTTGTGACGAGAAAACAAGGTGCGAAGTAGGTTCTCTTCACCCCCATCCGGCTCCGGTTCTCGATACTGATATAAGCCCTCAGCCCCTCAGCAATGATATTTGGCCCGGAGTTGCGTCGCCGCTTACAAGTCTTATTCTGACGCTTCACCTCTTCTGCCTCAGCTTCCCACTTTCGGTCCAAGCTGTAGGCCAGCCGGTGAGCTGTTGCGTAGGAATACTCTCTCAAGGAGAAGTATTCCTGCCGGTAATCATCCGCCACCCCAACTGTTCGTGCGACACGGAACCCGACGAAACCGGCGTCATGGGTTCCCTCGCCGTAGTAAATGACTGCCATTATTTACCTTCCTTACTTCTGATACCGTGCTGCACCACGGTATGGCGACCGCAATTCACATTCAGGTGATCCCGAACTGCGGCCATGACCGCTGAATGCAATCTGTAATCCACACTCTGCCCAAGTGTTTCTGTCGCTTGTTCTTTTGCCATCCACGAAATATCAAAGCTATCAGGTATCGACATCAACTCCTGAACCAGATCGACCGATGGCTTGTAAATGCGGCCACCGTCTTGGATGTACACTGCATCCTTTACCCCACGATCCTGAGACTTGAGGATGGTCGGGCAACTGGTGCTTTCTCTCGTCAAGAACGCAGGCATCCTGCGAGAAGTTGACTCTCTGGCCTGAATTGACTTCAACGCTGTGACGTCTGCACAATCCCCGAGGTGCTTCTCGATCACCGGCCACAATCGTCCACCAGCTCTCTGCTCAGGTTTCGGTGGAACGAACCCAGGGAAGACCGACGCCACCATGTAATAGCGTTCTCGCCCCTGGTACGCGCCGAAATCCAGACCGTTCAAGACCATCTCAGTGAGGAAGTACCCCATCCGCCGCAGTGTCGTTCCCATCATCGCCCCGGCTCCGGATGCTTTGAAGTTCGGGACGTTTTCCACCAGCACGACGGCAGGGTTCACGACCTCGATCTGTTTTAGTGCCGGGTAAACCATGTCGAGCATGGTGGAGAGATCTTCAAGAGAACGCTCTTTGTCCCTTGGACTTTTGGCGTTTGAGTGGTCATCACACCCCAACGAGTAATGGGCCAAACCAATTGGTGGGCACTCCGCCAGCAAGGCTCCAAGGCGATCCAGCTCCAGGTGATGAATGTCTTCATTCAGCAGGATACGCGGGGAGCTGTTCACCAGCGTATTGAGCGCATGTACTTCACTCAGGTTCCGCCCGGATGCTCTGTCTCTGGCTTCAACTGGACGATGTTCCAAAACAATCTCAGCCTTCCAGCCAAGCGATTCCATAACATGAATGTCTACCCCGCCAGTCAATGCCACAAAGGCACGGAAAGGGCTGGTTTTTCTGAACCGATCAGCAATGGCAAAGGCTCTGTTTGCGACGGGAGTGAAGACTACTCGACCTTTTCGCATTTCGACGTGGAAACGCTCTGTATAGCGAGGGAAGCACTTATCTATGAGCCCTTGTCCAGAAAACTCAATAACGGTTTCCAGCGGGTTGTTGGAGCGACTCTTTGGTTGATACCGGCGCTGATAAACCTGGTGTGTCTGTAGTTCATCGGTCGCTGGGATCACCGAAAAACCGCCCATCCCCTCCCCTGGCTCAACGGCGATGCCCATACCTGGCTTGAACCCCATAACATCCAAAAAGTTGGACGAAACCCTAACCTTGCGTTTATCGCCTACTCGATTGAACGCAAGTTGTTTGGTTACTACGGAGGGGGAGACGATCGGTAACATTGGTCAACCTCTTTTCTTCTTGTTTTGCTCGCGCTTCACCATTGCTCCAGCAGCTTTCAGAAGTCTCTGGTTCTCCGCCAGCTCCTCTTGGAGTTCCTGAGTATCCTCTTCTGTCTGAGCCTTTTTCAGCTCGGCCTCGCAATATTGGACCTCTTCCTGCAAGCTGACTTTCGCAAACTTGAGAGCGGCCAGTCGCGTCGTATAAACGCCAAAAGGCAATTCGCCACCTTCCCGGAACTGCTTCAAGCACCAGCTCGGTATAGATGGCAACCAACCAAAGTCCCCATTCTTCCGTGACCTTTTCCCCCACGTAATCCCATCTAACTTTTGGGCAAGATTGACATAGCGTTGATCGCTGGTTGAGTTGCGTCGTTTCTGAATAGAGCGAACTATCCACTCTGTAACCTCGACCTTTGCTTTATCATCATCAGAGATGTAATAAAGGGCTGCGTACAACACAGCGCCTTTACGAATGACTGATGGTGGGTATGCCTGGGCTTTCATCTATCCCCCTATCGCTTTTTCTGTCCGACAAGACGGAGATGATCGGCGGCCAAGTCATACTGCTCGTTTTTGTCGCGGCGGCGGAATCTGTCAAAAAACTTCCCTCGTGGCAGGGTTTCTTCCATAGCGATCAGGCGGTTCAGCCACACTTCTTGAGGTAGCATCCCTGCTGGAGTCGGCCCGAGCTTACGTCCTTCCTTGACGTGCTCCATTGTTTGCGTGGCAGTAAAAATCGCACCACCAAACTTTCTCCACTTGAATTGCAGGGGCATATCTGGAGACTCATCCAGCATCAATTTCTTATTGGTTTGTTCTGTCACGACAATTACTCCACCATCCATTCTTCACTAAGCAGGAACGCCCAGCGCTCTTCTGCTTTTTCTGGGTTGTCTTTGGCCTGTTTGATCATGATCTCGGCGGCGTTAAAGCCTACCTCTCCACTGAACCGGCCCCATGAATGGCTATGCCACTCGCGCATCACACTTCGGCCAAGCGATGCAAGTTCTGGACTTACACCCTCATGGAGGGCATAGAGCTCCCAAGCATCCCACCCGTATCGTAATAGGTTGTGCCCTGGGGCGTTAAAGGCCTGAGCAGCCTTGAACCGCTCTCCAGGCTCCTTCCCTCTAACATCCACACCCTGGAGCACCAACCCCATTACCACTTCAATGACAGGCTCGCGTTGCTTCTTTGCCAGCTCGATGGCAGCCACCAGCATTGCTTTGGCGTCAACAAATTTCCCATGCCCTTGGCACATACCGCAGGTTTCTTTGGAAGGGGAAAAGTCATAAACACCGGAACCAGCACAAAGGCGGCATGTCAGGTCAATCATGGGCTCTTCTCTCCTCATACTCTTCGATGCGCTCTTTCAGACGCTGAACCACTGGTGCGAGCTCAGGGATAGCTTCCGCTTCCTCAAGCGTGTATCGCTTGTCTTCCTGGTAATCGACTATTTGAGGAGGCCTTGGCTGTTTAGGGAACTCAGCAAAGTCATTCAGCGACATCGAGGTAGGAAGTCCTCCTTCAATCTCACCTTTTTCGTTGAGTGACTGAGTGACGATAAGCTGTGTTCCGCCCACCTCGGTATCAAAGCGGTCATCAAAGCGCTCACCGATAGTCCAGCCGCCACGGCCAAGAACACAGGTCGTACTCATACGTAGGCGATTGAATGCTTTAGCGTCATCCCAGTTCAAAGGATTTTCATCCATGAGGAAAAAAGGCGCTTCGTCCCGAACGAACACCTTGGACTTGGCGTTATCGAAGATCGGCCCAAACACCCCCTGCTGGAGGTATGGTTCGACTTTCTCTGCAAGATCCTGGTGCCCTTGAGAACGCAGCGCCTCATAGAGCTGGGTGATTGTTTGTTTGCCGGTGTCCGGAAGGCAGGACAATACTGTCTGCTTTTCCTCGTCACTCAGGCTTACCATTCTGGACAAAAAGCTGACTACCAGCTCGTTGTGCCCATCGACCGTTTCAATGTTGAGCTTGTTCTCGTCCATCTTCTTCCTCAGTAATCGGTTCGATAAATTCAATGGAGTCCATGCTTACATGACTGATAATGGCTTTCAGGCCGCAGCAGTCGCATGGTTCAAAGGTCAGTTCTGATCCCTTGGGAGACTGATGCGTGACCGTTGCCACAGCCCCTAGAGGGATCAACCCCCAGCCGTTTTTTAGTACCCGAGTAGTTCTGACCAGCCGACCTTTGTACTCTCGTTTCAGTTTCGGATGCGGCACTACCGCATATCGCTTACTCATTTCGGTCCCCTTGTACCAAAGGCTCGACAACCAGCTCTTGAGCTTCGTCCCAGTCGGACACCTTTGCATCACCAAACGCAAAGGCAATTCGCATAGCCACTGTCGGCCTGCCTATTTTCATCAAGTAAGCCGCAGCACCGGCACACATCGACTCTTGTCCCGAAGGTGCATAGTTACCCTCTTCATCCCATTCACCACCTGACTTTGAGTGCACGGTCTTGTGGCAATGAAACGTCGTCATGTCGTTTTCAACGATGTCGTTGATGATGCCTTCTAATCGCCCAGGGGCCAGCTCGATAGCGCCCTCCTTCCGGAATGGACAGTTGGCGCAAGGTTTCTTCAAACGGAGATGATTTGCTTGCTTTGGCATACATATCACTTTTACAGCATCATTTTATGATTCTATGATATAGCCATATTCCGTGTAGTCAATATCTCACTAACAATTACTTTCTATCGGACGCTTACGCGCCCATTTTGGGCAGATAGACAAGTTATTTGGGCGTTTGGGCGTTTGGAGTGTGCGAGGTGGACAGCGGGGAGACTTTCACATGTGAAAGTTTTGTTTCTTGGTATCGTTTTATTGTCTCTTGATATTATTTTATGATGCTGTAATAATCATAAATAAGGGCCGCATCGCTCTTCGACCTTCGTTGCAGCCCTTACAACACAATCAAGCAATTAAGGAGCTTTGTTATGCTGCAAGGCAATACTAACACGAATAAGCGCATCCCGCTCGCGGCGTTCATGAAATGGCCGCTGGCGAAACGTCAGGACTTCATCGACCGGGAAATGTCCGGTTGCCCCGACTTTATCAAGACGTCTTTGCTTCGGCATTAAGGCGATCAGGCAGGAAAGCAAAGAACCTCGCTTCGGCGGGGTTCTTCGTTTCTACCTCTTGAATGTTTCGTCAGAACAAACTGGAGCGCTTATGTCACCAGAAACACAGCAACTTACATCCAAGGCTTTATCTCTCATCGAGCAGTCCCGATACAGAATGGGCACATCTCGGTTTGTTGAGGCCTTTATTGACCAGTGGGCATACTTGCAGACTGGCCTATACCCAGCCAAGGAGGAGATCCCGGAAGAACTTCAGCCGGTCGCCTTCGAGCTCTCTCACGTCCTGTCTGCCGCCATTAAGCGCGACCCCACCAGCGATGTTTTGGGTTACGTCCTAAGCATGTCTGGCTTCCACAAGAAGGGCACCAATTACTTCCCCACTCCTCCAGAGATTGGCCGCTTGATGTCACTCATTGTTGGCTCACAGTCTTCGGCAGACTTTTATGAGCCCTGCTGTGGTTCTGGCATCAACGCCATTCACTGGATGGAAAACCTGATCGAGAACCACGGTCCCGAAGCATTGAGAGAAGCCTCAATCTACCTGGAAGACATCGATCCGTTGATGGTGAAGTGCTGCATGATCCAGCTATTCCATTATTTCGAGTCCCGCAATACCACTCCCAAAACGCTGAGTATCGTCGGCATAGACACCCTTAGCAGACGAACCAAGAACATCGCCTACTACGCCGAAAAACCTCCAGCAACCGCCGCTACCGTGGCAGCATAAAAAAACCCGCCGATTGGCGGGTTTTGCATTCAATGCGCTGCTCTATGGCACCTTACAGTTTTCCGTACCGGTTCAAGAACGAAGACCTGTCTAAGATCCCCCAGTCTGTCAGCATGTAGTAGCCGGTGGCACCTCGTTCGCCGGTAGACTCCCTGACGAACAAGATATTCATTCCGAACTCATCACGCAGGGCAGACAACTGTCTCTTGATCGTTGATTCAGGAATATTTGTTGCCTTGTGAAGGTCTTGGAGACTTGGCTTCTCCGTTTTAGACAGGGCATTCACCAAAGCAAATTTTCTTTTCATGTCCTGTGAGATCTTCATATTCACCTGTTCTTGACAGGCCCAACCTCTTTGGCTGGGCCTCCTTTATTAGCCTTCGACACTCAGGAGTTCAATGTCTGACACAGGCACATGAACATGCTTTTCCTTGCCTTCGCCATCGAGCGTTTTAACCCAGACAGTAGACGGAACCAGAGCAACACGGTCGGTCATGATGACTCCACGTTTGGTCTCGCCATCCAGGTTAACGTTGACAGCAAAAATCAAACTGTCAGCCCGGACGTTCTTCCATTCCTTGTCCTTCGGCAGAGGAGGAAGAGCATCACCGCCTTCTTCATCTTTGTCCTTGCCGCTGTTATCTGGCTGCTTGACAGGATCTTTGTGCTCACCCTCTTCATCACGCAAAGGGTCTTCGTCATCATCGTCCTGACCATTGGAATTTTTACCCCCTTCCAGTTCCTCCTGGGCAAGGTTCAGGTCGTCATTCCCGGTTTGTTCCGACGTACCATCCCCACCCGAGTTGAGGGATTGCTCGTCGGTGTTGCCAGCGCCAAGCTCATCATTCTGGTGGGAGCCAGTCAGTGGGCCTTTTTCCATTTCGTCTTTGATACGTTTGGCATCATTCAGCAGCTCACGGCTTTGTTTACGAGTAATCCCGTCAGACATAGCCACCGCGCAGACGGCGCGACATCTTTCTTCATTCAGATCGAACAAGAGACGAAGGTTATTCAAGGTCTCTGTATCAGAACATACTTCATTATCGTATAACTCACGCACACAGTCAGGTAGCTTGAGCAACGACAGATGCGTAGATACGAAAGTGATATTCTTACCGAGCCGATCAGCAATATCCTTTTGCTTCCAACCTTCTTCAATAAACAGGTTTAACGCCTCGGCAATCTCTACCGGAGTCAAGTCATCCCGCTGGATGTTTTCGATCAGCTCACCAGCAGTCTCGTCCAAATTGTTCTGGACCTTATCATTCACCACCAGGTCAATGGTCTCGATACCAGCGTGTTTACACGCTCTCCAACGCCGCTCCCCTTTTTGGATGACGAACTTGCCTTCTTCATTCTTCGGGAACACGATGATCGGAGATTGCTGCCCTTCGGTCAGCAAGGTTGCCGCCAGCTCTTCAATGTTACGGAAGCGCTTACGAACCTGGACCTTGGATACAACGTCGTCAACAGGTACGGTAAGAACCTCTTTGCCTTTCTTGCCTTTGGCGGCTTTAGCAAGTTCGGACAGGCCTTTTAAATTGTTCAATGCCATCGCTTAGCCCACCTTCTCTAATAGTTCTTCCAACACCGCCTCAACCTCTTTGGCCGCGACATGTCCATAGCGAAGCTCCCAGACAGGGATGCCATCAGTCGTCGCCGTATCGAGCGGAGGCCGGTGCATAATTTTGTTCTCAAACAGCAGATCCGGAACTGTGTTCTCCAGCGACTTGAGGGCTTTGTCGTGATTGACAGAGCGGTCCATGTCGTTGATCACGATGCCCAGGATCTCCAAATTTTGGTTGTATGCCTCGCGCACACCAATAATCGTGTTCAGGAGACCTTCTACGCCGTCCACAGCGAAGCCAGAGAGCTTTACCGGACATGCCACATGGGTAGACATCACCAACGCTGCCACCAGCTTTCTGCCGAGGCTAGGCGGACAATCAATCAGCACGTAGTCGTAGTTCTCAAACAGCTCAGCCAAATGGCGAGCCGGATTCATGGCTTGGTCAAGAGGCACAGCCTCCATCTCAAACAGATCCGGGTCATTCTTCGGCGTATGAATGAGGTCTGCACCGCAAGGGCAGTGCATGACCTCAATGCCGTCCAGCTCGTAAGCGAACAGCTCTGCGGTTTTGGTTCCAGTGAGGATGGGCTCGTAGTCACCATCCTCAAGCTCTCGTCTGGGGGCCAGTCGAGAGGACGTGTTCCCCTGACCATCCATATCCAAGACCAGCACTTTCTTTTTCTTCTGTAACGCCAGATAAAAGGCCTGCTGGATACAGAGGGTACTCTTACCCACTCCGCCTTTCTGGTTGGCGAAGCTGATTACTTTTGCCATACCCACCTCTATTTTGGTTTCTCGCAGGTGATCAAGACCACCCCCAAACTTTCACATGTGAAAGATTGTAGCGATCATAAAATGATACTGCAATATCTAATTATGGTTCTGTTAAAACAAACTTTAAACAAAAAAACGGCCATGAAGGCCGCTTATTGACAAGGTTTGTGCTGTCAGCGCAATTGATTTGCTGCTCCAAGCCCATTCGCCAATAACTGCATCGCATCGTTGAACAGCGCGGAGCCCCGTTCCGGTGTGAGCAATTCCGGCATATCTTCTCGCGGCCAAGTACCGGCTACTTGAATGAGCAAACTGGCAGCCCAGTGAATCTGCTTTTCTTCACTTTCATCGGCCAGAGTGCATACGACGGGGAAACCGTACTTACGCCCCCAGCGACTCACCTCTTTGAACGATACCAGCTCAGGCTTTTGCAAATCCCGGCTGTAGGCCTCAGCTATCATGTGGTTCAGTTCTTGAGTGTCCATTTATCCCCCTTAACAGTTTTTTCAAATTCTTCCTCAAACATCGTTTTTAATGTGTTTCGTATCTCTTCATCCTGGATGTCATTGACATCAAAGCTGGTAGCGACAGCCTCACTTCCAATGCCACAGAGAACATAACCCCGGCCATCAGGACCAGTTTTAAGAGGCACAACGGGAAGTGGTGTATTGGGACACACTCCAGCAATGCCCGGAGAAATAATTGGCCCCCCGCGAGGAATAACCCAATTACCGATAAACCCCCAATCAATTTGCGTCGAGATGGCATCAGGCTGGTATTGCTCACCCCAAAAGTTGATTGCTGCCTGCTGATGTTGTTTACCGGCATAGTAGATATATCCGGCCACAAGAAGCACGGAGAGGACAAAAATAATTGCCAATTGGCGCAAGACTCTTGCGATAATACTTAAATTCATGGGCATTGTTCTCTTAATTCAACGCTCCCCCGCCCACTGCTGCTATGGCCGGGTTCATCCAAAATCCATCAAAGCCGGTGAACATTTCCGCCTGGGTGCGAATGTACTCAAGAATGATGTCACAGGCGATCCAGCGCCGGTTATTCCTTTCTGCGGCCAACCCGCTCTTATTCGACCCACTGAACGGATCAACAACAAGGTCGCCCTCTTCCGTCAGAAAGCGGATAGCCATTTCAGGTATGTCTGTTGGGAACATTGCCGGGTGCGGTGGCAACCCCAGTTCTCTAGCGATTCTCCGAAGCTCCAGAGTATCCGCACAACGGTGGCCGCGCTGGATAACGTTTTTCGGTATCCGTCCTTCCGTGACGTTAGAGAATGCGTTCCCTCTCAGTCGATATGCCCCGTCACCATAACTGACCACTCTGTTATCACCGCCTTGGGCCATCAGCTTCTGATGTTTCTCTGTATGAGGGATCAGGACCCTTCTGTTGTCAGAACGCACCCTGTCAGGGTCGTTGGTGAACCAATAAACAGGCTCCCACCCGGCACACAACTGGTAACGGTTCACACAAGCCCAGTGGGTCGGACTTGGTGGTTTTGACAGGTTGATCCACGGCCATCTATCCATGAGAGAGAGCCCAAGCCGATCATGGAGCGCCAGCACCATTCGCTCAACGTAGAGAGATCTGGAGGGGCTCTTGGCCTCGAATATGTCATTGCTGACATTCAGGACAACGCTTCCTCCTGGCACCAGGTTCTTGACTATCGGTTCGAGTGCCTGAGTAATGAAATCCACCCATTTGGCTTCATCAACGTTTCCATAGCCACGCTGTATACGGAGCGGGAACGGCGGAGATGTCACACACAGATGCACCGGCTCATCGAGGTCAGAGAAAAAGCTCTTGTTGTTTGACCACACCGCCAGCCCAAGATTTGTTGAATAAGCGACCAGTCGAACGCCACCTAGCGCTTCATGCAGGCCCTTCTTGGTTTTGCTTGAGAGCTCCCAGACACCCCGCTCGCCGTCCACCTTCTGGAGAAGGTTCATCGACTTGAGGGTTTGCTGATACCAGCGTATCTGTCTTTTCAGCTTGCTCCGCTTGACCTTTGCCTTGCCAATTTCACTTTGTTCATTCAGAGCGCTTTTCGGGATTCCAGCGAGCTCTGCCACCGAATCGTAGAGCTCCTCATTCGATAACGGCTTATCGGCCTTGGCATACGCCTCTTGGACATGAAAGAGTTCTAGCTGGCTACTCATCATGCCCCTCCGTACCCTGGAATATGTCATTGAGCACAGAGGTCGCCTCGGCGCTCTTTACATCATGCTCGGTGTAGAAAGGCCACCAGGTTAATCCGCCACCTTCAAACCATGAGCAGCGGAACTGGATTGTCTGATCAGGAAGGACTTTGAACTCGACATGCTGGGGTTTGTCATAACGGCACATTGCACCAAGGTCTAGGCCAAACTTTTCTTTAACCAATGTGGATGACATCGACCCCTGGCTCAAACCTTGGCTGTTAACCCAATAGACCCGGTTGACAGCACCAGCAATACCGAAGAATAGGAAAGCCAGTATTGCCCCGGCCTTCAACCATACAAAAACACTTCTCACAATTATCCTTCCTGCTTTACAAATGGGTCTCTGCCATCGAGAGGCTTTGAAAAAATAGCCCCCGGCTCAGACATCGCCGCCTCGACCTCGTACTTGTTAAAAGTCTCCGTCCACCAGCTATTCATCTGGTAAATCGTGATATTCAGAATTGAAGCAGCCTTGCTCTTACTTGTGGCCGCAACGACAGTTCTGAACTGCCCCTCGGCCCCATAAGTGATCCCGCCATAAACCTTCAACTTCGCCACTATCGTTTTCTCCACCCAAATATGTCTCTCACGTCCCGCACACAGAAGAACCAACTTACCCTTGGCAGGAACGCATCGACTAACACACCTAAGGCGATAACAAACAATGGCGCCATCAGGATGAAGCCCAAACGTGCAACGGTCCCATATATACCTGCACAGATGAGCAAGGCTGCGATGACAGAGCAAACTAGCTGATGCTGACGCCTCAGTCTGGCTAGTTCAGACGATTTCTTGTCACTGTTCATCATCGAGCTCCGCGAGCTGAACACTGACACTGGCTGCCGCTGGAGGGGAAAACTGTACTGTCAGTCCGGATTCAAGCCTGATAGAGGAAACCACCAGCGTATCTGGTCCGGATGACGCCGGTACGACCGCAACAATGGTTCCCCCTTCCAGCAACTGGATGGCATCCTCAACAGTACAGCGCCCCATTACTGATTACCCGCCAAATCCAGCTCTTGCTGGTCTTCATTGGACTCGTCAGTTTTGGGCTCCAGCTCCGCCAGCTTGGCTTTCAGCTCCTGAAACGCATCAACATCTTCCCGGCTCAGGGTAAGGGTGAACGTTTCACCGTCATCGTTCGGCTTGATGTTGTCCAGACGACTGGTAATAGAGCTCACGCCTCGGTGCATGGCTTCAACCACCTTTTTGCCCAGGCGGGGACCTTTCTCGACAGACTTTTTGGTCAGTTTTTTCGGGGCCTTCTTGCCGTCATTGCCACTGGCCTGTTCTTCCTGCGCCTTTTTCAGGATCTCAACAGCGTTGGTGCCGTGCTCGTTGTAGAGCTCCTGAGCGTAGGTGGCAGCCACAGAGCCTTCCTGAATCATCCGTTTCAGTTCCAGAGGCATCTCCAAAAGGGCACGGGCGATACGAACGTGCTCAGCCGAGCGGCCAACACGTTGGGCAATCATCTGGTCGCTCCACCCCCAGTTTGCAAGCCGAGCGTAGATCACGGCTCGCTCAAGTGGAGAAAGAGGGAGCCCATCGTTGCTGGTGGCGATCAGAAGGCTCTGTTCGGCTTCATCGCCCTTGTGCTCTACGACCTGCACGAACTGGATGTCGGCACCTTCCTCTATAGCAAGCAGGATGGCGCGGCGACGGCGATGACCTTCACGGACATACACCTTTCCGTCGATAACTTTGACGATGATCGGCGGAACATAGTCGCCACGCTTGTAAGCATCGGCCAGCACTCGAATACCAGCTTTGATGTCCGGGCGCTCGTAGTAGTCCTCGCAGAAAGCGCCACGGGTGTTAAACCCTTCTTCCTCCAGCAGAAGCTGAGGAGAGATAGTGAATCCATCCCCTTTTTTCAGTTCTTCGGGGGCGGTTACGCCTTTGAGAGCGCGGAGTGAGTTGATAACAGCCATTCGTTGGTTCTCCTTGTGACTTGCTCACTTTATAGCATCACTTTTTGATACTGTAAACAGGGCGGCATAAAAAACCCGGCGCTTTACAGTACCGGGTTCTCTCTTCCTTCTCACCACTAACTTGCTTTGACTTTGAGCAACCTCAGCGCCAGCATGGCCCATTGCAGATATGCTTCCAGTCGTTGCTGGTACTCTTTCCCTGGTGGGCGTTGACCTTCCTTGTGGGCTATCGTCCTCTCGATACCGGCGAGGCTCTTTCTCAGCTCCAGGTTCCTGCGTATTCCCACCATTCTCTGTCTTGCTGATTCAGGAGACAGACTCCCAAGTCCAAAGAGGGGCAGTTGTCTGTAGTCCTGTGTTCCCAAGTTAATTTGGTTCCACGCCATTGCTGCTTGCCACGGTCGTTTCTGGATTTGTTGGATCGCCTTCCCACAACCCAGGCAGACCATATTCCAGCGCACAGGAGGACCTATAACCTTCTGCATTTGCGCCCGGCCATGACAACTATCGCAGGCTGCCACAGGAACGCTGAGCGGGTCGTGGTGCCCATAGGCTACTGTTTCAGTCTGGCTGTAGTGTTCATCTGATTTGAGCTCCGCCAAGAGCTTCTCACGCTTCTCTTTTGCGTATTCGAGGGTTAAGCCTTTTCTGATTTGTTCCATGTTCAGTCCAGAATGATTTTTCTCTTGTCTCGCTTGGGAGTGCCTTGTTCTTTCTGGTCCGATGTAGAGCTGATGACTTCTGGCTCTTTGGCCTCGCCCCTTTGTAGTTCGTCAATACTCCCCAGCTCTGTTCCACCGTGTCTTATCTCACCTTGATCTCTATGCTCTCTGGTTGAACGACGGATCTCTTCCGAAACTCCACGCAAAAACCCAATCACATTGGCCCGGAATGTACGTCTCTTCTCCTCTATCTCAAGCAAGTAACTCAAGTAGAAGTAAAACGGTATCGAGACGAACAATGACAAAGGGAACCAGCCTTTTTCGCTGGCAGAAACAAAGAGTCTCGGCTCAAACATTTTCATGGCGAGGGTCGCCATTAGCACAGAGATAACTACTGGAGTCACCGCCATCAAAAATCGGGAATGAAGGTACGCCATCCAGACCCCAGCGACTAAAGCTGTTAGCGAGAGGAACATAGCAACAACCAACGGGCTCGCATCAATGGCGATTAGCCCTATCTGGACGATAATGACGAAGCAAAGAAGCAATATTCTGTATAAAAATGACCGCATTCCAACCCACCTCAATCCAAGATAATCTTGCGCTTATCTTTCTGAATTTCGATAGGCTGCTCCGGTTCACTCAGAACACCCTCTGACGCTTTCAGAACTTGAATACTTGGAAAGCCCTTCCCTGCTCCTGCTTTTCTTGGTCTCTGCTCTGTTACCTCAATCGCTATTTCATCCCCCTCCCGGAACTGCGGGTAACAACCAGCGCGGTTGGCATAGCGATTCAACGACATTTTGAGCAGCCGGTATTTCTTTGGGCAGGTTATTTGTACTGACGCATCAGAGCTGCAAGCTGCGTCAAGCCGCCGGAAAAATTCCTCCGGTATCCCCTTTACAAGGAGCTCGCTCAACTCATCCATAGGCCTTGAGCCGGTTGGCATCGGATATGGCAACCTCCGGTATTCTCTGTAGATGTACCGCTTGATGACGATATGAAAGACGAATGCGGCAAAGCCCCACAAAGGGCCATTAAGGAGCCCCGCAACGATAAGTAGCACCGACGGGAAGGGAACCCCTACGAAACTCGGCAGGATTTTAATCTTTACCATCGGCGTTGACCGACGCACACTCTCACTCATTTGCTGACCCTTTACGTGCAACCTTGTACTGCACTTTCAGATCGTAACCATCCACTTCCTGATGAAGGACTTTCACGGGGACACCTTCAACGGTCCCCAGGTACACGCTCAGCTCAACTTCCGGAACATCGTCCCTGAGACCCAGTACATTGCGCCACCCAGTCGATGTCTTCTGGCAGTGAGCGCCCACCCTGTCATGCCGGTAGTAAATGTCTTTGTTATCTCCTTGGCAGATGAAGAATCCACTAACCTGCCCCGTCCTTAACACCCACTTGCGGTTGTGGAAGGTAGCTTCTTTCTCCACCTCAGTGGACTTGTCTATAGCCACCTGGCTTACCACCAGCTCTTGTGCGGACAAATCAGACACAAGGCCTATTACCAACGCGGATAACAGCGCGGCCATAGCCGCCCGTGTCATCATACTGCCGCCTCGTGAGTGGCATCGGCAAAGAATTTGCCTTGTTTGTAGATCTCGTCCTTCTCGAACGAGATAGCATCCGCACGACTGCTGAATGGTCCATAGCTTTTACCGTCGATCAGCACCTTCCACTGGCAACGCCAAACACGAGTCCATGCCGCAATCTTTGACTCGTCTGAACAAAGTCCGCGAATAACATAGAACGCAATCATTAGAATGCCGCTCGTCGGCACGATGCGCGAAACCCTTGTTTTACTGTATTCCTGCACTTCAAGGCCTTTGAAGGAAACCTCATCGGCAAACCCGCAGACCTCACCATTTTTGATTACGATGCGCTTTTTGCTCATAACCTACCCCACTAATCCAAAATAATTTTGCGCTTGCCTGGCTGTACTTCGATTGGCTCTTCCTTTTGCACCTTTGGTGCCGGAGCTGATGAGCTGACAACCACCGGTTCTCTTTCTGGGTTTTGTTGCTGGCGCTCACGGAGTTCATCCACTGAGGGAGGCTCATTGCTTGGTCGTTCAGCCCTTTCAGCACGTCGGGCTTCTCTTAACAACTCATCAATTTCGGAGTCGCTCCGGTTGTTCATAAAAGCTCTATAGGCAAAGAAAATCAGCACCGGCACTATTGCCACCAAGAAGAAAGGAAATGAGCTTCCGCTATCTTCCACTGGCTTGGTACTGGCCGCGCCTGTATCGAACATGGTACGAATAACCGTTGGCGCGGTCATGATCATAATTGCAGGCATTATCCCCATCACAATTCCTGATGGGCTCTGCCTCATAATTCCACTAGCAACCCCAAACACCAGCATCAACCCCGCTATGACTTTGACGAAAGAGCTATCCATTAGACCGATCATGGAGTCACTTACCTCCTCGAACGGACTTTGAAACGCACTGGTATTGCGGTCGGTGTCTTGTGCAGCACCAATCTGCTTGGGAGGTTCACTCTTTGGTGCAGTCTCTATGGATAGCGCTGGTGGTTGGCTGGCAACCTTCTGCATTTCACCATCTTGCTTAACCACCCCCAGGTCCTGAGTTTTGACGTGCGTTTGTGCTGGTGGTGCTAACTGGTATTTGACTGCCAGGTTGTTCCCGTGGACTTCAATGGTTTGCAGGGAGATGGGTTTACCTTCCAACTTGGTCAGAGCTTCTTGGAGCGGTAGCTCCTGAGCATCAGTCATACCGCCCATAAAGCCATTGAGCCCGTCATCATGGACGCGACAACGCAGCCTTCCCGAATAGCTACGGTATTCACCTGGGCAAACAAAATAGCCGCCCTGAGGGCCATCCAGTTTGCGCCATTTATTGCTTTTGAAGGCCTCCACTTTGGTCACAACTGGCTGACCGTCATGGTAATCAATGACCGTTTTGCTCTCCGGGCCAGTGTCCTCTACCTTCTTGCTGCCTGAGTCATCTGAGAGCATTTGCCCCACCATTACGCCAGTCACAAAGTCACTGGCAAAGGCCGCAGGAGCTGCGACCATGAGACCAACCAGCAAAAGAAGGGGGACGCGCCCTGTCCTTCTCATCACCATTCGTTCTGTTCCGTTTCGTGCTGGGTTTGACCAGCATTGAAGTGGTACTCGGGTTTCAGCTCTTTTTCTTCGACTTCGAGCTCTTCCGGGCGAATACGCTGCTCCAGCGCTTCACAGGTCTTACCCTGAAACCCCGTGAAATCGGCAGCAATCTTGCCGCCCTTGATCTTGATGTTTACCTTTTTCACTTTGTCACCTCGTCGTTAAGTTCAACTAATCTGATTGCCTTGGCGCTATTACCAAACAGCTTCCTCAGCTTCCAGTTCCAAAGTGCCATCGTGATGCTGCTTCACCGTCACGCTGAAACCTTCCTCTTTCAACTGCTGCTCGTAGTGGAAGGCAATGTAGCGATCCTGCACCTTGCTGCTTGCCTGCTGCGTCCAGCGGCCATAAGAGCCGTAGTTTTCCTGGTACTGCTCCCAAACACCGTTTTTTTCCTTGTAGCCAATCCGGTGCTCCTTGTTGTTCTGGTCGATCAGAACAATCGGGTATTTCTCGAAGGTGTAGCCAGCGCCCACGCGGTATAGCTTTTCGTTTTCAACAACGACGCCAACTCCCTCCAGAGCCTTCAACAGCAGCTCTTTGTCTTTGTAGGCGACCTGCACCTTGCCTTTTACGATATGGCTCATCTCATCACTCCTGAGTTGTTTCGGGGGTCATGCCGTGTTCCGGCATGACAAAGTTAATCGCTTAGTCCTCGATGGCGAGTTTTCGTCCAGAGCCATTCTGCTCTTGAACATCGAAGTTATTGGCCGGATAGAAGCCTTGATCCCGCAAACTGCGAATCTGGTTGATGTCTTCTCGGCGAGTTTCACTGGTCGGGGTAATGCGAGTGACCGCATCCACCAGCGCTTCATTGTTGAGCTCTTTGTCCTGAGCGTTCGCCAGATACATCGCGTCAATGACGGCCTGTTCAATCTCTGCCCCGGTGTATCCCTCGGTGGTACGCAGTAGCGTAGGCATATCGAACGCGGCGATGTTGGCCTTCTGCTTGGCGAGGTGGATCTCGAAAATCTTCTGGCGCTCAGCCACACTTGGCAGATCAATGAAGAATGCTCGGTCCCAGCGGCCAGCTCGCATCAATTCAGGAGGCAGCGACTGAACCCGGTTGGCCGTCGCCACAATGAAGATCTTCTTCTTGCGCTCTTGAAGCCAGTAGAGGAAAGAGCCCAGCAGGCGCTTGGATACTTCGTGTTCGCCATCGGCATTACCAAAAAACTTCTCCATCTCGTCAATCAACACAACAACGGGTGCGATCTGCTCAATGGTCTGCAATGCACGATTGAACTGGCGCTCGGTTTCACCGAGATACTTACTATAGAAACGGCCCATATCCAGGCGAACCAAGGTAGTGCCAAGTACACCGGCAGCGGCTTTTGCCGTCAGCGATTTACCACCACCAGGTACACCGGCCAGAAGGACACCTTTTACCGGAAGGTCTTTGTCCCAACCGGCTTTACGTATCTGGAGAAACTCCTTGAGGTTTTCGAGCCCACCGACATTCCCAATATCAATGGCCTCAAGCACATCGAGGCCGACATCACGCAAGATGTGAGCTTTTTCTTTTCGGATCTCGCCCAGGTATTCTTCACCCTTGAATTTCAAGTAAGCGGAATAGGTGAAGACGTTCTTCATCTGGGTGTGTGACAAGCCCAGGGCGTGGTTTGCGATGACAGCACGTTCGTTGCTCTCGAAGACTCCACCATCTTTCACGTTATCTTCACAGGTCTGGAGCAGTTTCAGGATTTCCTGATTGCTCATAGCCGGGAGATCGATGTGATAAACGAACTCTTCATTGAAGACGTCTTTGCCAGCGATGATGTAGTTGATCCCCTCATTCTCCAGATAGGTCAGTGATGACTTGAGGGCTGGGAGTGTTTCCGGGTTTGCACGTTGTCGGTCGAAAAAGAAAGTGTCGAACACGACAACACCGTTTTTGGAGGACTTCTTGGACTCGTCCACCATTGCCTTCATCGTGCCTGGATCGGGCAGCTTCTTGAATGGCATCACAATAAAGTGCTTGCCGACTTTCTTTGCAATGTCAGAGAAAACGCTCTCTGCACGGCCCAGCTCAAAAGTGCTAACGTTGATGACTGGAAAGGACAACTTGATTGGAATCTCAAGTTTGTCCATTTGCTGTGTAATATCGCTCATCGCTTATCCTTTAAATAAATTTCGACTTGTTGATCACCTCACATCATAAGTTCATTTTATGATGCTGTAAATATCACCTTCCAACTCTGTAGCTGTTCACGGCGGACTCAACGCGCTTGACTGACACGTCTATACCATTTGTCACCAGCAACTCATGCACTTGGCAACAGGCCTGTTGTTTTAGGCCAAAGAACTCTTCGTTAACACGGGCATACTCTGCTGCCGAATTGGAGGCGGCTCGTCTTAGATCTGGCATCAGAGATTCAACGCGAGACTCTACTTTGTCCAGAGAGGAACTGGCAGACGACAAGCTGAACAGCGAGAAGACGCTCCCAAAGTCGAAACCATCATTCAAACCGGCAAAGTCCATACCCAGATCGATAAACTCAGTTGCCATTGAGTGGTGCAGTGAGCCCACAATGTCACGATGATCCCCCAGCGCATTTGCGAAGGCTTTCACAGCTCTCTTCGCATCGTCTATTTCACTGCTGGCCGAGGAGTTTGACATCGACGACATGACGGAAATGCCCTTGTTGTCAGTCACAAGGTCGAGAACCTCCATTGTTTGTGCTGATGAAATACTGGAAGAGGCCTCACTGATTTCACGTAAGGCTTTTTGCCCCATGTCCACCAGTCGCTTGTTGCTCTCGTGGAGTCGAGATGCGGCGTCAAGCCTATCTTGAGCTTGGGTGATTCGTTCCAGAATCTGGCTACCGTCAATCGCTTGCTT
The DNA here is from genome assembly GCF_033339635.1 of Vibrio sp. 2092. Classification (NCBI taxonomy): domain Bacteria; kingdom Pseudomonadati; phylum Pseudomonadota; class Gammaproteobacteria; order Vibrionales; family Vibrionaceae; genus Vibrio; species Vibrio sp. 2092. The sequence goes on along the minus strand of NZ_JAWOUY010000018.1, from coordinate 70,048 downwards.
CACGGCCCGAGAAACCAATCCCTCTTTGAGCTGGTCTCTCCCACGGCGCAAATACCGCAAATCGCTGTTATGGCCTTTTAGTGCTGAACGTATAACGGCGATGTCTCGACGAAACTGCCAGAACGTTATAATTTTTTGCCAGATCCCCAACTGAGCACGCTGTTGGCAAAGAGCTTCGTACTCTGCACCTTTCTCTTCAACCTGGCTGAGAGCTGCGGTAATCCTGTCTTGATATTGCCGGTCGTCAGCCAAGTAACTTTGAATTGCTTGTTCCATCCCGTACCCCAAAAACTTTCACATGTGAAAGTTCATTCTTTCTTTGTTCTGCCAGTACAAAGTATTTTGCCTTAGAACGACCTCACACCCCGCCCCTGCTCACGCCCATTTTGGGCAATTACAGATTCAGCATTTACAGGCTTATAATGTGATGCCGTAATAGACAAATAAAAAACGGCATAGCCGTTTTTACCTTACTTTGCTTTGCTCCGGCCCCCGCATAGTGCATTACCAATGCGTGATGAAAAATCCTTCCATTCTGGACTGTTCCGGTAGTCATCCTGTCCAGTTGCTTGTTCCTGGCTGGTCGATGCGAATTGATTGAGAGCATCCGGGCACGAAGAGCAGACCCCGATACCTTCCACTCTATTCACGCGAAGCCAGTGACACGGTTGACCGTTTTCAACACAAGCGTGATCATCGGTGCATCCGCACCCTATACATTTAGCAGTGAGCATAAGCGCCTCCCCAAGTAAATTAACAACATCATAGTATCATTATGTGATACTGTAAATATTAAAAAGAAAGCGGCCATAGCCGCCCTTCCGAAGTAATTTTCCTTTAGTGGTTGTCTTGGCCCTGTTTCCAAGCGACGAATGCCTGCACTAGCGGTACGCCATCATCACTCAAGGCATTCCCTTCTATCCATCCGCCTCGTATGACGACAGACTGCCCTGATTCCAAGCCAAAAGGTTCCCACTCAGAAGCCACCGGGGAACCGTCCACCAGCAGGTCGAGATCTTCAATCCATTTATCCCGGCCATCCAGAGTTTTCCAAACTGAGTCATCGACCCAAAAGGCCTTGATTTGTTCTGGTGTGGCATTGGTCCAATCGTTGTCTTTCCCGTCAGCAAGTGAAAGTACAGAGTCAACCGTTTGCTGCCAGTTCGGCCAATCTTCTTCGACAACAACGCAAGTAAGCGAGCTCTTGCCATTTGCTCTGCGGCCATCATCAACCTTCCGGATCAGCCTTTCCAGTGTCGCCAGCTCCTCATCGCAGAGCACGGCCTGTGCATCGCTTATCTTTGCCACGAAGTAACGTGCTTCAAGCATCGACATAATTATTTTCCTCCCCAGGGCACAAGTTTTGTCGAATATCCAAGCATTAGTGGGTGCTTCGGGTCCCCCGAACCAGTCACGCCAAATGCCAATACCGGCTTCCCAGATGCAACGAGCTGCTCTAAAAGCCTGTCCAAATGAACATGCAAAGACTTAGGCAGCTTAGTTCGGCTCCCCCAGCAGGGCACCAAGACATCAGCATCCCGAATAATCCTTTCCAAGTGGATTTCATTTTCAGGCCCGACAGGATCAACCGCCGTAGCCAGCTCTCGAACGTCGGTCGCCCGAAAAGCAAAAGCATTACCGACTATGAATCGCCTCCCTCCGTTGACCTTGGTAAACCCTATCCACTTTCTGACCGTGTGATCGTCCTCGGTGGCCGTGGCCGTAGAGCCGTTTACACCAAAATAACCGAACACAAGGCCTTCGGGTTGCACATCCCTTTCCAGACGGTATCTGTACATGCCGCACTTGCTGATAATTGCACTCAAAGTGTCACCTCTTTTTGAATGAAAAACGCCCTTTCACAGTTGCATTTTTTAATGCTGTGATAGGATAAAAGTGTAAGTTGAAAAGGAGAGATGACCATGAAACATGTACTGAATATCGCGCTGATGGCTGTTGTTGTTCTTGGCCTGGCTATGCTTGAGGCAACCAACTGGGGTTACGCAGTGCTGGCTATCCCGGCAGTGATTTGGGCCAAGCCGGTGCTCAACCTTCTGCACAAACTGCCGGTTCTGGCTGCTGCTTTTTGGATTCTGGTTGCTGTTTTCGCGTGGCAAGCGGCACTTGTTGGTATCCTGTTCTATGGCGTACTTGCGACCCCTAAAGCGCCAGCAAACACCAATGGCAAAAAAAGCCGAAAAGCCAATCTGATGGGCACTTACAGCTACGACTTTAAAACCGGCGAATGCTTTAGCTAAGACTGGCTCCACGGTTATTTCTCCTCAGCCTTCCTGATGGGCGCTCTCAGCGCTCTCAGGACAGCTTCTTCAAGAGCTGCGGCCCCTGCCCTATCACGTCGCTTTGTTAATGCCCCATATTGCTTCCTGATGGGTAGCATCAGCTCTTCGAGTTCATTGCGCTTCCTATCGTCGGCTTCAAGTTTCTCGCTTCGCGCCAAGGCTTCGGCTTGCTCGCTTTTTGCTTGCCACTCTATCTTGTCGCCTTGCACTTCCCATGCTTTAACGTAATGAGCATCATCCAGACCTTTTGCTCCGTTGTCCGAAAACGAGGCCCCTGAGTAAATGCCACCGACAACCCAGCGCCTTTTGCTTTTTCCCTTTGAGAAATACATCTCACGGCCTAAAACACCATCGCGCAAAGTGGCTACCGAGATAAAGAGCCCAGCGTCCCCTTTCCTAAAGCCGCAGAACACAAACTCAAGCGGTTCGTATAAATCACTCATGCTGATCACTCCGAAGAACAGACAAGACCTTCTCAGCTCGCTCCTGGAGGTCTATGAGTTCGGCAGCATCATTACCGCTCAATGACATGCCCCCGCCATAGAGGCGATACTCAACGCTGTCCATCGCCTGGCGAAGCAATCCTAGAAGAGCATTCACGTTTGCCGGTGTTGATAGGGCGACGGCTTCACCTTTCAGCTCACGTCCATTAAATTCCGACCACTCGGCTATGCCTGTCAGTTCGCAACAATTTGAGCAGGACATACTGGCAACATTCTGGGGATCGTCTGGACAGTGTCCATTGATGACAAAGTTCATCTCGTCACTGCCGCACTTTCCACAAATGATGTGTACTTTTTTGCCCATGCTGCTGCCCTTAGTGGAGAGTCTGCTCTTCCACAACAATCATCCCGTCAACCAAGCTGATTGTGGCGGGACCGCAGTTACCCAGCACCTCAGCTTTGACTCCGTTGTTCAACGCGACATAAAGCCGTCTCGCCCCGTTGGTGACGCGGATGCCTTTCTGGTCGAGTTGTTCAAGCATTTCTTCGTAGGTAATTTTTTCGTCCATCAGTTCTCCTCAGCAAGGATCTCGTCGATGAGGTTCTTTGCTATCAATCTGGCATCCAAAGGGACAGCCAGGCTGTCAATTCTGCCTCTTTCATGGGCAACAATGAGTTGCGCCTTCCAAGCTATCCCGGAAAGAGAAGCATCAGGTTCTTTACCTGAGCTTCTCATACATCTTGCGTTTCGGTACGCCGCCAGCCACTCAGGTCTGGTTGAGTTATAACGCCCAAGGCCAGCTTTTCGTTGGAAGCACATTCATCGCGCACCTTTACAGATTCATTTTATGATACTGTAAACAATAAAAAGACACCTTGCAAGACTTTCACATGTGAAAGTTTTCTGGTTTACATCTGCTCGCTTGGATCAAACCCCAGAGCCTTGCACACGTCATCCAGGTCATCGAGCGTGAAGAATCCCAGCGTCAGCTCCCCGGAGCGCTTCGCGGGGTTATAGCGAATTTTGATGGGCCTACCCGTCGCATCGCTCATCAGGGTTTCCAGACGCTTAATGTCAGCATCCCTATCCACTTCTTTGCCCTTCGCTATCGCCTCATATGTATGAACCGGTGTCCTGGTATGCAGGAGATCCCTCAGGAGCTTTTCTCTCTTGCTGATAGGTAACTTAGCCACGGCTCTCACATGTCCCAGGGTGATCTTGCGTGGATTTCTGAGCCAGAGTGTGAGCTCTTCCTCCGACAGCGTACCGGCGCGTTTCAGGTGTGTAACCGTGTATACCTTCTCAATCCCCAGTTCCTCTCTGATCTGACTGTTTGAGCGCCCCTCTCCGCTTAGGAACGCGACCACATAGGCCTTTTCTGCATCAGTCATGTCTGGATGCTGGTGGTAGTAGTCAATGGCTTCTCTTGCGTCGAGCAGTAGGGGCAGGTTGTTCATTCAGTACACCTTTTAGTCACATGACTATATTGAGGCCTATTCTACCCCCTATTTTAGTCACATGACTACTTACCGGCATTTCGTCCCCCATAGCCGCCGATTTTTCTTGATTATAGGTTTGAATCTATATAGGATTGCACCTATATTAAGTAAGGAGAAACCATGTGGGTCATCGAGACAACTGACACCTTTGATGAGTGGTTCGATGCACTGGATGATACCGATAGAGCCAACGTGCTGGCTTCGATGATGGTGCTGCGAGATAGAGGTCCCATGCTGTCGAGACCATACGCGGATACTGTTAACGGTTCATCCTACAGCAACATGAAAGAGCTGCGGGTCCAAAGCAAAGGAGATCCTATCAGGGCATTCTTTGCGTTCGATCCAAAGCGTAAGGGGATTCTTCTCTGCGCCGGTAACAAGACCGGGGACGAGAAAAGGTTTTATGAAGTAATGATCCCAATTGCAGACCGCGAGTTTGCGGCGCACTTGGATAAATTGAAGAAGGAGTGACGTTATGGCAAGAACTCTTGACCAAATGCTGGCAACAGAAAAGCCTGAGGTTGTTGCCAAAGCACAGAAAGCGGCCACTGAGATGTTACTGAACATCCACTTGGCAGAGCTTCGTGATCGCATGAACCTTACCCAGGGGGAAATTGCTGCATCTCTGGGTGTGAGACAGCCGACAGTCTCCGAGATGGAAAAACCTGGACGAGATCTCAAGCTGTCGTCCATTAAGCGGTACGTTGAGGCCTCCGGTGGCAAGCTACGCCTCGATGTTGAACTTCCGGACGGCACCCACTACGGCTTTGCCGTTTAACTCGATACGCCCCGTTATGGGGCGTATTACTTATCTTGCACTTCCTCCAGCCGTTTGCGGTATATCTCTCCTGCACGTTCCCTGCCATCGTCGGTCAGCCTAAAGGCCAGCTTTAGAGAAGCATTCCGGTACTTGTTCAACAGGCCATTCTCCACCAGCGTGTGGCATGACGTTCGGAAGTTCGTTCCATGAATACCGCTCTGGCGAGCTGAGTTGATCATCTCCAGTATTTTTACACCTGGTACAGGCTCGGCTTTTCCACCGGCCTCAATTGCGTATAGAATGAACAAAACGTCCTTTTGAGTTGACGACAACCTCATTCCGCCCCCTTATTCATGTCTGATATGAATAAGGCTCCCACGAAAGGAGCCTTATGTAAACCTTATTCATGTGTCACATGATTAAGATCTAGTTCACGGAGTCTTTCAACCCCTTACCAGCTTTGAACCCAGGAATGTTGGCCGCCGCGATCTGGATGTTCTCTCCAGTCTGGGGATTCCGTCCGGTTCGCGCTGCGCGTTCCTTAACGTGGAAAGTACCAAACCCAGTAAGCGCTACTGTCCCACCCGCTTTAAGCACCTCTTTCACTGAGTTGATCAGCGCATTTACCGCAGCTTCGGCCTTTGCTTTGCTAATATCAGCGTCTTCGGCCACTTTCATAATCAGTTCGCTTTTGTTCATCGTTATTCCTGTTTGTTTTCTTGGTTACTGTTTACACCTGCATACTCTGGGGTGTGGTTAGTGCTTTCTTCGCCACTCCCAAGGGGGAGTTCTCTCCGATTCCGGTAATGCCCAGAGACCTCGCTTATCGGCTTTGGCCTCGGTCTCCAGCTTGAACAGCTCCGGTGTTTTGGCGTACTGCCGGTACACCCACGCACTCCCAGAACGGACCATTTCGGCATTGACCCATTTGCCATCGACATAGAGATTGGCAACCAGGCGGCCATAACGGTCTTTGTCGATTTGCTCCACTTTGATCATTCGACCAAACACCAGATCTGATAAGGCCTGCTTCGCCTTTGAGCCGTATGGCTGCTTTTTCTCTGGAGTATCGATCTCCGCGAGCCTTACTCGGTACTGGATCTTGCCACTCCGGCAGTCTTTTCCGGTATCGCAGCTTTGTTCCGTTAGCACTTTGACCGTATCACCATCAGACACCCCCACAACCTTTGCAGTGAAGGTCTCTGCCCACACATGAGGAGCCAGCACCAGCATTGCTGATAGGAACGCTGAAATCCCCGTCTTTTTTGCAAAACCGAACCTCATAATCACTCCATCTTTTTTGCAGCCGGTAGAGCCTTGGCCCAGCAGAGCATTGTTTTATCCGCCTTGCTGTCTACGATTCGACAGGCATCCCAGTTAAGAGATGACCAGTGAGCAATGGCAGAGGCCAACCAGTACCACGGTGCAGTAAACACCGGCAGGCCCCCTTCCTTCGTTTTAAATACCTGGTATCGCATGTTGATCCTCCTGTTTGGGTGAGGCTTAGGCCTCGTAATAGAAATTTTGTGTGTCCGGATAAGGTTTAAAGCAATGAGCTGTGGCTCGCCCAAGGGAAAGCACCGTAGCATCAGCTTCCGGCTCTTCCTCGGTATCTTTACGAGACTCCCCACCAAGTTGCGTTACCCATTCGGCAGCGAGCCGCACCCCCTCATCAAACGGCACTTTGTTCTTTTGGAGCACATCAAGATAGGAAAGTAGCAAGCAGTGAGGTGTGATGACGGCGGTGTTCCAATCGGTTGCGAGCCGAGTTTCGGCCATGTCAGAAAACCAAAAGTCTACTTGATGCTTTAATCCTATTTCAGCCATCATGCCATGCTTGCCAGCGGCCTTTCTGCCTTCCTCTACTACCTGAACCGGGGCGTCCCAGTAGAGGATTTCACCATCCGCTTCTTGGGTCGCGCACGTTGCACCTTGCGGCCAATGCCTCCGTTCCATAATGAGCTCGCAGAGTGTTTGGTTGCCTACAGGAGCCTTGTAGTCCTCATCGAGATTCACCACGATGGTTTCCGGCTCCCGTTCAACTGGTGGCAGGTATCTGGCGACCAGAGGCATTGTCAAAATCACAGCCCCATCCATGTGAAAGGATGTTGGTGCCTTCACTATTCGGTCCATTACCCAGCACCAAGCATGAAGCAACCGATCCTCTACATTGTCGTCAGCCTCAATCTCTTGAACGAACTGGTTGAAACGAACCTGACTATCCAGAAACAGGCCTGTGCTCTGACACTTATCGCTGATCGTATGAATGAGCTCCGCCTGCTCCAGAAGCATTTCTCGGGTGACTTCTTCTACATCACCAAATGCTTCAAACAACTTTGTCATGTAGTCACGAATTTGCATGTTCTTCCCCCTCGGCATCGAACTGCTTTGCAAGCTCAGGATCACCTGCCCAGCGAAGGGCGTCTCCCATATGCGTGAAAGCGCGTTTATTGTCATCTTGCTTATTCACTCTGACCGGCGTCTTTTGGTCACGAGGCTGTAGTAGCCAGTACCCGGCCTCTTCCTTGATTAGTTCTGCGGCCACCAGCAAGCCGCTCTTCGTTGCAATGATCATCATCAGCTCCCGTGGTTAAGCCAGTAGGCATAGACAGTGATGGCAAGGCCACCCGCGAGCACAATGACTGCGGCGGTACGCTGGACCCACTTCGATGCACCAAACCGCGCCAGGTGTCTCCCCAGGAACTGGAAAGGAGCCGTCTTTCCGATAGCGCGAATCACCCAGGTGATTGCCAACAGAAGGATGGCTGTGGCCGGGTATATACCAACCCCTAAGAGATTTACCTCTCCGACCGCGAGTTGATAGATGAATGCCAACAGCATGGCTACCGCAGTCAATACGGCCACAACCTTGGTCCCGTTCCGCCAGTCCCACGCTCGACGTGCGTCACTGGTAAAACTCACCATCGAGACAAGGAACGGCATAAATGGCAGGTTCATGCTGGTGGGTTTATCCATGAATGCGTCAAGACCCACAAACATGGCCGTCATCACCACATAGAACAACAGGGCGGGGACAAGCATGTCGCGTAAAGACCGAACCTGGTTGGCGTTCGCGTTTTGAGTATTCGTCGTCATTGTGTTTGTCCCTTCAACATTCCCCATAGCTGACGGTGAAGATCAGCGATTACCTTGTACGTCCCCTTCACTGCTGGTTGCTCAAGGGTCTTGAGCATCCACAAAGCAATAAACAGGCTGGAAAGCAGTGCCACCACCAACTGGATGTTGTGGCTGCTCAAATAGACGGCATAGCCGTTTAGGCAGGCACTCAATAGCAGCCAGACCCTGGCCGTCATCAGCCCCCAGCGGTGATAGGTCACGAGCAGGTAGGCTGTTACGACAGAACAGAGTGTCATTGCACCAGAAGTGGCTAGGTAAACGCCCCATGTACTGGCCTCGCCAGCGACGTAAGTGCCACCAATGGAGAAGGACAAGCCAAAGATCCAAATTGCTGCATTCCGGAGTAGGGCATCAACAATGATGTAACTAGCAGCGAGATTGATAATTCCGCGTTTTAGCATTACCCCCTCCCGTTATTCTGATACCTGCCCAGCTCAGCCCTGAGCCTATTAATTTCCTCCGTGGCTTCGGCCAACTGCTCCCGATACTTCTTGAACTGCTGATATGAATGCCAGGACTGTCCCTTCGATACTGACTTCGTGATGGCGGCGACCTCATCCGGCGTCAACCGGGTGAGCTGCTCTTCCGGGTAGATCAGGATGGTGTTGCTGTCCCAATCAAACCCAGCATGAATTGCTTTCACCCCTACGGTAGGGGTTCCACCAATCCCTCCAGGCTGGTGGATGACAAGCCTCAAAGGGGCTGAGGCCTTGTGGGGGTGAAGGCTATCGAGAGCATTTTTTGCTTCTTGTAACTCCATTGGTACACCTCATAGTGAAATCAGGCCCCTGAGGGACCTGACTTTCACATGTGAAAGTTAATTTGCATTCTGCTGTCTGACAGAAACCCTCAAGGCCAGCGCCTTTTGCATGTCGGGCTGCTGGAAACGCACCTTGGTCCGTTCAGGCCAAGTGTCCATCTCATTGCATCGCAGGGTGTCGATAGCCGCATCACGGTAAACCTGATAAAGGTCGGTTCCACCAATGGAGTTAATTGCCATCATGGCGGCAAACATCGAGTTACTGTTCATGACGCTGGTTAGAGTCTCCGGGGTTATGGGTTTGTCGCATGACTTGTTGAGGGCAACCAGCAGGTCATTACCAACCAGAGCACAGGCAGCACATACCTGTTTGGTATCATCCAGGGCTTTCGTGTATTCGTTGCTTGTCTGAGGGACGCTTGAGCAAGCCGACAGGACAAGCAGCCCCGCCAGAAGGCACCCCAATTTAGTTGTAATCTTGATCATCAGTTCTCACTCCACTTTCACATGTGAAAGTTTTTATTGGTTCGCTGAGTCGTCTTGTTGCGACTCAATCATCATTTTTCGCATCACCGCCATGATGGCTTGTGCCGGTTGAGCACCACCGAGTAGCTGACTCTTGCCTGTCTGGTTGTCTACAACAAAGGTTGCTGGAGTACCATTAACGCCGTAACTCTTGGCTTTCTGGATGTCAGCTTGAACTTTATCTTCGTGCTTGCCAGAGCTGAGACACTCACGGAAAGCATCCAGATCAGCACCAACACCCGTGACAACAGAGGCCAAGTCAGAAACACCGGCACCGTTGCCTTTGCTGTGATGGAAAATCTCATTCACGAAGACCCAGAAGCCACGGTTGCCCTTCTGTTCAGCAATACATTCAGCGGCCAACGCTTCCTTGTGAGCTGCCGGGTTATGGAAGTCGAGAGGCATGTGCTTCCACTGCCAATTCACATTGCCTTTACTGGCATCCACAATTTGCTTGGGCGTGTCGTGGAATTGCTTACAGAAGGGGCACTCCATATCAGAGAACTCCACCAGCGTGAATCGGGCACCAAGGTCCCCATAGATGTGTTTGCCGTCTTCGACCTTTTCAGGTGCCGCCTCGAACTGGGCATACTTCTGATCGATGTCGGCTTGTTGTTTCTGCGCGACAAACTTATTGATGCTTTCGGCCACAGCAGCCTCAAACTCTGCCTTGCTTTTGAAGGTGACGCCTTCGGCATCTTTCACCTGGTTGACCGTGGACTTCACGTTGGCGATCTCTTGCGCCAGATCCTTCTCTTTCACGAGCTGGTAGATTCCGAACCCGGTTCCTACGAGCCCCAAAATAATGGCGGCAAAAACCCCGAGACGTAGTGATTTGGTACTTTGTTCTGTCATGTCAAACTGCTCCTATCAGTAAACTTTCACAGCGCTGAGTTCTTGCACGAAGGAACTGGCTTCGAGCTTCGCTCGTTGGGTCAGTCGCCGGATGATGTCTTCGGTTGGTGTGTAGTCCACCAAGTTGCTCTGGTGGATGACGTCTCGCGCCACGGAGTTCAAACTCCCCAGGCCATCAATCAGCCCAATTTCTTTGGCCTGCTCCCCGTTCCAGAGCAATCCAGAAAACACCTCTGGGGCGTCTTTCAGTCGATCACCCCGCCCAGCCTTCACTCGTTCGATGAACTGCTGGTGGGTTTTCGATAGAACGCCCTCCCAGAATTTCTTCATATCAGAGGTAAGAGGGGAGAATGGGTCGAGAAGCGCTTTGTGCTCTCCGGAAGTGATTGCCCGGCGCTCGATGCCGAGCCTGTCCATCAAGCCGGTGAATCCAAACCCTGAGCTAATGACGCCGATAGAACCGACAAGACTGGCGCGGTCAGCATAGATTTCATCCGCAGCAGAGGCGATGTAATAACCGCCAGAGGCACCGATGTCATCAATGATGGCGTAGACCTTTTTCTCCGGATGAAGGGCTCGCTGCGCCTTCACTTCTTCATAAATCCGTCCTGCTTGAACCGGGCTACCGCCAGGGCTGTTTATGCGAAGCACGACAGCTTGTGAATTCGGGTTGTCGAATGCTGCTTGGATGGACGGGATAAGGTGATCAGCATCGGCCAGTGTGCCAGCAGCAATTTCACCACGGATGTTGATATACGCGGTGTGAGGGGCTCCAGCCTTGGCGCTTTGCCACGGCATCCCACCCGGATTAGATGCCAAAATGATGAAGCCGATCATGAGAAGCACGAAACCTGATGCGCGAAGCACACGCAACATGGTCCGCCAGCGCCGGTCTTTCACCTGCTCTTTATGCAGGGTGAACATGTACTTCTCAATGAGCTCTTTCTCCCAGGGGATCTCTTTGTTTTCTGCCATTAGTCTTTCCTTTTGCATGTTTCGATTATCTGTCCCCAGAACTCTTCATCAGCGCTATCAGCCCGGTCTTTGACTTTCTGGTAAACAAGGTTGGTGTTGAGCTGATGCTCACGACAGAACTGGGCAATGTTGCTGTAGGTCCTGTCCAGATAGGTGAAGGGTTTCCCTTTACCTTTTTTCTTGGCGAGGATGAGTTTCCACTCATCATTGGAGAGTTTGTCTGCGGCCTTCCTTGTGTCCGCAATGCGCCTACGCACCGTTACCGGATCAAGTCCATGCGCTCTGGCTATACTGGCAACGCAATTGAACTTCCGACCGTCAATCATGACTGTAGGCAAATCACCAGCGGCAGCCTCCTTGAATCGGAAACCTCTGTACCCTGGCCTGAAGATCCCAGGAGCAAGTTGCTCACGGAACTCGATTGCTTGTTCTGACCTGACAAACTTGCTGTCGATTTTGCCGAGCATGTACTTAGCCCGAGCGATTACCTGGTAAAGCATCTTTTCCAGGAGCATGGCGTCAGCAGCTCGACTCGGAAGACCAATATCGTCTTCTTGCTCGATACCCAACATTTCTGCATGGCTGGAGCCTTCGGCATGTCGGAAACAGCCGTCGTACTCAAAAAGAAAGGAGGCCAAACCTCCTCTCAGCTTTGCTTTGAACCGGGTGTTGGCCGCGTTCTCTGGCGCTGGTGCCAGCTCAGAAACTTCAAGCCCTAAATTTGCGGCCAACTTCCGTAGGTCTTCCTCTCCAATTCGGCATCCAGGCTGCATAACCTGCGCCAGAGCAGATTCATCAGCACATCCGCGTTCTTTCAGCTCAGCCAAGAGGTAGGGAACTCGTACTACCCCCATAAGCTCAAGCTCCCTGAATCGCGTGGACCACCAGCTCACAGAGTTTCCCGTACACAGGAGCAAGGCAGAGTGAAGCCATCACCATGCCAAAGGCTTTCGATGGAGCCTCTTTGGCGAACTTGGTCAACCACGGCATCATGCCGCACAGAGCAGCAACCATAGCGCCAGCCACCCCTAGGGAAGGGAATGCCATCACTTGGGCCAGAATGAAGAAACACTGGGCGTATGCCGCATGGGTCATCGCCTTCTTATCTGCTGCCGTGAACTCCACGGCATCTACGCTTTTGACTTTTTCCATCACATTGTCCTCATGCAACATCAGGTTTTCCGAAAAATTTTTCATACACTTCGAGGTCGAAGGCCAGCATGGTCTTTGCCGCCTTTTCACTAAGCTGGTGGAGGCTAAGCATCTGAACCTTGTCAGTGCCGGTCACTTGCAGATCCACTGCGAACCACGTCCCACCTTTGGTTACGGCCAGAACTTGCACCGCCCAGGGCTTATCCAGTCGTTCGGGCGGAGTGATCATGTTCGACACTTTGGCGACCGTCGCGGTTGAACCTACCCAGTGCTTGTCGAACGCAATAACGTTCAACGCTTCAAACGCATCCTTCGCAGCTTTAAACCGGCTACGGACAGCATCTTGTTGCTTCCAAGCCATGAACTGGATAAGGGTCATTCCACCAGCCATAAGGGTGAGAAAACTCAAGCCATTCGCAGCAGCTACGACCGTCGCTACCAAGGACCCCAACATGACGAAGCGGTTATGTTTAAGCTGGGCCACTATTCACCTCCTATACCAACCAGCGTACAGGACTTTTCAAAAATGCAACCCCGCCTAGCTGCCCAATTCGGGCAACCCTAATTCAATCCAGAACTTTCACATGTGAAACTTTCCGCCACAGGAACAGGAGGTTTTTACCTGACCAGAACGGATGGATTGATAGCGGTGCCACAACTTGACCACTTCTTTTTCGCTGAGAAGGTTTGTCTTGATGTAACGGACTCTATCCCCGTCCGCTGTCTCAACAACGGTTCGGACATAGCCGTACTTGGCAACGGGTGCCTTGTACTTGTGTGACAGAATTACCCGGTAAACCGAGAGCTGGATAATGTCCGACTCATAGATGTGGTTTACCTGGCGCAGCTTGGTGTCCAAGGGAATGAGAACCCCATTCTTGGCTTTGTACACCTGATCAACCCTGCCGTGCATGGGCACCGGCTGTGTGGTTGATATGTCCTGTTCGGATAAAAACAGAGTGGCCGAGCGCAGCTCATAAGGCATGTTCTCTGATTTCCACCACGCCCAGGTGTCTCCAATGCCGCGTTTGCGCCACTGGTCCACTTTCGCAATGACGAAAGGTGCAATGATAAGGACGAATATCCAGAGAACTGCCTTCATGACTACCTCAGGCCCCTAAACCACTCTGGATGATTGGATACATCCATGTTCTTAACCTGTGATGAGAAGACCAGTAGCTCTTGGGTCGTCAGGACGGTCTCAGGAGCCCGAGCGATGAAAGGTCTCAGCAATCCAGAACCCGCGTAGATATTGATGACCATATGCAATCGCTCTGTTGTTCCAGACACTCTCCGCCAGCTCCGGTAGGTTTCTGTTGATTTGGCATAGCCAACCAAGGCAGGAGCCAGCGTATCGGACTCCTTCGTATTCAACTTCCCTTTTGCTGCCTTCGATACGAACTCAGCGATCACCGAAGCCAGCATGTCGGAGGTAAGGTGAAGCGGCAGCTTTATCGTGTCGAAGTCAGCCTTCTTGATGGTGAACAGGCGGATGTGATCGTTGCGGTAGTCACGCACATAGATGACATGGCTCTCAAATGGGTTGGAGTGATTAAAGGCATCCATACCCCAGCCTGCGGCCTCAAGATGTGCGTTTGATACTGACTTGTCGTAATCAAATTCCACGCTATTACTCTCCGTCTTGTCGTTCAGGAACTTTCACATGTGAAATTTTTCCGTCGGTCATGATGTCCAGGACGGCTTTGCCCAGTCTCATCCCTTTATGGTTTTGAACGGGGTCTCCCTTGTAGAAAAATCCTGGCTCGTTATCGGGATGGAATACCCCGTGAGGAATGTTGTCGTGATCGCCAAGCCACATGCGTAGCCTCAGATCCACCAACCACCCATCATCCAGGACAACCCAGAAATGCGGTGTCACGATGTCCTTGGTCTGTTCGTTTCGCACAAAACCATACATGCAGTCATGAGGTACACCCGCGTCATTGAGTAGGTGGCTTACTGCCCATGTCATGCCGTCACATTCCATCTGGCAGTCATCCAAGGTCATAAGGACGGCTTCCAGTTCCCGGTGCCACTCCGTCATTTGCTTGGCCGCAGGTTTTACCACCAGCTCGTTTTTGTTTTCTGCCAAGATGATGTCTTCCTCATCAATATTGCATTCGTCTATCGCTTCCGAACGGATGGATACCGCTTCATCCCAGTCATCGCTCGATCCGAAAATGCTCCAACCCTCAAGACCGTAATTCACCCATACGATGAACCGCTTTATCGTTTTCATGTGCGGCCCCCTTTAACCGTGCAACGTTCCCACATACTCACCCCCTCAAACCGTAACCACACCAAAAAACCACTTCTTGATGATTTTCAATCAGCAAGACAGGTTGCCCCTGAACTAACCTCACCGAAAAACCACCTTTAGATTGCTTTCTGGTGCTTATCAAGTTCTCCTGAGTGACTGGTCGTTCTGAAAACTTTACTTTTCACAGCATCATTTTATAATACTGTAAATCATAAAAACAACCCAGTAAAGAAAAAAGAGCGACTTATGTTGAGACGAGAAAACCAAGGAGATTTGTTCGATGACCAGGTGGTGTTGCCATCACTGGAGTCGGTTCTTACCGGTATATCTTCCAGTCAGCGTTGTGACGATAGAACAACGTACTTCTCAGCGCCGGATGTGGACTTGAGTTTGTACGACCACATCATTGTTTGCCTGTCTGGAGGCAAGGACTCGATTGCTGCGTACTTGCGGCTGGTGGACATGGGTGTTGATAAGTCAAAGGTGGAGTTCTGGCACCATGATGTTGATGGTCAGGAAGGTAGTTCGTTGATGGATTGGGCCTTCATGCGTGATTACTGTCGTCAGCTCGGGGAAGAACTGGGTGTCCCAATGTACTTCTCGTGGCTTGAGGGCGGCTTTGAGGGCGAAATGCTCAAAGACAATGCCTATAGCCACCCCCATCGTGTAGAGACGCCTGAGGGGCTTCTGGTGCTGCCTAGAGACCATAAGCGCTCTAAGCCTGGTACACGCCTTCGTTTCCCTCAGCAATCGCCATCACTCCAAACAAGGTGGTGTTCATCAGCCTTGAAGATCGATGTTGGCCGCAGAGCTCTTAATAACCAGGAGCGCTTCAAGGGGAAGAAGATCCTTTTCATCACTGGTGAGCGCCGGGAGGAAAGTGCAAACAGATCCAAGTACAACCAGCTTGAGGCTCATGCCTGTGACAGAAGATATGGGAAGACTGCACGGTTAGTTGATGCCTGGAGGCCCGTTCTTCATTGGACTGAGGAAGAGGTATGGGAAGTAATCGAGCGTCACCGCATTCTGGCCCCAGTCCCTTATCGCCTTGGTTGGAGCCGGTCTTCGTGTATGACCTGCATCTACAACTCACAGCGTATCTGGTCCACTATCCGTCACTACTGGCCTGAACGAGCTGGGAAGATTGCTCAGTATGAACAAACCTTTGGTGTGACGGTATCAAGAAAAAAAATCGACGTAATAGATTTAGGTTCTGCTGTTGCGCCGATACAGATTAGTGATGTTGAGGCATTGGAGCAGGTATCCAGAGAGGATTACACGCTCCCGATTTTTGTGCCGGAGGGGCAGAAGTGGGTTCTCCCTGGTGGCGCATTTGGCCGAGAGGCCTGTGGTTCTGATTGATTTGTGCAGAGGTGGTAATGTTGGATTTTGTTTTTTTGGTGTTTTTGGGGCTGGGCATATCTATGGTGCTGGTGCGTCGGTCTTCCCGTAAGGGGATGGATCTTGAACTGACATGGCTCCAGTCGTTGAAGGTTGTGCTGGTTCGTGGAGCTGTTGCATTGGGTCTGGGGTTTGGCATTGGCAGGCTTGTATTGATGGGGATGCAGTATGGTTTCCTTAGTGAGTCTGTCCTGAGGGAACATGCACTTGTCTCCGTAGCGGTGGTGCTGATCTGTGGGCTTGGTTCGTTCGTTGCGTTTCACTGGATCATCGGGAGGATCTCTGGAAGATCGATCAGCGTCGTTTCTGTGATCAAAGCTGTGGTGTACGAGTCTGGTTACTTTGTGCTGTCGATGCTTATCTTGTTAGTGATACTCGTCCTGTTCGGCCTTGCATACGAGACTTTTCTCTAAAAAACAGTGTTGATTATTTTTTGCTCAGCGATCAAAAGGATAAATATAAAGATCTTTAGATCTTTGTATAAAGGATTAAAAGCGGTTAAAAACAGGTTAGGCGCTCTGAGTTGTCATTCAACGCATTGATATTGCTGGCATTTTCATATTTATTCCGTGCAACGAACCCATAGGTTGCCGTGCAGCGAACCCATAGGTTGCCGTGCAACGCCCCCACATACCCTTGGATCTTATCCACTGTTATCCACACGGAACCCCTTTTTTTTCCACAAAATCCTTACAAAACAGAGCTTTCGTGCAGCGTTCCCACATATCAGAACTGGTGTTCGTGCAGTGTTCCCACATGTCTAAGGTTATACGTGCAGTCAGCCCATATATTCTCTTCTTAACGTGCAACGTTCCCATATATCAATTTTGGTCGTTTTTTGCTCCGTGCAGCGTACCCACATGTGATCGTGCAGCGCTCCCACATACCAAAACCCCGTTTATGCACAGGAAATGTGGATAACTTTTGGCCTCTTTTTATGTGAGCACGATCACTTTATGGACTATTGGAGTCATTTTGACTGCCTTTTTAGGTTTGTCCTGATCTGTCAATCTTTGTTCTGCTTCGTCAATCGTGCAGAGTTCCCATATATCGAGAGGTTCAGAACCTGCTTTCGTGCAACGTACCCACATATCAAATCTCATAACGTGCAGGTCCCCCACATCCTCACCCTTTAACTATCAATACCTTACGGGAACCACTCTACGGGAACCACTGGAGCAGCATGGCACTTATCCTTCGTCGTGGCTTACGCTTGCACGATACTGAGACTCGGCTTGCAACTACCGTGCAACGTTCCCATATATCGAGCCTCAGCCCACGAAGCATCTGGGGTCACGTTCGCTCTATCCGTGCAGCTCCCCCATATGCGGAGGCATTCCGTTTCCGGTCTTTCCTTGTGGGCGTACCTTGTGCGCTTTCTTCTGGCATAAAAAAAGGCGCTGACGCGCCTATCTTTCTTTTCCCTGGGGTATTGGGAGCTTCTGGTGGCTACCTCCCCTTACGCTGGGGTTCATCAATGATGTCGTGGTCGATCATGCCTTGCTTGATGGCCCGTAGCTCTGTCTGCTGCTTACGCTTGTTGGACGCCATCACCTGCTTCACGAAGTTCTCATGAGGCCTTATGACGTACCGCACGTCGATGACTCTGCGGCCATCCTTGATCTGGTTCGCGTCGTAGTCGCTTATGACCTCTTGTTTGATGAGGGCCTCCAGAGCGAGCTTCATAGCTCTGACGTTCTCCGGCATCCGTGGGCTCAATTCACGAGGGCTCTGTGTCAGGAAGCTGATAAGCGATGGCGTGTACGGCGAATCTGGCGATGCTTGAGTCCAGTAGTGGCTCATTCGCTTGTAGATGTACCGTGCAAGAGGGGAGCGGATTTGCATTCCGATTTTGTAGTTGTACTGACGAAACGACAGATTCATGATCGATTCGTTTACCAGCGGGTTGAACTGCACATAGCACCTGGCGTTCCCGCCTTTCTTGCGAAACTCACCTCTGGTGGTAAGTCCCACCATCGGGAAGAAGCTGGAGCTGATGAAGGCTTCGCCGTCATCACTGATACATTCGAGTGTTGCGCCACGACAAACCTGGATTGCTTCCTTGATTTCGTTCAGGTTGTAACCGTGACCCATCTTCGAGAGCTCTTTCTGGAGTTCGTACAGAGTGAACATGACTCCAGCCTTGCCCTCGATGATATGGCCTTTCCCGTTCACTGCGAGCTTGCGTAGAGCATCCTCAAGGATTTCCTCTCGCTGTCCCGCGTAGATCAGCACGGTTCTTCCGTCATCCTTCTCGATGATGGCTGGCTTCACCTTCACCGTGAAATGCTGGCCTCTGATGGTGCATTGTCGTGTCACTACAGCGTTGGATAAATCTTCATGCTCACGCTTTTGGTCCCAAATGTACTTCGGCAGCGCATCGTAGATCTCGATGGTGTTGGAGTAGTCGTCTTTCTTGGCCGGAGATTCAATGATCTCAAACAGGCTCATTTGCGGTGAGTCTTTGATTACGTCGAGTTTCTCCAGGTCTTTGTCTTTGGTTCTCTTGCTCATGATTGTTCCGTCGATACTTTCTAGCTGGTGGTCCATGCCGCCAGCATTGTCAATGCTCCCGCTGCTACCGTCGCTGAAAACACTAGCTGGTAGATGCGACGCTTAGCCCCCGCAGTGCCGCTCATAAAACGCAGGGCTGCCGCTTCATATCGGAAATGAGCGAACTCACCCCGAAGGGTGCTATCTGTCCCCTGTGGCGATTGTGGGCGCTTTGACAGGGCAGGGCGAGGATGGCTGGCGACTTTCTTGATCATCGCTTCACATTTCCCCAGTTTCGCCAATTCAGTGGCCGCTACAGATGCTGTCATGTTGTCACACCTCGTCGCTATGTGTCTTGTTTAGCTGGCGCTCGTACTCGTTTAGCGCCCGGCGAATTTTTGCTAAGGCAGTGGCGCGTTGTCTTAACACGGCATACCTGGTTTCAACTTGCTGGATCAACTCTTGTGCCCAGACAGGCTCTTTCTTGAAGTGCGACATGCTGTAGGCATGACCGCGACCCTTCTTGATATGTGTCGATAGAACCCTTTTCTTTTGTCCGGGAACTTGTTCGACAAATCTGTTGCGATACCACTCTGCAACGAGTGATACGCCTAGAATGCGAACCCGTGTACCGACACGCCCTTGTTCGTCCTCTGACGCTTCTTCACGCGCTGATTTGTGCGCGTTCCAGTACATGTCCGCTTCCTGCTGCGCCTCGACAGCAAGAACCGCTAAGGCGTGATCCAGTTTGCTCCGTACCTCTGCAACAAACTCTCGTCCCTCTGCCTCTAGCAGATCCTCTGTTATCTCGGATCGTTCTTCTTCGAGCTTCGGATCTAGCAGATCTAGCCATCGCTCTGTTGGTAGACTCACCTCAATACCCTCCCAATTCCTATCCAATTCCTATCCACATAACTATCTATCTGGAATTTAAAGCTGATTATTCCAATACTGGAATCTAGTTCTGTCACTAGGCTAACCCATCTTTGGAATTTGTCAAATTTCCCTCTATCTATCTGGAATCTTGATGCTCTTATTCTTTCACAGCCTCTTTAAATATGAATCTATATGTAAAGATTCCAGATATATTGGATATGGCATCAAAGATTCCAAATGCCTCTTTACCACCGTCTCTCGATGCTGGAGGGCAAGCGGTTCTCGATGCGAGGGTAAGGTCTGTTTATCTGAGCCTATCCGTGCAGCGTTCCCATAGGTTCCCTTACTCAACGATCAAAAAGCCACCGAAAAGCAACCTATATGCCCCTTTTGGGCAATTACACAGGCCATCTGTCCCCGCTTTTAGCCTTATTCTCTATCCAACACGCGGCAAGCAATCGAAAAGCAATCTAAAAGCAATCTTTGGAGGATTTCATGAGTCAATTTGTTCTGGGTTTGGATATTGGTTACTCCAACCTGAAAATGGCAATGGGGTATAAAGGTGAGGAAGCTCGCACAGTCGTCATGCCGGTGGGGGCAGGTCCATTGGAACTGATGCCACAACAGTTAACTGGCGGTGCAGGGACCTGCATTCAGGTTGTGATTGATGGAGAGAAATGGGTTGCAGGCGTCGAGCCTGACCGATTGCAAGGATGGGAGCGTGAGCTTCACGGCGACTATCCTTCGACCAATCCATACAAGGCTCTTTTCTACGCTGCACTCCTGATGTCCGAGCAGAAGGAGATCGATGTGCTGGTGACTGGCCTGCCTGTTAGTCAGTACATGGACGTAGAGCGCAGAGAGGCGTTGAAAGCTCGGCTTGAGGGCGAACACCAGATCACGCCAAAACGATCGGTAGCGGTTAAGTCTGTCGTGGTTGTACCTCAACCTGCCGGTGCTTACATGGATGTTGTAAGTTCAACCAAAGATGAAGACCTCCTGGAGATTATCCAGGGAGGAAAAACCGTTGTAATTGACCCTGGGTTCTTTTCTGTAGACTGGGTAGCTCTTGAAGAGGGAGAGGTCCGCTATCACTCATCTGGCACCAGCCTCAAGGCGATGTCGGTGTTGCTACAGGAAACGGACCGGCTAATTCAGGAAGACCACGGCGGTGCCCCTGGCATCGAAAAGATCGAGAAAGCTATTCGTGCCGGTAAGGCCGAAATCTTCCTCTACGGTGAAAAGGTATCGATCAAAGACTACTTCAAGAAAGCCTCAACCAAAGTCGCTCAAAACGCCTTGATCCCTATGCGGAAGTCAATGCGTGAGGACGGGATGGATGCTGACGTAGTTCTGCTGGCTGGCGGCGGTGCCGAGGCTTACCAAGATGCGGCCAAGGAGCTTTTCCCTAAGAGCAGGATCGTACTGCCCAACGAATCCGTGGCATCCAATGCCAGGGGCTTCTGGTTCTGCGGCTGATAGATAGGAGGTCGTTGTGGCTGGTAGCAAATGGGATGGAAAAATATCTAATCTGAACATATCGGAGCAAGCCTTTCCGGAGCTCTATCGTGAACTGTCCCAGATGCAGCATAAGGCGCGTAGTGATCGGCTCCGCGCCCTTGCTCTATTGGGTCTTTATTCTCTTCGATTTTCTGGCAACATTGGGTCTTTTGAGCAACAGAGTTCAGAGAGTCAACCTGCACAGCATCAAAATTCGCCAGTGCAGACTGACGCAAAACTGAACTCTCAACGTGATTCACTTAAAGGAAAACTGATGGGCTCCGTATGACATGAAAGACCACGAGGAGTCCTCTACGCTATCAGCGGCTGAACGTAGAGAGTTAATAATCGCAGAGTTAAAGCGTAAAAGCCGCATTCGCACCCTGTTGCGAGGACTCCCGTTAGATGAAGTTCGGGAGATCATTGACAGAATGAAGGGCGTTCTCAATGAACTGGAGGAAGAGTACAAAAAGCGAGAAGAAGAAGAAAAAGAAAAGCGAGCTCAGGCTGAGCGAATAATGAGCGACATGGAATCCTGCGGTGTGGACATCGGCTTGCTCAACGAAATGTTCACGAGCAGATCAGAACCTGATAATGCTAAATATTCAAAAGACGGAGTTTCGTGGAGTGGGCAAGGACGTCGCCCGGATGCTTTCAAGGGGTTGGGAGCTGTCGAGCTGGAGCGCTACCGTATCCCACAGAAGAAGTAAAAAAATGAGCGCCGCAAAGTTTGGGCGCTCATCTTCTGGTCCGAAATGTCATAGTCTACTCAAGCACACTCTTTCTCCCCACCACCATGCCTTCCTTGTTCTTTGCAGAACGGACATTCAACGCAGGTTCTTTGATTAAC
Source organism: Vibrio sp. 2092 (assembly GCF_033339635.1). Taxonomy (NCBI): domain Bacteria; kingdom Pseudomonadati; phylum Pseudomonadota; class Gammaproteobacteria; order Vibrionales; family Vibrionaceae; genus Vibrio; species Vibrio sp. 2092. The sequence continues at coordinate 48,260 of NZ_JAWOUY010000018.1, read as the reverse complement.
AGAGGTGAAGTACGTACACTTGCAGTTGTCGCACACCTCCAGCATTGCGTCCCCACTTCTCAGCTCCGAAGCAAGACACCAGGCATCAGTAATATCAAACGGAGCCCACCGAGCACCTTTCATTCCGGGCACTTCTTTGCGGATTGCGTGATACATTCTAAATGCCTTGTTCAAGGCTTTGATGTTCACAGACCGCAACACGGCTTCTCCACCAATGTTGAAGTAGAGCTGCATTAGAAGAGAGGCCTGTATCTTGGATGTGTGACTATGAATCAGTGTCGCACCACCCCGGAAAGTTCTGGATTTTCGTTCCAGAGTATATCCGTCCCTCTCCAGATCCTGGTAAAGCCGTCTGACCTGTTTGTAGGTCAGGCCAGTCTCGATCATGATGATTTTTGTGATGTACCCAGCAAGGGCCATGTGTCGAGCTGTAACCCAGCGACCCAATGTACCAGAGTTGCCAATGTTCATCTCCACCTCCCACGTCCCTGTAGAGACTGTTGCAGTTTTTTCAATACCGGGTGTGTTAACTCTTCCCGGCTGTCATCGAGAATTTCTTCAATGATGCTCGGAGCAAAACGAAGCGTAAAATGCGTAACCGTTGTTCCAGACATGTGGCGCAACTGGCTGTCTGTTGCCTTAGCCACCAGCTCCGCAAGCTCTCTCGAAACCCCGAAAACTTCCTTTGCCATCTCCGGGTCTCTCGATGCGACGCGGTTAAATAGCAACCAGTAGGCAGCATCAAATTCATCAACACTATGGTTGATAAAAACTACAGGGTCGTAGTCGCCAGAGAGTCGCGTGATGATGTTCTGCTCTGCTGTTTCGAGTTTGAAAGAGATCAACACGCCAGAGGCCAGAGCTTCCAATTGGGAAGGTGTTGCCAGTGACAGCTTTTGAACGGTGTCCATGCCCAAAGAAAATTGTGAGGCCGCATCATCTGGACGTTCTTTTGCCAGAGTGGATAGCAGGTTCCACAATGTCAGATCGAACTCGTAGACGTTTCTATCAGCTTCTTCTTGATCGAGGTTGACGGCTCTTGCATCCCACGCACCAATAATATCCAGTTCCAACATTCCGCCCCCCTCACAAATCACGAAGGTTGCGATAGATAGCCAAGACTCGGCTACCATAGTTTCTGGCTCGGATTTCGTCTTCCCAGGCGTGATAGCGGCCAACGCCAAGCTCCAAGTCATTTGGAGATGACTGAATGGCTTCTGATAGCACCTCTGCCCCAACCATGACGTTGGTCTCTGGGTCGAGAAGATCTGCTGGAGAAGAAACTCTATGACCATTCCACCGGATGCTCACTTGCATAAACCCGACATCAATGGCACGACCGTACTGCTGCTGAAACTCAGCGAGCTTAGCCTTTGCCTGATCTTCCGACTTAGCATAGAAAGGAAGCCCAGGAACGCGAAGCGTCCAAGGCCAAGGACTTATAGAGCCATTACCTCTCCCTGATGCAGATTCGGCCAATGCGACCGAATACACTAGAAGAGGGTCGAGGTTATATGCTTTCGCTGCTTTGTCGAAGATGGTTCCGCTCAGGTCAATAGCATTCGCTGTTGATGAAAGGAGAGCCGCAGACAGAACTAGCGCCTTGGCTTTGTTCTTCATCAGCTTGCCTCCTTATGTCTGAGGGGTATTTCGTGTTCTTCGTCGTACCGCTCCGGCCAAATCTCAGACGGCTTCACACCCAAAGCTGTAGCTATCTCATGTTCCCAGCGTGGACTGGGCTTATAGAGTGCCGTAGACACCACCTGCCGAGATGTTTTGTGTTTTCTGCCCAATGCGGCCAGAGAAAGCCCCTGGATCTTGAGTTTGTACTTGATCCACTCACGTTTCTTCTCTGGGTCGCTTGGGATGTCTATCAATTGGCATTTATCCATTGTTTGCCACCCTTTAAACTGCGTTGTTAGCCATACAAAAAGTGCGTTATTCGATGAACGCTTTTAGAGTTCTTCTATTGTCACAAACTGACACATTTTGCGCCTTTACAAGCCCAAATAATGATGCTGTCAACAATAAAAAACCTTTAAAAACATGCACTTAACTTTGTACCGACGGAACAAAGTTACAATACTTTTAGTAATCAATGGGATACGGATATTTTTGCGATAGCAATGGAAAGTGCGCCAAAAGAATGGCGGAAATAGCGCACGGGGAGTGCGGTATTTTGTGATATTAAATAGCGTTTAGGTATAAGTGATTTTAGGGATACAGCGAGGGCTGAAATTGCGAATACAGCAGGAGCTGAGGAGGGCAGGGAAGGCAAAGGCGCATCCCGACCACACAAGGATGATGGTGTTTACAGAAAGAGATATTTGAGAAAGAGAACTCTGCGGTGTTGCAGATGGGGACCAAAGCGTTAGCAATGGCCTATTCCATAGTGTATGCGATTTGTTTGACATGTTCAACTATGTAATGCTTTGTCAATAAACGCCTTGTTCCGTAAGGGCAAACTTTCACATGTGAAAGTTTGAGGGCAAATTCTAATCGAAGAAGTTGCCAATGGAATGGTTGTTTAGCAAAAAATAGTCAAATTTTCACAGTTGCATTTTTTGATGCCGTGGTAAACTGGAGGTAAAGAGTAAGGGGGTTGATATGAAACATGTGGTCAATATTCTTCTGCTGGGAATGGTGCTTCTGGGAATAGCCATGATGGCTGACACACCTTGGGGACTTGGTGTGGCGCTGGCTCCCTTCGGCGTTTGGGGTGCTCGTTTCCTATTTCTGGTTCACAAAAGCCTTTGGGCTGCTGTTATCTTTTGGGGAGGGATCGCTTACTTCCAGTGGCAAGTTGCTTTGGTTGTCGGGGCTCTGTTTGGACTAACGTGCTTTATCCGCGTTGCGCGGTCAGCATATAAAGAGGCACCACCTACCCGGCGCAGAAAAAAACAAACTGGTGGGTTTCAAGATTCCTATGATTTTGACCAGCGCTTCCATATTGGAGCTGGAGACGAATAAGGGGGCCTGCTGGCCCCCTTATTATTTGGTTGGTCTTTTAGAACCTTTGATTTGCTATGTTGTACCCCCTGACGGCAGTCAAATAGCTACCTGAACGGTCTCCAGCTTCCGTCGAGTTCTGCAATACGTTTACCAGCTTGTCCGTAAACTCTTCGTTTTGCTGAGAAAGAACAGGCTGACCTCCTTGCATCATCGGTGAGCCATCCGGGTTACGTTCTGCATACTCCATTTTCAGATTCTGAACAGCCTGGTTCATGCGACCTTCGTTTGTGTCAAACGATTCGGCATAAACAGCGGCTTGGGATTCAGTCAGCCCATAACGGCTTTGAGCGATAGACTGCATCGTTTCTTTGAACTCATCACCGTACTGGTTCATAAACTGCTGCGCGGCTCCACCACCAGCTTCTGCGGCAGAGGATAGCGCTGCTGCATAGAACGCGCCGCGTTCCTCAATGCTCATCCCTTTAGCGGCTTCCGATAGATCAGATTTACCAGTTAACCACTCCTTCGCTGCATCATAGCCGCTTGCAGCAGCTCCCATGACGTTGCGGCCAAGTTTAGCCATACCGACCATCGCATCACCGGCCCAGCCAAACTCCTCTTGCACGGCCTGGTCGCCGCGTTGAGTGGCCGCGATGAATTGGTCGCGTTGTTCAGGTGTCATCGTTCTCATTTGATCCATCGCTCTTGAGAACGCATCAGCGCCAGCTTGACCACCAGCAATGAGAGCTCCACCTGCTTGTTCAGCTCTGCGGCCCATCCAATCACTGGAGTTGTCCCACGCTCCCCACGCCGAAGCGCTCCAAGACATTTCCGGAAGCGAGTTCATAAGGTTATCTTGGGCTTTTTTCAGTTCAGGAGCAGATACATTTCGCTCTGTTTGCTGTGCTTGGTTATGAAGAGCTGACGTACCGGCTGCATGTTCATTTTGAACAAGGGGGCTATTCGTTGGTAACTGCCCAGCTTCTGATGCCGGATTAGTTCCAGCCATCCCAGCCACATTCTCCCGGAATCCGGTTGGGATGTTAGGTCCACTGCCTACAGCCCCTTGAACCTGACCTGGTAGGCCTTGAACATTCGGGCCTTCAATGCCGTTATTTCCGTAAGCATCACCACTAAATGCTCCGTTGCGACCGGACGCGGTATTGATCGCCTGTAGTGCGGCTTGATACCCGCCAAGCTCCTTACCCTGTTCGTAATTTTTGGAGTTGGTCATTGCTGTCATTCGCGCTGCTGCCTGGGCCACTTGAGGAGACATTCCGTAGGCTTGGTATCTTTGCTGTAGTGAAGCCGCCTCGTCTTTAACCGATTGCGGCGCGGCATTTCGGAAATAGTCATTCAGTTGGTTCATGGCCGCAGGGGTTTGTGCTACTGCACCACCGAGAGTTTTAAAGTCGGTATTAGTCATGGAGCCCATTTGGTTTTGGAGCTGACTCATTGTTGTGAAGGTGTCCGATGCAGACACCAGTTCCGAAGCGGACTTGGATAGGTTCTGGGATAAGCTATCGCCCCAGGTTTGCTTGAATGACTCGCTTCCAGAACGGCTGAAACCCTGCGCTAATTGATTTGTCAACGCCTGGCTATCGGTTTGCGAATAGCTCACACCCTTCATGAACTGGGACACATCACTCGCTGACCAGCTTGAAGAGTCTTGAGTTGATGACTCTGTTGCTCCCTTCGCTTGCGCTTTGATGTCCAGGACATCACTGCCGCCGCCTGATTCGCCATTACCACCAGCAGGAACTAGGGCTGTACTGTTTGATTTCACACCAGCAGCGGCCTTCATTGCTGCCCTGGCCTTGCCAACCATAGGCATAAGCATGGACGCAGCTTCGTCAACATCGAGTGTGCCCATAGCCTGCATGGCAAAAGCACCTTTGACAGCATCAGAGTGGCTATCATCCACCTGGAACTTATCCATGAAGTTCTTGGCTTGCTGGTTGATCAATTGGCTTTGAGCTGTGTTTTGCGACGAAACGTTGCGCCCGACATTGGAGAGTCTTGAATAGGCTTGATCCTGACTTACTCCATCAGAAAAACCTCGACCAAGAGTGCTTTGGAAAGCCTCCGATTTCTGACTTTGTAATGCCTGTGCGGAGCTCACGCCTGATGCTAAGGTGGAGCCAAGCGAGAAGGTACTGATCATGCTTTCTGCGCCGTTTGCAATCGCACCACTGAACTGGTTGTGATTGTACGCTGGCTGACTTTGCATAACCGGACCTTGCTTGAGTAGATCTGGCGTTTGCATCTTTTCGTCAACGTGGTCAGAACCACTTATTCTCGATGCCAAGCTGGTGAAGGCGTAGGTGCTACCTGTGACGATAAACAGGGAAATCACCGGAGTGGCCGCAGCCAACATGCCGCCGGTTGCAATCCAGTGTTGCAGAACATCTCCAGTTGAGGAAAGAGCGTACATGGAGTTGAGACCACCAGCACTGAGGCTAGACATCTCATTTGACGCGGCGGTATGAACAAACAGGTTTATAATTGAGAGGACTGGCATCCATAGCTGAATCCAGAGGATGGTTTGTACATATTTCCCGGCTAACTGGAGGCCGAAGCTGCCCATCACGATAATAAAAGCAATGATCGGGGTTATAGCATAAATAAAGCCTTCAAAGAACGTCAGCATTGGTCGGACGACGGTCATGAACATCGACTGCTCTGCGGCCCACTGTGTGTTCCGTTGCTGAATAGCCTGGTTGACCATCAATGCAGAGCCATAATCCTGGAGGTCCTGATAACGTCCTGCTGCGGCTTCATAATAGAGGGGCTCCAGAACGGCGGCTTTCAGATAGTCGATTGATGACGTAGTTGTGGCACCCATCGCTTGAAGCGAATCGGTCAGCTTCGTTAGAGCGTTGTCTCCAGTTGACGTGTCAATACCCAGTAGGCTGTTAAGAGCATCAACAACAACCGGGCTGCTTAGGTTGGCGGTTGCAGTGCTAATAGCCACCCATCCGTCAGTACATGTGTAGTCAGCGCCGTCAGGGTTTGCTGTAGACAAATACAACCTAGTTCCGTAGAGCTGTGAGTTGAATCGCAAAGCTGAGTCAGTTGAACGGTTCATCAACTCATCAAGGGACATTAGGTTGAGATCGACTTTGGTTAACGTGCATTCCCGAATGTAATTGTTCCAGGAACGCCTCACGTCAACATAGCCGCCTCCATTTGCTGAGTTAAGCGCAGTAAAAACTCCTGTGTCATAGGCTCGCCGTCTGACGTCATTCAACAGTTTCAGTGTTTCGGAAAAGTGGCTTTCCGTGACATTGGGTACGATTACCCCATATCCAGTTTCAAACAAATTGGTGATGGTGTATCCCACGTTGGATATGACACCTCCAGCAAAGCCTACCCCAATAGGGACATTGGCGACGACTCGAACCTGCCCTGTATAAGCGTCCTCGATAGTCACAGTTGTGGTTGGGCCGAAGAAACAGGCATATAGAATCCAACCTACCAGCACTTGCTGGAGGTTGATTTGCTTTGCGCCCTGAAAGACGGACTGAATACAGATCATCAAGACCCCAAGAAGCAGGCCAATACTGACCATCTTCTCGAAATCCCCGGTGCCGGTGATCATTGATACTGCAATCAGGATTTGCTCCAGAAAAGCAGAGTCACCGATAGAGTGGATTGAAAAAGATCCCATTCCAATAGCTCCTTAGTTCGTGCTAGGAGGATTGGACAAAGTTGCCAGCATGTATTTTTGCTTGCGGATGTTGTCCAGTAGGTTGTTGTATTTCTCAATTTGGCTTGCCAGATCGCCGTATTGAGAGGACAGGATTGTGTATTCAGCACGGATTTGCTGTTGCGATTGCGCGAGAAGCTCTAGTGCCTCTTTCTTGTAGGGTGATTTGCTGTTAGCCATCGCAATGCGAGCTGCGCGGAAGAACTCTTCCGAGAAGCTATACATCATGGTCAGGGCTATCGCTCCTGATGACTCTGTTGCGAACAGGTTAGCGCCGTCCTGTGAAAGGACAGACAAGTTACGAACAATGGTGCCAATCCCTCCGGGGAGGTTAGAAACAAAGGCCTTTTCTGGGTCGGTTAAGGTTCCAGAGTTCGTTGCGTATTTGTAGATCACACCAGGTGTAGAGCTTGTTCCTAACAGCATATCGGTGATCTGGTTCTTGATACCTTTGAGCACGACAGTTTTATTGCTGGAGCCAGCACTCAGGCAGTTGGTCGTATCAGAATCACAGGAATAGATCTCAACAGAACCGCCTGAAATCAGGTCTGACAAGGTGATCTTGTTACCTGGTAGGGTCGTCAGAGGGGTTGTTTTCGCACCAGTGCCGGTTGAGTTCGGGTCGTTTACCAGATCACCAATGATGACTGTGCCGGTTAAAGACATGATCGCTTCAAGAAGGGTGTTATCCCCGTACTGGAACCAGGTGTTGGCGTTGTTGCTCTTGAGTTGCTTCCAGACGATGTTGCCAATCATCTTGTTGTATTCGTCAGGTTTGTTGGCTTTCAGTTCTTCCAGAGGACTCTTGCCGCTGGTTTCCTGCTTGGACCCGAAGAAGTCTTCATACAGGCCGGAAGTTGTCGCGGTTATAGAAGCATCAGTTTTGTGTTTAAGGTCCATGCCGCTGGTTAGGTCGTTCACGAAACCTTGAGCGAGCTGGCAGGAGTTGCCCAGATGTTGGTTGAGCGCTTGCACTTTCTTCTGGAAGTTCTCTATCCACTTCGCTCCGTCCGGGAAAACGTTATCGAGCGCAAGCTGGAAGGCATAGCCCTTGGCGTTGGCTGCTACAGCCCGAAGGAGTTGGACAATTTGATCCGCGTTAATGAAGGAAAGCGAACCGCCGAACAGATCTACACCACCGCAACCAGCTTTCCATGATGGAGGGGCAAAGCTCACCAGGTTCTCGTCGAAGATTCGTGTCTTTGCAGTGAACCGGCCACCAGCTAAAACGCCACGTCGTTGGCTTTCATAAACCCCAGGTGGTGTTGTGTTGCTCATTTCATTGAAGAGTTTGTCCATCTGTGATTGGAGGCCGTTAGCGGCTATCGCCCCTGTCGGTGCCATGACGAGACTGGCCGCCACACTCAGGGCAAGCAGGCTCCTTTTTAATGTCTTGTGCGTGACCATCTTAGTTCTCCTGTAATTTGTCCCGGATGTACTTCATGAGTTGTTCCGGTGGCACAAAGTTGTCTTTATCGCCGCTCGCTTGAGATAGTTGTTTGAGGTCAGAGCCCAGCTCTGGTGAGGCCAAGCGTTCGGCTATGTTGTTTTCTAGGTTGAGTACCGGACGTGTACGGTTAAACTCTTCGTCTGTGACCCAACCATTGCGTTTTGCTGCGACCAAAATCCTGTGATTCAGCTCAGGAAGAGACATTGGCCCTTGTCCTATAGGAGCGAACTGACCGTCTGGAGATGCGAGGTAAACAGCAGGGAAAGTTACGATACCAAGTTGTTTGGCATGGCCTTCATCGGTTTTGTAATGGGGGAAAAGCCCACTGGGGAGTGGTTTGCCGTCCATAGATACAGGAATGATCGAGAATCCTTCTCCTTGTTCCAACATCTTGATGAGCGGTGCTTGCAAGTCACTGTAGTCATCGTCGGACTTGTAGAAGAAGAATATCCCTACGCGTTCGGCTACGCTTTTGAGTAGCATGTTTTTGGCGTTACCAGCGTCACGATCAACTTGTTGTGAGGCAAACGTGGCAGCAGGACGTCGAGTAATTTCATCCAAGAAAGGATCACCTACGACCGCCAGCTCTGTAGCATCGGAAAATTGTTCAGAGCGATCTATCGCAAATCGTTGCAAGTAGAGAAACGTCCTGACGTTTTCAACGGTAGGATTGTTCCAAGCAAGGTCTTTGTACTTGGGTAAGTTTTCCCGGAACCATTCCGCTGAGAACATTTCTGGGCCGCTCGGAAGCGGAGCAGCAGGCTTAGGCTGTGTAGGCTTCGCTTCTGCCACAGGCTTTGGTTTGGGCTTTTCGGGTTTTTTCTCTGGTTCTTTGGGCTCTTCCTTGTACCAGAACCAACCCTCTTCCTTTCGCTCATAAAAACCAGGTCTTGTGCCATCTTGAGCCCAAGCCTGGTGTGATGCCCCCAGCGTGAGCGCTGCAAGGAGCAGTAAATTCAAAGGTGATTTTTTCATAGTCTCACGCACGTATTTTCCCATGCTCGATATGGTAGAGGTGGGAGGCGTGAAATTAGGCAGGTGTAAGCGCCCATTTAGGGCGCTTAGAGCGTTTTATTTGTCAACTTTCACATGTGAAAGAATTGACCAAACTATTTGGTCGTGTCCTCTTCAACTTCTGTCGCTTCTGCGGCCATCTTCATCTGCTTCTCGACCATGCGTTTTTGGGTGATGTAGCGGATAACCATCTCGACAGCGCTGTTCAACGCAAGGATTCGCATCGCTCTGGTGGATGCAACGTAGAGTGTAAAACGGCACCCGAATTTACCACCGCGATCACTGGTTGATTACCACCCGTTGCATTTTCACGGAACCACCATGTTCAGCAATCATCCAGTTACTTGATCGTCTGTTATGAGCGAATAGCTGACGAAGAAAGAACTAAATGTCGTAGAAAAATAACTGTCCGCAACGTCTTAATTGCGGACATTGATGCAGATCAGACCTGCAATGCATGCCCTGAATTTGCTGTTTTAACGTTTAAGCAACGCAAAGTGTTTTTTACCTTTTTGCAGGATCCAGTACTGGTCAAAGAGCGCAAATCCCAAATCGTTTTGCTCAGCCGTAACTTTTTCACCATTGACTCGAATCGCATCACTTGCTAACAATTCTCTCGCGGCACGTTTTGACGCTGCCAACCCACTTTTTATCAGGGCTTCGGTTAAATCATGGCTACTTATATGCCATGTTGGTAAACCATCCAGTTCCAACTGCTTTAACTCGCTGAGTTGAAGCTGCCGAACCCTACCTGTGAACAGGGCTTCAGTGATCCGTTGCGCATGCAGGAGTCCGTTTTCACCATGCACAAATTGAGTCAGTTCTTTCGCCAGAATATATTGGGCCTGAGGCTTCTGGTGGTTAGCTTTATCCTCATTTTCAATACGGTCAATTTCATCGCAGCTCAAAAAGGTGTAGTACCGTAGAAAACGATAGACATCGGAATCTGCTGTGTTTAACCAGAACTGATAAAACGCATAGGGCGAAGTTTTGGCTGCATCAAGCCAAACAGTTCCGGTTTCAGATTTTCCGAACTTTGTGCCGTCGGATTTTGTGATCAAAGGCAAAGTTAAGCCATGAACTTCACGCCCATTTCTGCGCCGGGTGTAATCAATACCACTTAAGATATTACCCCACTGATCATTACCACCTATCTGTAAGCGACAATCATACCTTTCATTGAGTTCAGAAAAATCGAAAGCTTGTAGCAAGCTGTAACTGAATTCTGTAAATGAAATCCCTTGATCTGGTCGCAGCAAACGTTGTTTTACTGAGTCGCGGTTAAGTAAGTTATTGACCGAAAAATGCTTGCCTACATCACGAAAGAAATCGACCACGTTCAGTTGATGGATCCAATCGGCATTATTAACAAGTTGCAAAGGTTGATTTAGCCGTGGTTGTAGTAAATTCAAAATTTGCACAGATAAATCGTTGACCCAGCCCGCAACTGTCGAAGTACTGTTGAGGCTGCGTTCAGAGGCTTTAAAACTTGGATCACCGATAAGGCCTGTAGCACCGCCGATTAAAGCAATAACTTTATGCCCGGCGTCTTGAAATCTCTTCAGGAGCAATAGCGGCACTAAGTGACCAATATGCAAGCTTCCCGCTGTCGGATCAAAGCCACAGTAAAGGGTTTGCGGTGAGCTTAATAATACTTTTAGTGAATAGATATCTGTCGATTGCGCTATCAAACCACGCCGTTCTAAATCGCTCAAGAGTGCCGTATCCATAATTTTTCCCGCTTAGTTCTGTTAATACGGCAACACTAATGAGTGCACTTTGATATGCCTATGTCCCTTTAGGGATGGTTTCGAAAATTAATCAGGGGCATGTGTCAGGAGATGATTGAGGAATAATTGGAAAAGCTCACCTAAAGAATTGATATGTAATTGAGCGTAGATCTGTTTGCGATAATTTTTCACAGTGCCAATTGATAGCCCAAGCTGTGCTGAAACTTCACTGCTATCCAAACCCTGTACCAGCAGGCTAGCAATTTGTTGCTGTCGTTTCGTCAATACAGATTGAGCGAATGTCTGTATTGATTCATCCACATAGCTTCTCATTGTGGCTCGGCTGATAACTATCTCGTTGAATGATTGCGCCAAATTAAAGGCAGCATGTTGCCAGTGTTGTTGGCATAAAGCTTTGATCACAGCAAAGTGTTGTTTGAAACAAACGAGCTGGTCAGCTGTAAAACGACTCTTTTCATTGGTAACGCCGAGAAATATCAACACATCGCGTTCTGCACCGATGTTAATCAAAAGACATAACTCATCCTGCCAGCCTGTTTGCAAATAAAATTGATGCAAATAATCCTGATGTTCCCTTTGTTTGATGACCTGCTTAAGGCTGAAAACACCTTCTTGGCGCGTTAGTAATTGGTGATAAAACGGGTCTTGTTGAAAAGTGCTCGTGAGGTACTGCTGAAACAGCAGGTGTCTGTTGGATTCAAGGGAATCAAATAGGTATACCGGATGTTTACCAGCTGCATATCCCAGAATCACAGCGTTATCGTAGGAGCCTAGGAGCTTTAAAAATCGCATCAGACTTAACGTAAATCGTGTCGAACTTATAGATGAGATCGCTTCCGCGAGTAAGGTATTTAGTTGCGATTCGGACATAAGACAAGGTTCGCAATCAATAGTTGTAAAACGTCGTCTTAATTTATCACCTTAATCACTGGCTGCACTATCTCATAATCACAAGTTTGAAAGGTCGTTAAGTCAATCGATCGTTTTCTTAGATAAAAAATGGGAGTCAGTAGATTAAAGGATATTTACAACCAAATTATAAATCTTTAACCAACCTTTCTTAGTTGAGTGTTTTGATGTTTTAATTTTACATTAACAGATTGAATTAACAGGCATACACAAACAAGCCCCATGCCCATCCAACCTATTGGTTTAAACTCCTCTCCGATAATCCATACTGCCAGAATCGAAGCAATTAAAGGCTCAATTAAAGTGATGATTGTTGCAGTACTTGCATCAATGGTGCGAAGGCCGAATCCGTATAATAAATAACCAAGAAACATCGGGACCACAGCCATGTAGATAGCAACCATGGAATTTTCTACGGTGGTAAATAGGTTTTTTCCGGTGATAAATAGAGATGGCAGCAAAATTATTGCTGCAATACCAAATAAGCTAGCCATGGCAGATCTAGAGTTCATTCCTTTGCTTATCATGTTTTTCACTGCAAATGAGTAACCAGCATAAGTCAGTCCAGCTATAAGCCCCAAGAATATTCCTAATTGCTGAGTTATTTCATCTGCTTCGAGAGCATCTATTTCAGCTCTACCTATACTTAGCAATACAATTCCACTTGCACCAAATACAAAGCTCAATAGCCATTTCAAAGAGAACGTCTTTTTACAAAAAAGACGTTCGATGATTGCGGCAAATAGAGGCGCACTCGCAATCGAAACGACAGTACCAATAGCAACACCGGACCAACGCATAGAGGTATAAAATGCCAAAGGATAAAGTACGACACACAAGCTTCCTAGCATGAGGCTCAAAGGAGTTTTTCGAATACGGGATAAGTCTTGAGCTAATCTCTCTCTAGCATTAACACACAGTAAAATACCGCCAAATCCCATAGAAAATGCACCAATAGCAAAAGAACTGATATCAGGCGCAAAGCTAGCAGCAGTGCCAGTTGTTCCCCACAAAAAACTCGCAATAACAATTGCTAGCATTCCGTTTGCACGCGTTGTCATAAACATCTTCATCACCTGCATAGACTGACTATCAATTCAGATAATGGTATAGATATCCGTCTGGGAAAAATTGACAAAAAGGACGCATTTGTTAGAGATATAGACGCAAGTTATTTTTTTGATAACAGCGGCGAGAGTCCGTAATACTGGGAGAATTTGCGACTAAATGTCGAGCTTTCTGGGTAACCCACCATCTCACCAACTTGCTGAACGGAGAAATCTGTATGTCTAAGGAGCGCCTGTGCTTTCTCCATACGTAATTTGGTAACATAATCATGAACAGTAAAACCAAGCTGCTTCTTGAACAGAAGTTTAAACTGAGTACTGCTTAAACATGCAATTTTAGCAAGCTGATTTACAGTTAAAGTCTCTTGTATGTTCTGTTGAATGTGATGCACAGCTTTGGCAATTCGATTATCCAGTCTCGGCAGTAGCTCTTGTTCAGCGAGCAAAAGGTAAAAAGTACTGAACATCGCATATTCAAGGTCACTATTGAGTTGGTGTTGTAATTGCTCCTCTACAAAAGTCAGATAACAAGACAAGGATTTTGAAATTGCGAAAACACTACTTCCATCAAGCTCAATATTTTCTGGAAGTTTGTCCATATCCGCGACAACAAACAGAGCATCAGGATGAGCATTAAAAAGATGCGCTTCGTGTTTTCTAACGACAACGCATTCACCTGCAACAACTTTCCCGCTGAATTGGCCTACCTCAATTACAATTCCGCCACGTAATGGTAGAACTAATTGGTAATAACCATGTGAGTGATTGGTCGACTTAGTGCTGTATGAGCGTATAGATAAAAGGTTGGGCATAGGCGTAGACACATATTTAGCACCGCACTGCTATTATGCATGGAAGGAATCATCAAACAATACCAAGCGACTATTAACTTAGTTTGGGTTAGCTTTTGGTGTATTGCGACGATCCATACTTTAGCCTCAAACCCACGATGCAAAAAAATGGTACTTTCTGAAAGTGATGATTCTACTCATGTCAAGGCTGGAAGCTGGTATCGCAATCGAATGGTACATAAAGTGTAATTAATGAGTGATAATTAGTTAAGGATGACACAACCAGATTTGAGCTAACGTCTTCGTCGCATTTGGCATGACACCTTAAAATCAGTTTATGCCCACAATCACCTCAGAACAGCATTATACTTCGTTATCTTGATAGACAGAATTTAACTGTAGATGGAGCAAAATGAGTCCAAAAGATGCGTCAACTTTTGTGAGTTACATCCTCGATGTTCTGCGATTGGAAATGAACAGCTCCTATCTTCAAAAGAAGATGGATGATCACAGATCTTACACCGCCCTCATTTTTATTGGACTGATACCTCTCGGGCTTGCCGATTACCTGATTGAATGGGGAGTCTCGGACCAGAAATCAAAAATACATTTTGGATATTATGCATTCTACTTTTGGCTAGCAATACCAGCATATGCGCTCTGGAAGACCAATAATTATCTTGTTTCAGTTTTCATCATATTGCTGACGCTTGCTATTTGCAGTTTACAATCGGCATTCATCTTGGGAATGGACGAGATAAGCTTTCTGACAATCATCAGCTCTATCGTGACAACACCTTTTTTTGTACTGTTTATCTTGCTTGGCCTCTCGCTTTACCTTCAGATTGCTTCATTAGCTTTGATACTCCTGATCCCATTTTATCTGGGCAGTGGTGGTATTGTTGGCGATGTTCCTGATGATGCGTATATTCAGTTATCTCTTCAGTCTTGTTTGGCAACCGTGTTTGTAATGGGCATTTTTTCATGGAGTTATTATCATCGCCATATCCTAGAAAACGCACTTGAGAAATCAACCAGAACTGATCCGCTTACAGGTGCGGCTAATCGCAGATTTTTTGACAAGTTTATCAAGCTTGAGGTGTTGAACAGTGTGAGTTTTAAACGGAGTTGTTCGTTGATTATGCTGGATATCGATCATTTCAAGCGGATCAATGACACGTACGGCCATCCCACTGGTGATAGAGTCATCCGGCAATTATCGGATTTGTGCGTTCACAGCTCCCGTAAAAATGATTTAGTTGCCAGACTCGGTGGTGAAGAGTTCGCAATTGTGATGCCTGAGACAAAATCTAGTGAGGCTGAAAAACTGGCAGAAAGAATAAGGCGTAGTGTAGAAGAGACAACAATTTTAAGTGACGATGGCCAACCTGTTAAATGGACGGTGAGTTTAGGCGTGACTGAGCTTGTTTCAGAGTCCGTCAGCCGTGAAATTCAGGTAAGTGCATTTGTTGAAAAATTTATTCAATCTGCCGATTCTGCACTTTATCAAGCAAAAAATAGCGGACGCAACCAGCTCATCGTGCGCAACTTAGTCTTGGGTTGATTGATAGACCACATCATTCGATATGTTCTGGCTCAGGCCAGCACAAGGAGATAATTGTGCCGCCATCAGCTGATAATGTGCAGGTTGCATAACCTCCATGCGCTTTGGCAATCGCTGAGACGACAGCTAACCCCAAACCACTGCCATTGCGTTTACTATCAGGGGCTTGCATGAATGGTGTAAAAATATGCGGCAGAAAATCTGGGGGGATCCCCGGACCTTCGTCTTGCACACTTAACTGATAATTATGGTTTTTCTTCTCCAAACTGATATAGATCCGGCCTGAACTAGAGTACTTTTTTGCATTGTCCAGCAGCGCAAGCATTGCTTGCCTAATTCTAACGGGATCACAAGAAACAATCATTGCGTCGATATTGATACAGGGCGTGAATTTACTGTCGTCAGAAAAAATCCCAGAGAACTGTATTGCAGAGTCAATTTCATCTTTGATATCAGTGTTGACTCTATTGAGATACAGGTTGCCACTATCCGCCAAACTGATAACCCTCATGTCCTCTATCAGCCTATTTAACCCTTCAACCTGAGTTAATAAGCTTTTAAATTGCATTATGTCCGGCTGGAAAACACCATCAACAAGACCTTGCAGCCTGCCACGTAAAATCGTGACAGGTGTCCGTAACTCGTGAGCAATTGCCGCATTCCAGAAGCGTTGTTCTTCCGTCATTTTTTGCAACTTTTCAGCTAAATGATTAAAGTCTGCTGCCAACTGGGATGCTTCACCCATAGACTCATCATCGGCAACAGCTCTCGCGCTCAAATCTCCTTTGGCAAGGCTTCGGATCCCGGCTGCGAGTGAATTTAGTGGAGTGAGGATCCGTTTGGATAAGCTCAAAGCAACCCATACGGCCAGCACCAGTCCAGCGATTGTAGTACCCAGCATCCAAAATAGTTCCGGCACAGTCGGCACTAAGCTGTTGACCGGAACATTTTCAGGCCAATATTTGTCCCAAAAGTAGTAAAAAATATATGCAGTAAAAATGACTAAAAGTATCACCCCCAAGGCAATTGCCATCATTGAAAATGCAATTTGCCGACTCAAACCAACCAACTTCATTCTTGGCTCCATAACCGATAACCGGCACCTCTTAAACCAGACGGGATCCCCTTTACACCAAG
Organism: Vibrio sp. 2092; assembly: GCF_033339635.1. Taxonomy (NCBI): domain Bacteria; kingdom Pseudomonadati; phylum Pseudomonadota; class Gammaproteobacteria; order Vibrionales; family Vibrionaceae; genus Vibrio; species Vibrio sp. 2092. The sequence continues at coordinate 31,916 of NZ_JAWOUY010000018.1, read as the reverse complement.
GTTTTCTAGCTTTTTCCGAAGCTTAGAGATGTGGCTATCGACAGTTCTTTCTAAAGCGTCACTCTCAGGTAAGCAATGACTTAGAAGCTCTGCCCGGCTAAATACTTTTCTTGGTGATTTTGCAAGTTGAACCAATAACTTGAACTCCGTCATGGTCAGCGATATTTGTTTTCTATCGGGGTTGTCGATGAATACCTCGTACGTTTCCAAATCAATATGAAATGGGGATACTTTGAGCACCTGATTGTTGGATTTTTGCGATTCAGGGGATACACGACGAAGCACCGCCAGCACTCGCTCTGTCACTTCGGCAGGATTAAATGGTTTCACCACATAATCGTCAGCCCCCATCCGTAACCCCATCAACTTATCAATATCCTGATCCATAGCGGTGAGCATGATGACAGGTGTATTACCCCGATTTCTGATCTCGGATAGGACCTGCCAGCCATTGAGTTGCGGCATTTGAATATCCAGCAATACCAGTGCCGGTTTTAGTGTTGCATGCAGGTCTAGCGCTCGTCGGCCATCCTCGGCAATCTCACATCGCAACCCACTTCTTCGCAAGTAACCGGAGAGGATATCAGCGATATCAGCCTCATCTTCAGCAATAAGGATCAAGGGGGAACCAAGCGTTTTTTCACCTCGGCTAGATAGAGCGAGAGTCGTCATTTTAAAGTTTTCTGACATAAATACGGTTTCTCCATCATTCCTCCACATTGGCTCCCTCAAACGCCAACACTCTTTGTCTACACTGAGATGTAAACAGAATTCCGGACTATAGCTCAAGAGGACATTTGATGAAATCAACTAAGCAGCTGAATGTAATACATGCTTTGTTACTGCTCACCTTAACAGGGTGTAGCCCCGAAATGCCAGATATGACAACACCACCGCCACCAGTTTCTATTCTGGAAGTAACGCCATCGCGTGTTGCACTGACCGATGATTTAACCGGGCGTGTTGCGCCTGTTCGTGTTGCCGAAATCAGACCACAAGTCACTGGTATTATTCAAGAACGCTTATTTGTTCAAGGTGCAGAGGTTCATGCTGGCCAGCCACTTTTCCAAATCAATCCAGCGCCGTTTAAGGCTGACGTAGAAACATCTGCTGCGGCTTTGATGCGTGCCGAGGCTGCACTGAGCAGAGCGCAAATTCAAGTCAAACGCTTGCAACCGCTGGTTGAAGGAGATGCCGTTAGCAGGCAAACCTACGATGACGCCGTGTCTGCCAAAGATCAGGCTGCTGCCGAGGTTGCTCAGGCTAAAGCAGAGCTATCCCGTCGAAAATTGGATTTACAATTTTCAACAGTGGATTCGCCGATCAACGGTCGCATCGAGCAATCAATTGTTTCTGAGGGAGCTTTGGTCGGTCCGAGTGACAACACTTCACTGGCAAAGGTACAACAAATCAACGAGGTTTACGTCGATGTACGCCAGCCTGCTGAATCACTGGATTTGCTAAGAGAGGCGACCGAGGCTGGTAAAAAAGAATTGCATGTTGAAATTCTAAAAGCCAGTGGCAAGCCATTCGATGTTAAAGGCAAAGTCTTGTTCTCGGGATTGACCGTTGATGAGGCAACTGGCGATGTGTTGGTGCGTATTTTGGTGAGCAACACAAAGCGTGAGTTACTACCCGGTATGTTTGTAAGAGCCAGACTCACACTGGCCAGTTTCGACGATGCCTTACTCGTACCACAGGAAGCGGTAACCAGAACCGGAGACGAAGCATGGGTTTGGCTGCTGTCTGAAGGCAATAAAGTGCGTCAGGTCCATGTTCAGCTCGGAGAGTTGATTGATCGCAGCTATCGAATCGAAAAGGGTATTACGGCTGGCGACAAGGTGATTGTTAGCGGCCTCGACCGAATGAGTGAAGGTGCTGAAGTGACTCCGTCGAACGCAGTTCAACCAACTGTCGATACTGCAATCAGCAGTAATACCTCAACCGGCGAGCGGGAGTAGTTAAGATGCCGCAATTTTTTATTAACCGCCCCGTATTTGCTTGGGTTGTTGCACTTTTTATCATCATGTCTGGTTTGATAGCATTACCTCAGCTACCGATTGAGCGCTATCCTTCAGTTGCTCCGCCTCAGGTGACCATCACAGCCGTATATCCCGGTGCAACTCCCCAAACGATGAATGATTCTGTGCTCGGTCTTATCGAACGAGAACTGTCGAGCTTAAAGAATCTACTCTATTTTGAGTCATCTTCTGATACGTCAGGGGCAGCTACTATCACTGCTTCTTTTAAACCCGGAGTGAATCCTGAGTTAGCGCAAGTCGATGTGCAAAACAGACTAAAAACCATCGAAGCCCGTTTGCCGCAAACTGTCAGACAAAATGGTCTGATTGTCGAAGCTGCATCCTCGGGCTTTTTGATGCTTGTCAGCCTTAAATCCGATGACAATCGCTTCGATAGCACGGCGCTTTCTGATTACATGGCCAGAAACGTCATCGAAGAGTTACGCCGAATTGAAGGTGTTGGTCGCGTTCAATTGTTCGGTGCCGAGCAAGCGATGCGGATTTGGGTCGATCCAGTAAAACTCACTGCTTATAACTTGTCGATGGCCGATCTTTCTAATGCGATCACTCAGCAGAATATTCAGATTGCACCGGGCCGTCTTGGCGATGAACCAGCGCCTGCGGGACAGAAAGTTGCAATCCCATTAATGGCGAAAGGTCAGTTAGAAACTCCGGAAGAATTTGCAAACATCGTGCTTCGCGCTGAGGGAAGTGGTGCAAAACTGGTATTGGGCGACGTTGCTCGTGTTGAGTTAGGTGCTCAATCTTACGCATTTCTGACGCGAGAAGACGGAAAAACAGCAACAGCAGCTGCTATACAACTTGCGCCCGGCGCGAACGCAGTACTGACCTCTGAGCGTGTTAAAGAGCGCATGCAGTTGCTTCAGCAGACGATGCCCGTTGGGATGAGTTATTCAGTTCCCTTCGATACTGCGCCATTTGCAAAAATTTCGATTGAGAAAGTCGCTCATACGTTAATTGAGGCGATGGTTCTTGTGTTTCTCGTAATGTACCTGTTTTTGCAGAATGTCCGCTACACCTTAATACCAGCAATTGTCGCTCCAATCGCGTTGCTGGGTACATTCGCCGTTATGATGTTAACCGGTTTTTCTATCAATGTCCTCACGATGTTCGGGATGGTGTTGGCTATCGGTATCATCGTGGATGATGCGATTGTTGTTGTCGAAAACGTCGAGCGTTTAATGGCAAAAGAGGGTCTGTCGCCACGTGATGCTACCGTTAAAGCAATGAAAGAAATTACCGGGGCAATTATTGGTATCACGCTGGTGTTGACCGCCGTATTTATTCCAATGGCTTTAGCAAGCGGTTCCGTTGGCGTGATTTATCAACAATTCACGCTCTCAATGGCCATCTCTATTTTATTCTCTGCCTTTTTAGCATTAACTTTCACGCCTGCTCTGTGCGCCACATTGTTAAAGCCAATCAGCCATGGCCATGCCGAGAAAACGGGATTTTTCGGTTGGTTTAATCGTCGGTTCGACCGGATGACAGATCGCTATGGTGTGAGAGTCAGCAAACTGACCAAGCGGATTGGTCGGGTAATGCTGATGTTTGCGCTGCTGGTCGGCATGCTGGTGTACTCTTTTGGTAAATTACCGTCAGCCTTTTTGCCTGAAGAAGATCAGGGTTATTTCATTACCAGCTTTTTACTGCCTTCAGATGCAACCACTGAACGCACCTCTGCGGTGGTGAAATCTTTTGAAGAGTACGTAGCAACAAGACCGGGTATTAAATCGAATATATCGATCCTAGGTTACGGCTTGTCTGGCTCTGGCACCAATGCAGCGGTTAGTTTTACCATGCTGAAGGACTGGGATGAACGAAATGGTGCAAATGCGTGGGAGGAAGTCTACTACGCCTACATGACCATGGCCGAAACCGCTGGTGAAGGATTGGTGTTCAGTATCATGCCACCTGCTATTGACGAGTTAGGCAATTCATCAGGCTTTTCTATGCGCTTGATCGACCGCAGTAATCAGGGGTATGAAGCCCTTCAAGCTGCACAAGCCAAGCTGTTAGAGCTCGCTAACAACAGTAAAATTGTTACCGGGGTCTATGCCGACAGTCTTCCTGCGGGTACTGGGATCACTCTTCATATTGACCGGCAGAAAGCAGAGGCTTTGGGTGTGTCCTTTGCTGCAATCAGCGATATGCTCTCCACGGCAATGGGGTCGAGTTACATCAATGATTTCCCTAACCGTGGGCGGATGCAACAAGTCATTATTCAGGCTGACTCAAAATCTCGGATGCAGATTGAAGACATTCTGAAATTACGTGTCCGAAATGTCAGTGGTGGCATGGTTGCTCTATCAGAAGTCGTTACACCTAAATGGGGGGCGACACCATTACAATTGATGCGTTTTCAAGGACTACCCTCGGTCAGAATCGCCGGTGGTGCTGCTCCGACATTCTCAAGTGGCGAGGCGATGGACGAAATGGAGCGCCTCGCAGCTCAGCTTCCTCCGGGTTTTGATATCGCTTGGACAGGACAGTCTTTGCAAGAAAGGCAGTCAGCCTCTCAAGCGCCAATGCTCATGGCTCTTTCGATGTTAGTCGTATTTTTGGTACTTGCAGCCTTATATGAAAGCTGGGCTATTCCGGTTTCAGTAATGCTGGTGGTGCCATTAGGCCTGCTCGGCGCTGTAGGTTCGGTATTGCTGCTTGGAATGTCAAATGACGTGTTCTTCAAAGTTGGTATGATCACCGTTATTGGCTTATCGGCCAAAAACGCTGTTTTGATTGTCGAGTTTGCGAAGCAGCTTCGTGAAGAAGGTCATGGGTTAATTGACGCAGCGGTGACAGCTTCCAGACTGCGATTAAGACCCATCCTGATGACGTCACTTGCATTTGGTCTTGGTGTATTGCCACTAGTTTTCGCTTCTGGTGCAAGTGCAGAAACACAGGCAGCTATCGGTGTTGGTGTCTTTGGAGGAATGGTCACAGCCACAGTGCTTGCAATTTACTTCGTTCCGGTATTCTTCGTACTTGTCATGAGTATCCAAGAGCGTTTTTCTGCATCCCGCAAGAAAGCAACTAGCAAACCTCAAGCGAGCAACGAGGAGTCGGTGTAATGAAGTTAAATATTTTTAGCCTGCTTTGCGCATCTTTGCTAACCGGATGCACACTGGCACCCGATTATCAGAGGCCACCAGTAGATACGCTGAACTACAACCAGCTAAATACCGAAAACGTGTCGCAAAAATCGGCAGTGGATTTGTCTTGGCAATCTGTGTTCAAAGAGCCAAGGTTGCAGCAGTTAATTGGTTTAGCGCTGGAAAATAACAAAGACTTGCGGCTGGCTACTTTAAACGTGGCCGCTGCAAAGGCTCAGTATGGTATCCAGCGTTCATATATGTTGCCCTCTGTTGATGCCACAATCAGCGGAACTCGCCAGCGTGGAGAGAATGATACCGGAGGTGTAAGTACAACCTCTGAACACGGAGTTGGCTTGGGGACGAGCGCTTTTGAAATAGACTTGTTCGGTTATGCACGCTCAATGAGTGAAGCAGCCTTTTACCGGTATCTTGCAACGGAACAGGGGCAAAAATCAGCAGAGTTGGTTTTAATAAGTGCGGTTGCAGATGCGTATCACGCACAGTTGCTTGCTCAAGAGCAACTTTTGCTTGCACAGCAGACTTTGGCTGATTGGGAGCATTCACTGCTGTTAGCTCGCCAACTGAGAGCCGCTGAACAAAGCAGTGGCTTAGATGTTGCGCAAGCCGAAGGACAGGTTGCGAGTGCTGAAGCTGATTTGCAGGCCCGGCTGCGTGTGCTGGCCCTATCTAACAATGCTCTTCAGCTGTTGATAGGAAAAACACTACCTGAAGGTTTATCAAAACAGTCAGTGTTAGAAACTCAGCCACTTCAGGTGATGCCTGCCAACTTAACGTCAGAATTAATCCTTAATCGTCCAGATGTAGTACAAGCCGAGTTAAATCTGAAAGCTGCAAATGCAGATATTGGCGCAGCTCGGGCTGCATTTTTTCCACGGATTTCGCTGACGGCTTCAACAGGTTATAGCAGTTCAGAAGTGAAGAATCTGTTTGATAGTGACAGCCGGGTTTGGAGTTTTGCCCCGCAAATTAATATACCGATATTTAATGCTGGTAAGTTGAAATCGGAACTCCGCTTGGCGGAGATCCGAAAATCCGGAGCCGTCATATCTTATGAACAGACCATCCAGACGGCATTCAAAGATGTGGCTGACGGATTAAGCGGTTTGGAGACTTTTGGACTGCAAATAATGGCACAAAAGAGAGCCGTAAGTAGCGCGTCTAAACGAGCGGAGTTATCCCTGCTTAGATACCGAGCAGGTGTTGATGGCCGCTTAGAACTACTTGATGCACAACGTCAACTTTATGCCGAACGTCAGGTTCTGATTGATTTGCGTGGTGCGGAGCTCGCGAACTATGTGGCTTTGTATAAAGCCCTTGGTGGCTCCTTTTTAAATAAAGCAGAGACGGGAGTACACTAAGTATCATGTTGAATCAGGCAGCGTCTGAACCTACTCGGGATCTTTCTGACCGCGATACATGTGGTCAAAGTGACCCCGGTCCCGATTGGCCGTTAAGGTTTTGGGCTATTTTTATTGGGCAGGCGCTTTCTCTGTGTGGATCGGCCCTGACTCAGTTTGTGCTGCTATGGTGGATCACGGATACCACCGGCAGTGTCAGTGCGTTGGCTATTGCAGGTATTGTGGCTTTACTGCCACAAGCCTTGCTTAGTCCTCTGGGTGGAGTACTTGCAGACCGTTACAGCCGCCGACTTTTGATGATCATTCCTGATGTTGTCAGCGCGATATGCATGGTGGTGCTCATCGTGCTGTTTAATACCGAAAGTATCGAAATATGGCATATCTGGGTGATGTTGGGGATCCGCAGTGCGATGCAAGCATTTCAGGCACCAGCTGCGGCGGCGAGCACATATATGCTAGTCCCCAAAAGTTTCTTGATGCGAGCCGCTGGACTTAATCAGGCTTTACAAAGCATGACAGTGGTCATTGCAGCGCCGCTGGGGGCCCTTGCTATAAGTGTCATGCCAATCGGCTGGGCCCTATCTATAGATGTGTTCACTGCACTTTGTGCTGTGATACCACTGTTGATATTCGCAATTCCTCAGAGTCGTGCAGTCCGTAAGGCTGATACAAGTATGGTCAGTGAGTTCAAAGAAGGTATTGATACCATTCGCAACACGCCGGGACTAGCCCGATTATTCCTGCTGCTGGCGACGACGGTGCTTGTGATTATGCCGTCATTTACATTATTACCGCTGTTGGTTAAACAATATTTTGGCGGCGGCGCTAATCAAGTGGCTTTGATGGAGGGCTTGTCGGGTGTAGGGATGGTCTTGGGTGGCTTAGCTGTTGCTGCTATGCAATTAAAAACCCCTATTTACTGGATTCTGGCAGGGTTTGCTACGTCTTGTTTTGCCGTCGCATTAACGGCACTGGTTCCATCCAGCCTATTTGGCGTTGCCGTTGCGTGGTGGGTCATCAGTGGTGTGTGTTTTGTTTTCGGTAGTGCGCCTCTGACGGCATTGTTGCAGACCATCATCCCAAATTATCTTCAAGGGCGTGTTTTGTCCATTATGAACTCGATGATGAGCCTTGCGGCTCCCATTGGGTTGTTGCTGATAACACCTCTGGGAGAAATTTTTGATGTCAGAGCTATTTTTCTTGTAGCGGGGATTTTAGGCGGATTAGTCAGTGTAAGTGGCTTCTTTTCGCCAAAGTTACTGAAACTTGGACGTTGAACTTAGTTAAATTCAACAGTGCGGATGCAGCTCGAATAGGTACTTTCTAGTCGATATGTTCATCCGCATATGTTCGCCTTAATCTCAATAGTTAATTATTAGAAACGATGAAACTGAGCAGAGTTATCAAGAATGTCGGCTCTATAGCCGAAAGAAGACCATTAACAAGAAGGAATTGTAATCGCCGCTTTTGGCACAAAGCCACGCTCCGACGAAGTGGTACTTTCCGTGAAAGTGGTGGTGCGATTAATTTGCAACACGTGGTAAGGAGCGGTTGCAATGAGGTGGTAAAGTAAATGCAATTAACCAGTAGAGCAGGTTTATTTCATCGTCACGGGCCATTGGGTCGAGCTCTGGGTCCAGGACATCCGGAAAGTCGTCATAGAGCTGAACAAAGTCCCACTCCAACCCTTTGCACCGATGAGCTGTTGAGACCGTAATGTCAGCCCCAAACTCTTCTTTGACTGTATTGCGTCGTAGAGTGGTGAGTCGTTCAGGGATTTCATCGTAGCTGTTGATGATCTTGACAGCCCTCATCATCTCAGGGTCTTTGGTCGCCTTCGCTACTTCTTGATACTCGAAGTAGTCTTCATACTCATCAAGCAGTTTCTTATTCTTTACCCGGTCTGGCTCTGCCATCGAAAACCAGTACAAATCCTGGAGCTCATTGATCTGGTAAGCGTCGATTCCACCGACCCAGAATACCTGCGCTCCGGATTCGGTCGCAGAGAGCGCCGTCTCTATAACCCCCATGACGGTTCGGTGAAGTATTGCGCGGTGGCCCACGTCACCTGGTAAAAACATGAGTACCTGATCTGCTGGTCCCCGGCCAACAACAGGTCGTGTTTCACCTTTGAGTTCAAGAAGGGCGTTTGCCACCAGCGAAACGTTGGGGCCAAAGCGGAAGCTATGAGTGAGATAGAGTTGGTCGGCGTTCATGAGCTCTTTGCTATCAAGGGCGTTGTTTGCGCCTCTGAACCTATAGATCTGCTGGTGGCGATCTCCAACCAGGATTACCTTGCAGTTCTGCTGTAGGACGATGCTACTTGTTACGGGGTTAGCGTCTTGTGCCTCATCAAAAAGAATGGTGGTGTACCGGCGAGACAGATTCGGCATCCCGAGCTGATACTGTTTGAGGTAGCAATCGTGTACGGTCGGGAACGGATCTTGAACGTTTGTCATCCGTTTCCATATGAGCTCAGCACCTTCGACCACCTGGATTTGGTATCTCTCCTGTTTGGACGTAAGCACTTTACCCGTATCGGCGCGAGCAAAATGCGTATAAAGAATCCGCATGTCTGCACTACACATAAAGGCGTTGAGCGTATCGAGAATATCTTTGGCAAACGTCCAGTTCTTGGTATTCACCGCTTGGGCAATATCGGTGAGCCTTAGGTTGCCGGAGAGTTTGTGCTGGTAGCCCCTTCCTATAGTGGCGTAGGCAAGCTGGTGGGACGTTTTGCAGTCTACGTTTGCAGGAAACTTTTCTCTTGCCTCGTCGCGGATAGCCCTGTTGTATGCCAAGTAGAGGATACGTGAATCGAGGTTGTTGTGGGCGTACTTCACCAGTGTCGTGGTTTTACCCGTTCCAGCGTAGGCCTTAACGACAAGGCGAGGCCCTTTGTACTGAGTGATCAGTGATTGTTCTGGTGTGTCAGGAGGAAGTTGTTTCATGAGGCCCCCTACGACAAACACATCTGGAGAGTGATGCGCTTCTTTTGTGTCGAGAGGAACGTACTGATCCGCTTTTCTTCTCGGGGGAGGGATACTTCACAATCCAGATCTGTCCACCAGTCTGGGGCTTTACCTTGAGCCACCTCCGTAACCCAACTATGGAGACGGTGTAACCAGCGATAGTCGCCAATAGATGAGGTGGCTAGTGTCATAGCCTCCTCAATCTTGGTTTGAAGAGCCGCAGCTCTGTGTCGCCACTCTTCTGAATATTTAGCCTTTCGCGCCATCAGTTTTCCTCTTTCTTTTTCCCTCCCTTACCAGCTTTAGCGAGCTCTTGCTCCAACCCAGAAATTTTGGTCAGTGCATCATTGAGTCTTTGTTCGAGGCTCTTGGCCTGCTGGTCTTTTTCCTGCAACTGACCAGCCATCATGCCTTTGTCTTGAACAAGAGCGCGAGCTTCTGCTTCGGCGCTGGATAATTTGGCGTCCAGCTTTTCTACCTCTCCAGATAGGCGCTGGCACTCTCGTTCAGCGGATTCGCCATGAGCTTTGGCTGTGGCAAGGGAGTCCTGTGATTGGGCCAGTTTGGCCTGTACATTTTCGAGCTGCTCTTTCAACGATGTTTTTTGTTCCTGAGCGGCCCGGAGCTTTTCTGTCTGCTCTATACTCTTGCCTTTTTGCTCCTCCAACTCACCCTCTGTAGTTGCCAATTTTTGGCTCAAAGAGCGATTTTCGCTTTTAGCTTGCTCCAGGTGATCCTGTGCTCGGGTCAGATCTGCGGCTTTCGCCTCCAGCTTGCCCTCCAACTCAACGATCCGCTTTTCCAGCTTATCAATGTCAGCCAGTGAGCGTTCTAGCTCCGCAGACTTGAGGGATAGCGAGTTTTCTGCCTTACCAAGGGCCGCATCGAGCTCTGATTTTTTGTTGGTGAGAGCTTCAAGTTGTTCTTCCAGTAGCTCAGCCCGTTCGGTGGCATCATTTGCCATGTCCACGGCTTGCTGCATATCTTCCTGGTACTCAATTTCTTTCTGTCGTAGCAGTTCACGCTCGCGCTCAAGCTGTTCATCGGCGCTTGCTTTGGCTACCGTATAGATCTTCTGTAGGAAGAGCTCAGCATCGCTCATAACCGATTCTGGAAGGACTACCTCTACCAGCTCTTCATCGAGGGAGTGTTCCTCTGACCACTGTTTGAGATACGTTGAAATGGTGGTAAAGCTCCCCTTGCCAATGATGTCTCTGATAGCGATGACCGTTGGGCGTTTACCGGCGTCCTTGAGCTTTTGGGCCGCAGCCGCTACATCGTCAAACTCAACCAATTTTCTTGCCATGAGAACGTTCCTTTTAATTTGTAATGTTTACGATAATTACGATAATACGGTAATTATCATAATTATATATCATGCTGCTGTCGATTGGAATTGTTTGTGTGGGACAAAGCCCTTCCGGCTGCGGAAAAGCCTTGTTACGCGGTCACGCTGATTCATCCAGGGAAGGATTCGATAGTGACTCCACCGAAGGTGCCAAGGATTTCCGATGCCGCTTTATCAGATCGAGTTTTGCGTTGTTCTGAGGCGTCAAAGTTACGAAGCAATTTGAGCTGAACATCCTTATCCTGGAGCACGATCAGGGGCATTGGCGCGGTAACGGTTTTGAGTACCCCTGCGGCCATGACGTTTGCCACCGGTTGAACCTTTACTTCCCTTCGCTCCCGGAGATAAGGCTCCGGGGTGCTGGCGATCTTCTGGATAAGCTGCTCCAGGGGAAGTTGATAGTCTGGCCCAGATCGCTCCAGCTCCTCTCTGATGCGTTGCAAAAGCTCCTCTTTTACGGGCTTCTTCAAGGAGTCCTTCCGTTGCCAGGTGAAGCGGATAGAGTCGATGTCGCCATTGGTATAGCACCGAATTTGTCTGTAAAGGTGGAGAGTCATGACACCAGGGCAGTCCGCTCGAAGTGCTTCAAACCTCTCTTGCCTGGTGGGGTACGTCGAGATAATGAACTCCTCGATACCAGCTTTGGCCGCGTTGATGCGTTCAACCGTCGCCGCAATTTCGTCAGCTACACCAATCCTGGAAGGGGAGAACCAGAGTACCCCCACGGTGCGCCTGGCAGACTTCTGCGAATAGTCTGGGTTGATGTGAAGATCTCTGTAGCTGTGCGCTGCCAGCTCAAGAGCTTCGCGCCCAGTTTGTTCAGTTACGACAATCTTGTTGACGGGCTCGTTCTCCATTCCTTTTCCGGTAGGAGGGATGGCCGCAACTTTTGCGTACCGTGGCGGTAGTCGTTTGATAAGAGAGGACAGGTTCGTTAAGTCGCGGCACATGGCCGAGAATTGTTCTGATATGAAGTTTTTAGCCATGCTGCCGCCTATGTGTGGGTTTGTTCTAACAGTTCATTGGTTACATAGTAGACAGATTTAGACCATCATGCAATGAGGGGGAGGGGCAAGAATACGCCTCCGCTTCGCGTCGGCGGGTGCCCTGTTTGACCTTCGTGTGTGAGATTAGATTGAGAAAGAGAGAGAAAAAGAGAGAAAGAAGAAAAGCGCGGGGCAAGCCAGAAATGTGGCTGAGGGGGACTGCTGGGGTGGGGCTGGCACCCTCTATACCCCACTTTGCATGATGGTCTAACTTTGTGGTTATAGGACGACTTTTAGGGTGCCTAGATTTGCTCGATTAGGACAAATTTCGGTCCATCCACGCTGATTGGCGTAGCAGCGCGATGGCATCAGAAGGGGTAACTTTCCATGCGTTGGAAAGCTGGCGAACTGCGAAGACTGCGAGCTCCATTCGGTCGTCATCATTGATGAAATTCTGGAGCTGGTTTCCTCGCTCACTAAGGATGATCGCAACACCGGCCTTGCCGTTGTTGTAAACCGCAAAGCTCTTATTCTTCGCGTCGCCGTGATAGGAACCCTCAGCCTTGCTACGCAAACCAAAGAGAACGCTGCAAAACGCCGTCAGTTCGCCGCGAGTGAGCTGCACCGTGATCTTGCTTTTCCAGTCTGGGCTGGACCCCGATGCCCTGATCGGCGCAATCTCGATGCTGACCGTAGGATATTCACCTCTGGTTAGCGTGTGTTGCACATTCAGGCCGGTGCGTTTCGCGGGGTCCTTCTGCCAGTCTGAGAAAAATTTGAGGCTTTCGCCGTAGGATTGTTCTGTCATTCCAAATTACCTTTGCTTTGAAGCTCCTGGAGCTGGACCACGAGGTCACGTTGGACTTTGGCTATCTCTGTCACCAAGTCGGCGGTGGCAATAGCGTCGGTCGCTGCTGAATGGGCTCGACCTTTCCAGCTCACACCTGCCTCGCAGGTGGCATCCGCAAGTGAGATTGTGCCGTGCCGGTTGGTTGAGCCAAAGGCATCAGCCGCCAGCTTCATCGCGCACAGACAGTTCTGCTCTTGCCACCAAGAGAGTTGGTCTCCAAATGCACTGGCTGTTTGCCTCAACATCCTACTGTCGAAACTGGAGTTAAATATCACCAGATGACGGCCCGACAAAAGCCGGGCGAGAGCTGGCGCAACTTGAGTCCACGTAGGCTCATTCGACAGCTCAGTCTCGGTGATGCCATGAACACCCATTGCCTGAGGGTCTATTTCCACGGTTGGCCGTAATCTGGTGCAGAGGAGAACCGCGCCTCTGATGTCAGTAACAGCCAGCTCGATCACCTGGTCTCTTTCACCAAGTCCGGTCGTCTCGGTATCGAGAACCAGAGGTTCCAGAGCGACCCACCTTTGTGCCATGACAGAGGCCTTTGCCAGGTTGCTACGCATTCTTGCCTTGACCGAAAGGATGGATTGCGCCCTTATTTGCTTTTGTGATGCCGGTGAACAACCCCTTCTCCGCATTGGTTGGCAATCTGCTATCCGGTACACTCCAAATTGGCCACCATACCCGTTTTTGTAGAACGAAACTGGCTCTACTCCTGGCTTAGGCTTCATCCGAAATTCGTCCCTGAGCCGTCCTTTTGAAAAGCACCTATCGGCTTTCATGGCTTCGGCTCTGGCAAGTTCGAGTTCTTCATCATTCATGCTGTTAATCCGCTATATCGAGGCGTTGGCTCGCTCTCTTCAAACGCTCATCGCCGCGTCTGTCATATTTCTGGGTAGTTGCAATGCTTGAGTGGCCCATTGCGTCCTTCACGGTCACAATATCCTCACCGTTATCCAGCATCGAGGAGGCAAAGGTGCGTCGCAGGTCATGGGGCGCAAACATCTCCAGACCGGCTTCAACTCTTCTGGTCTCCAAGATGTGGTAGATGGCCTGATCCGACATCCGCTCTCCAGTCACATCATCAAACCGCCTGATCCTCGGGAATAAAGGCCCTTCATGCGTTCCTCGAACCTCTTCAACCCACTTATCCAGTCTTTTCCATGCGCCACCAGGCACATACGCCATTCTCTCTTTGTTGCCCTTGCCAAGAACCTTGAGAGCGCGGTCCTTGTAGATCATGCTTCCCATGTCCAGCGCAACGATTTCCGAGCGGCGCAAGCCACACCCGAGGAGCACCCCGAGAATGGCCGCATCCCGAAGCCCTTTGGCGCTTGAATCACTTTCACATGTGAAAAAGAGGCTGCGAATCTCATGGCGTTCAAGTGCCCGCCCTTTAGGAAGTCGAGATCCACGTACTGAACGGACTTGCTTAATGTGCTGGAAGCTATCCGTATCAATTTGCTTCATCGTCCAGGCTTCAAGAGCCACCCCTTTGAGCGCTGACAGGTAGGTGTTGATCGTTGCCGGAGCCTTCCCTGCATCCCCCAGCATTTCCAGCACCGCCAATATGTGGTGCCGCCTCATTGAGCTCCATGCACAGTCACGAAGGTTCTGAAACCCGATCATCTTGGCGACAATGTTGAGGAATGAGCTCATGGTCTGCCTGCTTCGCTTTGACCCGAGGCTCACCAGATAGGCGACGGCGGGGTTGTCCTGGATGTTCCGGAGCGAGCTCGATGACGGCAACAGTTCACCGCGAATGCTTTGTTCTGCCGGAACATTTACTTTCGCATGTGAAACTAGCTCTTCCTTGTCATTGTTTGTGTCGTGCAAAGTCACCTCCTAAGCCCGACCGCAACGAGAAGAAAATCCCATATTTTGAGGTGAAGAGGTAGTTCCTCCTCCATATGTTGCGTTTCGTAGCTTTGCATCAGTGGTTCAAACTTGGTTGGATTGCACAGCAATTCGTAAACTGTTCGGTTGGGCTTGGTGATCGGCTTATTCGGAGTGAATCCATGTTTGTTCTGGAGGTACAGCGCTACCGCGCCACTTCTGGATTCTCCGTAATAGCAATGAACGAAGATCTGATCGATACCGCTACCAACCAATCCATCCAGGAAGGTGGACAGCTTTTCAGCCTGGGATGAGTCAATGTAAGAGGCGTAATTCATCCGGAACGCTGCCTTCATCGTGTGGATGGTGTTCTCAGAATAGCCGCCGTCATAGAAGCTATCGCGGTACAACTGCCCCCACTGTCCGAGAGCGGCAGGGGACTTGTCTGGGTCAGTTATGGAGATCATGGCCGCACCGGGAACCGGCTCCAGTCTTTCGGCCTCCGCTTGACTAATGAAAAAGACTTTTTTGCTAAGCATGCCCCATCATCCCCTTACAAGGATGTGTTGCGAGTAGCTCATGCGCCTGACTTTGCCCCTCTTGAGTATCTACAGGAGCGGTCGTATACACACCTCCATGCCGCAAGTCCACAATACTGGTCCGACAGCAAGAACCTACGTTCTGAACTTTATTGTCCGAATCCAAACCAGCAAAAGTATGGCACGGTCCAGGGAATGGTTTCCTGCAAATAGAGCAGCGCTCAAAGTTCTTATCGAGGATTCTCTTTAAAACTTTCTCAAATTTGTTTTTGTTTAACATCGAGTTCTCCACACAAAGTTACTGGCCGAGCATCCCAGCCAAGGTGGTCTGCTGGCCTTCGCTACAAGGTGCAAATCCGGCAAAAGCACCGGCATTAACCTTGAGCTCATCAAAGCGTCCATCGGTGTCCCGGTAGTACACCTTACGTTTTCCAATTCCACCTTCGAGGTTTGCGGCCAACCAGGCGATCACTGCATCAGCATCGTTCGTAACTGATGCTCCCTGATCCAGATCGATAAGTACCAGGTGGGTGTCCGTCTGGAGTGCCACTTCAAAGGTCGCTCTTACATCAAAAATCACTGGTCGCGCTCCTTGTAAAAAGTGGGCATTCAGCACCACCTATCCTATTCCAAAAACTCTACTTTTTCAAAGATACATTTTAATAAGTAGAACAACAGCAAGAAGAACTTAAATTTATTTACCGTAATTATCATAATTACGGTAATACGGTAATTTTACAGATTTAGATGGAATGGTATAAGATGTCTCGCTGGAACATACTTGCTGAAAAAACGCTTAACAACGATAGTGAAAACATCATGTACAGGTGCGAGAGATAATATGTATAAGAGCCTTGAAGATCTGATGGCGGGTATTTACGAGATGGCAGCGCCAGATGGCATCATCTGTAACGAGGTTTCCAAATTCCTTGCGGCCAACCAGGTCAAGCCGGAAGACATAAGCTCTGGGATCTGGTTTTTCCTGTGGCTGAAATCAGCTCCCAAGGATGCGAAGCCAATCCAAAAAGAAATCCCCGGATTTGGAGTTGTTCTCAACATGCCGACTTATGGCGGAACGCTCAACGAAGCAATCACAGGGTTGATCGAGAACGAGTGCCGTCAAATAGAGCTCGCTGAGGGACATCCGAGCCTTGAGGCTTGGGTTGAATCAGTATTAGCCGGTCGAGATGACGGAGAGGAAAATGAAGCTGCGGCCAATATCGTGGATCTGCTTAATGGGTGTCACGACCTACTGGATACAGCAATAATCAATTACCTTTTTAAGGTGGGAAAAATCAACGAGCAAGAGATTTTGTCGCTCATCTATTATGGAGAGCTATGTGACCACTCTCTTGTCGGTACGCCTTTTTCAACGTTACATATCCCGAGTGAAAATAACGTCCACGAACGTAACATCATCCCCATTAAAAAAGGAGCCAGTTAGGCTCCTTTTTGTTACTCAGGGTTTGCTTTGAGAAACAACTTCATTCCAAGTATGCAGCACCTTCGATAGGTGCTGATGCTTTCTGGTGAAGTCCTTATCATCCAAGAGTGCTTTAAATGGCGCGTTCAGGTCACTGCATGTGACGTTCTTGCCGATCACAGACAGGGTATCCTGGAGTGATCCACCAGCAGCATCAAGCCCCATTCTATCGACGGTCTCACTACTCACCATTGCCTGGACAACATTGGTGAATGCCTTTGAGTTGAGCTGCTCAACGCTCAGGGCTGTATTGCATTTCTGCTCAACCGCTTGCTTGTACTGGATGGTGTACTTTGCAGTGATAGGTGACATGGTGTTCATCGCAAGTATGTATGCGTCTACCTCACTGGTCGGTAATGTCGCGGCGTAGACTGACGAGCATGATGCGGCTGCGGCCATTATCAAAGTTATTACCTTCTTATTCTTCATTTCTCTGAAATCCCCCTTTAAAATATGGAGCTACAACTCATTTGTACCAATCATAATACTATTGATTTCCAAAAGTATCTCTCTCTACTGACTCTATGATGGCTCGCCTTCCAAACACTTGGCCGCTGGCGTCGGTTAGCTAGACTAACACCAGCGTATTCAATGAATAACTAGCCAAAAACCTTTATCAATTCTTTAATTGTTCTGGCAGACTCCATTTCCTCCATAATCTTTTCAATTCCGACGCCGGAATCCAAATTACTTCTGTACTTTTTAGCCAAATCACAAAGTTCAGATTTTAACTCCTTGCAATCCAGATTAGAGATAAGAACAGCATTGAAATTAGCCTTAAACAGTCGAGAACCATACATCACAATTTCTACAGGCCAGTACCAGAATGGACTTAGCGGCTTGTAGCTCGCAACCTCGTCTATTTTGTAGTGACGACCTTCCGAATCATAAATGTCCATCAGCTCAAAATAACCGTTCCTCAAAGACTGAATAGTACATTTCCCGAACTCGGATTCTGATGCCACTACGAAGAGCGACCTTTTCTTGCTGCTCACAAGCAGCGCTGGAAATTCAATTTGCACAACCGCATCCCTCATCATTTATTGAATCAGCTAAACCACCACTAACAGGAGAGGCTTGAGCTACTTTTGCCCATTCAGGCGTCCCGTGCCACCAACGACCAAATGCGCTATATGGGGTAGGTCCATTGCCGTGAATGTTTTGGTGAATATCTCTTGGAATGGACTTCAAGTTCCAAGGATGGTTTTTTATTGAGTCAGGAACATATTTGCCAAACTTGCCATTTCTCTGAATAGCCCAATGGTGAAGCTCATTACCTCGTGGAACCCCTTGAACTTTCCTTACTCTGGGTGAGACATTGCTCCATTTTTGGCTTAATTTGAACCACGATTTACCGGAGCTGGCATGTCTGAAAACTCCTGACGCCCAGCCGCCACCTATAGCCCCAATCGCTCCGGCGATTCCAACTTTTGACCAACTAACACATTTCCAACTCCCATTATTTTCGATTAGTTGGCTAAGTAGCTCCAACCCAGCTCCAATACCTGCACCAACAAACGCAAATTCACCCGTCGGGTCGGTATTGGACATAGGGTTTCCATGCACATACCCGTAGGTGTTTACTCCATCGATCAGGCCAAGAGGGTCGCTGGTAATGTACCGCCCGGTCGCTGGGTCGTAGTAACGCCGCCAGTTGTAGTGGAACCCGGTCTCCGCGTCGTAATACTGTCCTGGGAATCGCAGGTTGAAGGTTGGCCCCTGGATGATGATGCTGGCCTTACCGAACGGGCTGTAGCTCGCCTTCCAAACGACTTGGCCGCTGACGTCGGTCAGTGCCTTCGGGGTGCCCAGGTGATCGACGTGGACTTGGTAGGTCTGTCCTGACTGAACAAAGCCCAAGGGTGTCCCATCGAGCCAGATGTACTCCGCCAGCACGTCTCCAGTGGCCGCGTCCAGCTCCTCGATGAGGTTTCCTGCCAGGTCGTAAACCAGCAGCCGGGTATGCCCGTTTAGGGTCTTGGTTACACGCTGATCCAGATGGTTGTATGTGTAGCTTACAGTCACTCCCGCGACCGTTGCGGCCACCAGCCGGTTCTGGCTGTCATAGGTGAAGGTATCCGCCCCCTGCTTCGTCAGGTTGCCATTGGCGTCATAGCTTCTGGAGGTTTGCCCGGCCTTCACCAACCAGTTGTTCATGTAGTTGATGGTGTAGCTTTGGCTCAGGCCATCGGTCGTGATCGAGGTCCTGTTGCCGGTGGCGTCATAGCCATAGCCCAAAACGCCATAGATCCCCTCAGCAGAGGTGATGCGGCCAACCGCGTCATAACCGAGTGACTGATTGACTGATGAGCTGAGATTGTCGTCTATGGCTGAAATCAACGAGTCTGGCGTGTACCGATAGACCAGCGAATGCACCCTAGCAGCGTCGATGCCGGTGACACGGTAATCGAGATCCAGAGTGCGGCTTTCTGAAATGCCGTTCCCTCTGACCATACTGGTGACGGGGCCAAAGGGCGCTCGCTCAATCTGGCTTGCCAGGTTTGTTGTGGTGCCTGCTTGTGTCGTTGTCACCTCGATGACGTCACCGGCTGAGTCACGGGTGTAGGAGACCTCACGGCCACTGGGATACGTGATCTTCGTGACGAGGCCTGCACCATCGTATTGGTACTGGGTAGTCAGGCTCTGCCCGTGGGTTTCCCAGGTTTCGTAAGCCAGCCATCCTTCGGGGGTGTAGCCAAATCTCCGGACACCGTTGCCATCATCGACTGAGGTCAAGCGGCCTATGCCGTATGGTGAGGTTGCTTCGTCGTACCCGTACAGAATTGGCGATTCGCCAGCGACATCGCTGGAGGTTTCGATGATCCGGTTCAGCGCGTCATAGCTGTAGCTTGTGGTTTGCCCCTTGGCCGTTTTGCGCGTTGCCACGTTACCGGCTTCGTCATAGGTAATGTCGGTGGTGCCGGTGTCCGGGCTCCGGACCTGGGTCACTTCGCCAAAGCCGTTGTAGCTGTAGTAGGTCAGGCGCGAACGAGGGTCGGAGACACGGTAAACATCGCCGGTATCCTTGTAGAGCACCTGCGTGACCTTCCCGAGGGGATCGGTCGTTTGTGTCCGGTGATGGAAGCCGTCGTACTTGTAGGAGTGTGTGTTACCAGAGGGACTGGTCTCCTGTATCAGGTTTGCCACCACATCGTAGGAAAACGATGACTGATTGCTATAGGCGTCGGAGACACTGGAGAGCCAGCCGATTTCGTTGAAGATCCGGCGCTCTATCCAACGGGTCTGGCCCAGCGCATCGAGCAGTCGCTCTTCTACTGGGTTCCCGAGGTCATTGAGCTCAAGCTCGCGCCGGTTGCCCTGTGCATCTGTTTCCGCCACCAGCCGATGTGCAGCGTCGTACTCATAGCTGACGGTTGCACCATTTGGCTTGGTCAGCGAACTCAGGAGGCCCACAGCATCATAGTTGTAGACCGTGGTTCCTTCTGGCCCAGTGGAGCTGACAAGTCTTCCTCTGGCGTCATAGGTGAGGGTTTGGGTTACACCATTGACACCCTGAATGGTCCCGGCGCGACCGTTCGCGTCGTAGTCACCAAACTGCGTCACCTGCCCCAGCGCGTTCGTTGTCCGGATCAGGTTGCCCTGGTCATCGTAGTCAAATGTCGTAACATCGCTGACGTCGGTGCGCGGACCATCAACCGAGGCCAACAGGCTCGGCTTTCCTGTACCAACAGGGGCATAGGTGTAGGTCCATGTCCGGGAAGCGCCCGAGCTGCGATCAGTGACCTTGCGGCTTATCACCCGGAGATGAGTGTCGTAGGTGAGCTCAGTGATCCTGGTTGGTTCTGTGATTTTTGCCGGGAGCGACTTGGAAGGAAGCCAGTCGGTCGTAACCTTACCCCCGTCCTGGTCTATCTGGGTGGTTTCCAATCCCCGGTCGTTATGGGTGAACGTGCGCTTCTGCCCAGCGCGGTCAGTAATGCTGGAGACGAGGCCTTTGCTGTCGTAGACGTAGGTTTCCTTGCCGCCCACAAAGCCGGTACACGGCGCACCCTCAACCACATCAGGCTTGAGCATCCCATTGTGGCGACTGTAGGTGTATCGCTGAACGTGGCCGAGGGCATTGGTGACAGAGACGCTTCCGTCAGCGTTGTAGCTTACCTGAGTTTTCTCTGCGCCCCCGGCGTGTTCGCTTAGAACCGCTCTCCCCTGAGTATCATATCCCCATGTGGCGAAACGGTTGCCGTTCTCGTCCACCAGCCCAGAGAGCAAACCCGGTGCATTCGGGTCATCGTAGAGATAGCTGCGGCTCGTATTGTCCTGGTAGATCACTTCCGCCAGCTTGCCAGCGCTGTTGTACTGGTACTGAATACTGCCACCAGCAGGATCGGTGACACTGACCATGCGGCCATCTTGATACTGGAACTGGATGGTGCGGCCAAAGCCGTCAGTGATCGAGGATAGCTCTCCGTTCAGATAGCTCAGGGTGATGTGATTGCCGTTGGGCTTCTCGATGCCGGTCAGTCGTCCGGTTTCATCATAGGCCTCGACTACCCCGTCAGATTGAGTGTAGCGCCAGCCGGTAGCATCCTTCGTCAAGGTATCATCGGTTTTCCATGTTGGCACCCAGACAGAGGACGAGTTGTAGAACGCGAGTTGTTGCCCTTCTGGCCGGTGCAGGACAACCATGTTCTCACCGTACTTCGAGGCGTTGACCTCGACGCTCCGCGAGTAGGTATGCCGCCAGCCGCCGAGCTCTTCATCAGGAAGGTGGCTATTGTAGTATCTGGTGAATGTGAAAGGGTCGGAGCCTCCGCTTTGATAATCCAGTTCAGCCTGGAACTTGTTGCCGGTGCCAAGATGGATAGGGTTCCCTACACACATGGTCGTTGTTGGTAAGCCGAGATCCCTGTCCAGGAACGGTGTTTTATCCATCTCACCCGGCAGAACATAGGTTGAGCGCCAGTAGACCGTAGCTGGGTCGCCAGTGCAGGTAGTGGGGTCATAATCGCCAGTAGCACCTAGATACTTAAAACAGATCCTGGAGACATAACGGCCATCACCATAACTGGCAACCGGATAAAGCGCATCCCCAACTGGCGTTCCCTTCCCTTGCTCCTCACCAGAGCGATAATTCTTCATGAAGGAATGCGCGTCTATGATGGTGTTGAAGCGCATTTTGTCTACTTCGGTGCTCACGGCTACAACCCGCCATTGTGCAAAAGCAACGCATGGCAAAGTTGCGAGCACCACAACGGCCAATGACCGCAGGTTTCGCATCAGTAAAAGGGAAGGTCTCGATCTCATTTACAGCTCCAGTTTTTATGCTGGAGCTATTTTCAGGTGGGAGAGTCGTTATCAACGACTGCGTTATTGCCCTTTTAGGGTATGAATACGTGATTTGGAGAGGTTGTGTATTCAGAACAAATGAGAAGCAGGTTACTCATTTCGCTCAAACACTGTGACAAGAACACGTTTTTGGTTGTCGTCGTTGATCACCATCAGGTACTTGAACTTGGAATCTCTATGGCCCCAGACTTCCACGTTATCTACGCGGCCATACTTTCTGGCTTTATGGCGAGCCACTTTCTCGTCAAAGGGCTGAACCTGTAACTCTGGATGCTGGAGGCGGCCAACAAGTGAGGCCCACGGTTTTTTAGGGTCTCCAGAGGTTATCCGGGCCTGATACTGATCGATGGCATGTTGAGTAACCAGGACGGGGCCAATGGCAGGTGTAGATATTTCGTCATGGGTCTGGGTATAGGCTTGCTTGTCCACATCGAGGAGCTCAATGTTGCCCTCTCCCGGCTCATCCATAAACTCCATGCTCTGCGAGACTTCAATAGTAGCGCCCTTTAAACGCCCAGTGAGGCAAGCCGCAAACTTGAAAGCAAAAGCCTTGGTGGATTTGCCCAGCGCCAGCTTCTTGATTGCACCTTTGGATACCACCAGCTTGTAACCAGCACCAGCACCTGGCTCTCTGCAAAAAACCTGTTTGTCCAGCGCCAGATAGCGAATGGCTACGAGCTCAGCCAAAAGATCCGCTTCTTCGTGGTCAAAATCAATATGGACATCAAGGATGCCTTTCCGTTTTGTACCAACGCGCCAGAATACAAGGGCTGAATTATTTGAAGTTTTCTTCGAGACGGTAGTCAATGTCATCATGGTCTATTTCTCCATTGTCGGGATAATGGTCGGCATCGCCGCCAGCCCCCCTATTCGTTTGGGTTCATTTAGATGCTATCACGGGTTTTAAAAATGCAACCCCTAGTGTCACTCTATTTATGGTCCCATGTATTTTTATAAGCTCGGGCTAGGCGTTTCTCGATCACTTCTGACAAACTGCAACCATCGACTTCTGACAACCGCTTCAAAATCCTGTGGGCTTTATCGCTTATAGTTATGCTTTTACCAACACCATATCCCCTTCTGCGACGTTGCCTAATTGATGTCCCGAGTTTATTGATTTGCTCTGCTGTCAGGTATTTATTAATCCATTCAGTGAGTTCTGATGGTGATCGCCCTATGCTGTTCAGGCTGTCCACGGCTTCAAGTTTCTTATCGAATGGGACGTCACGCCAGAAAGCTGGGCGCGAAGCAGCTCTGAGGAGATAGATCGCCGTAGCCTGAGCATCTTCATTGGATACTTTCAAAAAATCACCTTTTCCGTTACATGTCACACTTACCTTATCGTGACATGTAACACCTCAAACTGCAAGTATAAAAAAAGGCCAGCTATTGCTGGCCTTTACGTTCATTGTCGCAGTTACTCTTTAGGCGTTGTGATGCTTTTTTTCCTTCTGTTTCTCATGGTAGAGATACAGACTGCCGCCAGTGACGACAGTGAAAAAAATGAGCAACCCCAACATGCCTAATGTGAAAGCGTCCATTTGACCCCCTTAGGAATTGCTGACCTTGGTTAAGATTATACCATAGATCCACAGGATAACCCCAATGACCAACACCAAACCGGCTTCTTTGACGGTTATAGTGTCCCCAGATACAGCCAATCCTACAAGGGGTCGTCTCAGAAAACGGAATCTATGGTCACTCCCGTTTTTGCAACACCGATTTTGACGACAAGTTGGCTTGCTTGAATCTATCCGGCGTCTGAATGGGATTTTATTCCCGCGCCTCGATGAGTTCCGCGCCTGATGAACCTCCAGAAAATATACGGCTTCAATGAGCCTTTCCGTTTTACAGGTTCCTCAACAGGCCGGTGGGCCGTTAGTATCATCAATATCAGTATTCGCAAAACCAGATCAGTAATTCTTTAAACCGGTGTATTTCTGCCGTTATGCTACATAAGTTTGCTGTCGTGCCGTTAGGGCCCAGGCTATTCTGGCCAGCTTGTTTGCCAGAGCACAAGTGACGACAAAGTTGCTTTTCCGGCACAGTAAATCCCTGACCCAATCGGCCAATTTGCCAGACTGGTGTTCCAGTTTTTGTATGAATACCCTGGCACATTGAACCAACAAAGTTCGGATCTTTTTATTACCTCGCTTACTAATTCCCAGCAATGTCGTCCTACCTCCCGTGCTGTACTGCCGAGGTACAAGCCCTGTTGCCGCCGCAAAGTCACGGCTGCTGGCGTACTGCTTCCCGTCGCCAATCTCAGTTGAAATAGTACTCGCTGTCAGTGTTCCGACGCAGGGAATGCTCAGCAAGCGCTGTCCAACCTCATCTTCGTCCAACTTTCGTTTCAACTGGGATTCCAAATCTTTAATCTGCTCAACAAGATAGTGATAATGCTGTTGTAATTTCAGCAATAACTGGCTGAGGTAAAGAGGCAAACTATTATCCTCAAGAATGGTACTCAGTCGGCTAATAACGGCAGCTCCTCGGGGAACGCTAATGCCAAATTCCAGCAGAAAAGCATGCATTTGATTGGTTGTTTTTACCTTATCCTGAACCAGGGATTCACGGACACGATGCAGAGCCCGCATTGCCTGCTGAGATTCCGTTCTGGGCTGCACAAAACGCATAGACGGACGCGATGCAGCTTCACAAATAGCTTCGGCGTCGACAAAGTCGTTTTTATTGCTTTTAACGAACGGGCGGACAAATTGTGGTGATATCAGCTTTGGGGAATGCCCCAACTCTTCCAACTTGCGTGCCATAAAGTGAGAACCGCCACAGGCTTCCATTGCGATGGTTGTAGCGGGGCATGTCGCCAAAAATTCGATCAACTTTGGCCGGGTAAATTTTTTACGGTAAACAGCCTTCCCGCGACGATCCTGGCAATGAATATGGAAAGAGTTTTTACCCAGATCGATACCAATGAGCGCAATGTTTTCCATGATAGTTCTCCGAATGAAAGCCTGTCCTCAGCATAGTACCGGGAAGGAGGGAGTGACCATCTCATTAAATAAAGCACGCTAAGGCGTAACTACCCTCGGCTACACCGCGTCGGCACCACGCGGCTCTTTCTCCCCTTGCAGCGAAGCAATCAGCGGGCAAGAAACGTTCCCTTGCCGCGCATGGCAGGCGAACACAAGTTCGGATAGCACGGTTTCCATGCGCGCCAGGTCGGTCATTTTTTCGCGCACGTCCTGAAGCTTGTGCTCGGCCAGGCTGCTGGCTTCCTCGCAGTGGGTGCCGTCATCCAGCCTCAGCAGCTCTGCGATCTCGTCGAGGCTGAATCCGAGCCGCTGGGCTGATTTCACGAAGCGCACCCGCGTCACATCCGCCTCGCCATAGCGGCGGATGCTGCCATAGGGCTTGTCCGGCTCCGGCAACAAGCCCTTGCGCTGATAGAACCGGATTGTTTCCACGTTGACCCCGGCCGCCTTGGCGAAAACGCCAATAGTCAGATTCTCCAAATTTTTTTCCATATCGCTTGACTCCGTACATTGGTACGGAAGTAAGCTTAAGCTATCCAATCCAGATTTGAAAGGACAAGCGTATGTCTGAACCTCAAAACGGGCGCGGGGCGCTCTTCACTGGCGGGCTAGCCGCCATCCTCGCCTCGGCTTGCTGCCTGGGGCCGCTGGTTCTGATCGCCCTGGGGTTCAGCGGCGCTTGGATCGGCAACTTGACGGTGTTGGAACCTTATCGCCCGATCTTCATCGGCGCGGCGTTGGTGGCGCTGTTTTTCGCCTGGCGGCGCATCTACCGACCGGCGCAAGCCTGCAAACCAGGGGATGTGTGTGCGATTCCCCAAGTGCGCGCTACTTACAAGCTCATTTTCTGGGTCGTGGCCGCGCTGGTTCTGGTCGCGCTCGGATTTCCCTACGTCATGCCATTTTTCTATTAATCACAGGAGTTCATCATGAAAAAACTGTTTGCCTCTCTCGCCATCGCTGCCGTTGTTGCCCCCGTGTGGGCCGCCACCCAGACCGTCACGCTGTCCGTACCGGGCATGACCTGCTCCGCTTGTCCGATCACCGTTAAGAAGGCGATTTCCAAGGTCGAAGGCGTCAGCAAAGTTAACGTGACCTTCGAGACACGCGAAGCGGTTGTCACCTTCGATGATGCCAAGACCAGCGTGCAGAAGCTGACCAAGGCCACCGAAGACGCGGGCTATCCGTCCAGCGTCAAGAAGTGAGGCACTGAAAACGGCAGCGCAGCACATCTGACGCCCTTGTCTGCTACCACAAACGAAAAAGGATCTGTCGCATGACCCATCTAAAAATCACCGGCATGACCTGCGACTCGTGCGCGGCGCACGTCAAGGAAGCGCTGGAAAAAGTACCCGGCGTCCAATCTGCCATAGTGTCCTATGCCAAGGGCGCGGCCCAGCTCGCCCTTGATCCAGGCACAGCGCCGGACGCACTGACCGCCGCCGTGGCTGGCCTGGGCTACAAAGCGATGCTCGCCGATGCCCCGCCGACCGACAACCGCACTGGGCTGTTCGACAAGGTGCGCGGCTGGATGGGTGCCGCCGACAAGGGCAGCGGCGGCGAGCGCCCGTTGCAAGTCGCCGTGATCGGCAGCGGTGGAGCCGCGATGGCGGCAGCACTGAAGGCCGTCGAGCAAGGCGCGCAGGTCACGCTGATTGAGCGCGGCACCATCGGCGGCACCTGCGTCAACGTCGGTTGTGTGCCGTCCAAGATCATGATCCGCGCCGCCCACATCGCCCATCTGCGCCGGGAAAGCCCATTCGACGGCGGCATGCCACCCACACCGCCGACGATCTTGCGCGAGCGGCTGCTGGCCCAGCAGCAGGCCCGTGTCGAAGAACTCCGTCATGCCAAGTACGAAGGCATCCTGGACGGCAATTCAGCCATCACCGTTCTGCACGGTGAAGCGCGTTTCAAGGACGACCAGAGCCTTATCGTTAGTTTGAACGAGGGTGGTGAGCGCGTCGTGATGTTCGACCGCTGCCTGGTCGCCACGGGTGCCAGTCCGGCCATGCCGCCGATTCCGGGCCTGAAAGAGTCACCCTACTGGACTTCGACCGAGGCCTTGGTCAGCGACACCATTCCCGAACGCCTAGCCGTGATCGGCTCGTCGGTGGTCGCGCTGGAACTGGCGCAAGCCTTCGCCCGGCTGGGCAGCCAGGTCACGATCCTAGCTCGCAACACGCTGTTCTTCCGCGACGACCCGTCCATCGGCGAGGCCGTCACAGCGGCCTTCCGTGCCGAAGGGATCAAGGTACTGGAACACACGCAAGCCAGCCAGGTCGCGCATGTGAACGGCGAATTCGTGCTGACCACGGGACACGGTGAAGTACGTGCCGACAAGCTGCTGGTCGCTACCGGACGGACACCGAACACGCGCAGCCTGGCACTCGACGCGGCGGGAGTCACCGTCAATGCGCAGGGTGCCATCGTCATCGACAAGGGCATGCGCACCAGCACGCCACACATTTACGCGGCCGGCGACTGCACGGACCAGCCACAATTCGTCTATGTGGCGGCAGCGGCCGGCACCCGTGCCGCGATCAACATGACCGGAGGGGATGCTGCCATCAATCTAACCGCGATGCCGGCCGTGGTGTTCACCGATCCGCAAGTAGCAACCGTGGGCTACAGCGAAGCGGAAGCGCATCACGACGGGATCGAAACCGACAGTCGCACGCTCACGCTCGACAACGTGCCGCGTGCGCTTGCCAACTTCGACACACGCGGCTTTATCAAGCTGGTCATCGAGGAAGGTAGCGGACGGCTCATCGGCGTGCAGGTCGTCGCCCCGGAAGCCGGCGAATTGATCCAGACGGCTGTTCTCGCCATTCGCAACCGCATGACGGTGCAGGAACTGGCCGACCAGTTGTTCCCCTACCTGACGATGGTCGAGGGGCTGAAGCTCGCGGCGCAGACCTTCACCAAGGATGTCAAACAATTGTCCTGCTGCGCAGGATGAAAGGAGATGGAACCATGAAGCTCGCCCCATATATTTTAGAACGTCTCACTTCGGTCAATCGTACCAATGGTACTGCGGATCTCTTGGTCCCGCTACTGCGGGAACTCGCCAAGGGGCGTCCGGTTTCACGAACGACACTTGCCGGGATTCTCGACTGGCCCGCTGAGCGAGTGGCCGCCGTACTCGAACAGGCCACCAGTACCGAATATGACAAAGATGGGAACATCATCGGCTACGGCCTCACCTTGCGCGAGACTTCGTATGTCTTTGAAATTGACGACCGCCGTCTGTATGCCTGGTGCGCGCTGGACACCTTGATATTTCCGGCGCTGATCGGCCGTACAGCTCGCGTCTCATCGCATTGCGCTGCAACCGGAGCACCCGTTTCACTCACGGTTTCACCCAGCGAGATACAGGCTGTCGAACCTGCCGGCATGGCGGTGTCCTTGGTATTGCCGCAGGAAGCAGCCGACGTTCGTCAGTCCTTCTGTTGCCATGTACATTTCTTTGCATCTGTCCCGACGGCGGAAGACTGGGCCTCCAAGCATCAAGGATTGGAAGGATTGGCGATCGTCAGTGTCCACGAGGCTTTCGGCTTGGGCCAGGAGTTTAATCGACATCTGTTGCAGACCATGTCATCTAGGACACCGTGATCGGATATCGACCCAATGTTCTACGGCACCGGCATCGGATTCGCAGCGCGCGGATTGAACTCGGCGAAACGGTATATGCATTGCCGTGAACCGACCAAAAGGAGGTGTTCGATGAACGCCTACACGGTGTCCCGGCTGGCCCTTGATGCCGGGGTGAGCGTGCATATCGTGCGCGACTACCTGCTGCGCGGATTGCTGCGGCCAGTCGCCTGCACCACGGGTGGCTACGGCCTGTTCGATGACGCCGCCTTGCAGCGACTGTGCTTCGTGCGGGCCGCCTTCGAGGCGGGCATCGGCCTCGGCGCATTGGCGCGGCTGTGCCGGGCGCTGGATGCGGCGAACTGCGATGAAACTGCCGCGCAGCTTGCTGTGCTGCGTCAGTTCGTCGAACGCCGGCGCGAAGCGTTGGCCAATCTGGAAGTGCAGTTGGCCGCCATGCCGACCGCGCCGGCACAGCATGCGGAGAGTTTGCCATGAACAGCCCCGAGCGCATGCCGGCCGAGACACACAAGCCGTTCACCGGCTACCTGTGGGGTGCGCTGGCGGTGCTCACCTGTCCCTGTCATTTGCCGATTCTCGCCATTGTGCTGGCCGGCACGACGGCCGGCGCGTTCATCGGCGAGCACTGGGGTATTGCAGCCCTCACGCTGACCGGCTTGTTTGTCCTGTCTGTGACGCGGCTGCTGCGGGCCTTCAGAGGTCGATCATGAGCGCTTCCCAGCCAATTGAATGGACAGTGGCGCAACTGGCGCAGGCGGTCGAGCGCGGGCAGCTTGAGCTGCACTACCAGCCGATTGTCGATTTGCGCAGTGAGCAGATTGTCGGCGCGGAAGCCCTGTTGCGCTGGCGTCATCCGACGCTCGGACTGTTGCCGCCGGGCCAGTTCCTGCCCGTGATCGAATCGTCCGGCCTGATGCCGGAAATCGGCGCATGGGTGCTGGGCGCAGCCTGCCGTCAAATGCGCGACTGGCGGGTGCTGGCATGGCAACCGTTCCGGCTGGCCGTCAATGTTTCGGCGAGCCAAGTGGGGCCAGATTTCGACAAGTGGGTAAAGGGCGTGCTGGCCGATGCCGGGTTGCCCGCCGCGTATCTTGAAATTGAGCTGACCGAATCGGTTGCGTTCGGTGATCCGGCGATCTTCCCCGCCCTGGAAGCTTTGCGACAGATCGGTGTGCGCTTCGCCGCCGACGACTTCGGCACCGGCTATTCCTGCCTGCAACACCTGAAATGCTGCCCCATCAGCACGCTCAAGATCGACCAATCGTTTGTCGCCGGACTCGCCAACGACCACCGCGACCAGACCATCGTGCGCACCGTGATTCAGCTTGCGCATGGGCTTGGCATGGAAGTAGTGGCCGAAGGCGTGGAAACATCGGCGAGTCTTGATTTGTTGCGACAAGCGGACTGCGACACAGGACAAGGCTTCCTGTTCGCCAAGCCGATGCCGGCGGCGGCATTCGCCGTCTTCGTCAGTCAATGGAGGGGTGCCACCATGAATGCAAATGATCCGACTGCCACCAGTTGCTGCGTGTGCTGCAAGGAAATCCCGCTCGATGCCGCCTTCACCCCGGAAGGCGCGGAATACGTCGAGCACTTCTGCGGGCTGGAGTGCTATCAGCGCTTCCAGGCGCGCGCCAAGACCGGGAGCGAAACCGATGCCGATCCGAACGCCTGCGACTCATCACTGTCAGACTGAGGCATAGCTCAACCTGACATAGAAGCAAAAACTCAACCACCTTCTACCAACTCTCCGAACAGCTCCTTGACCTTTGTTTTCGCATCAGCAAGTGCAGTTCTGCCTTGTTCAGTGATGTCATAAACACGCCGTTCACGTCGCCCGGTGCGTTCGTGGCGTGAGGTCAGATAGCCTTTTTTTTCCAGGCCGTGCAGCATCGGGTACACGGTGCCAGCGCTCATCTCGTAGCCGTGTCGGCGTAGCTCTTCGATGATCCCCAGCCCAAAGACA
This sequence comes from Vibrio sp. 2092, assembly GCF_033339635.1. NCBI lineage: Bacteria > Pseudomonadati > Pseudomonadota > Gammaproteobacteria > Vibrionales > Vibrionaceae > Vibrio > Vibrio sp. 2092. Next base: position 1,502 of record NZ_JAWOUY010000018.1, on the reverse strand, counting down.
GGTTCCTCGGCTGCATGGTGAAGGATGTGCAGGCGGATCAAACCGCCGTAGAGGTCTTTGTCAGTCATTTTTTGTGCCTCACAGAGCGACGCTCAACAGCCACCCAGCTGCACCGCTACCGAGGACAACCAGCCACGGCGGGAGCTTCCAGAACATAAGTGCGACAAGGGCAACTAATGCCAAGCCGAAGTCTTGCGGCTGAAAGATGGCGCTAGTCCATACAGGCTGATACAGCGCGGCCAGCAGCAAGCCGACTACAGCGGCATTGATCCCGGCCAGCGCAGCTTGGATGCCTGTATTGCGGCGCAAACGCTCCCAAAATGGCATTGATCCGACGACCAGCAAGAACGAGGGCGCGAAGATAGCCAGCAGACACACAATGCCGCCGATCCAGCCCGACGGGGCGGTGTTCATCGAGGCACCAAGAAACGCGGCGAACGTGAACAAAGGGCCGGGCACCGCTTGAGCTGCCCCGTACCCCGCGAGAAAGGATTCATTGTTGACCCAGCCGGAGGGCACCACTTCGGCTTGCAGTAATGGCAGCACAACGTGACCACCGCCGAACACCAGTGATCCGACACGATAGAAGGAATCCACCATTGCCATGGTTTGACTTGGCATCAGTTCGGCCAACACCGGCAGGCCAATCAGCAAGACAAAGAACAGCGAGAGCCAAAGCACGCCGGCCCGGTGACTGACCGTGATAGGTAGGGGGTCATGCTCAACAACTTTCGCTGGCTTGAACAATAACCGGCCTGCGATGCCTGCGATAGCAATCACGCCAACCTGTCCCCACGCGGACGGCACAAGTAAAACGACGCAGGTAGCAATTGCCATGATGGTGACTCGCAGCCCATCCGTGCATAGGTTACGCGCCATGCCCCATACTGCTTGAGCGACCACGGCCACAGCCACCACTTTTAAGCCATGCAACGCGCCCTGCGAGACGTAATCGCCATAGCTGGAGATGCCGAGCGCAAAAAGGATCAAGGCTATGGCAGACGGCAGCGTGAAGCCAGCCCAAGCAGCCAGCGCCCCGCTGTATCCAGCCCGAGACAGTCCTACCGCTATGCCGACCTGGCTGCTTGCAGGCCCTGGCAAGAACTGACAAAGCGCGACCAAGTCAGCATAGCTCCGTTCGGAGAGCCAGCGCCGCCGTGTGACAAATTCGGCGCGGAAGTAGCCCAAGTGCGCAATGGGGCCGCCAAAAGATGTCAATCCAAGCCGCAGAAAAATAAGAAAGACCGACCATGGTCTGCTGTCATCGGTAGGGTTATTCGTCATACTTTCGCCTTCATGATCTGCAACGAGTTGATCAATAATAAGCGAAATTCGATAACGAAATTCGATATAAATCTAGAAAAAAATACCTCTATGTGTACTACGCAGTTTTAGCTGTGGCTTTCACAGGAGCACGCTTACTTACGGCTTAGCGTGCTTTATTTAATGAGATGGTCACTCCCTCCTTCCCAGTACTATGCTGAGGACAGGCTTTCATTCGG
>NZ_JAWOUY010000017.1:0-130988 GCF_033339635.1 Vibrio sp. 2092 | reverse complement strand
TTTCCAATGGTTATCCCCCACATCAGGGCAATTTCCTAGGCATTACTCACCCGTCCGCCGCTCGACGCCGTTATCGTTCCCCGAAGGTTCAGATAACTCGTTTCCGCTCGACTTGCATGTGTTAGGCCTGCCGCCAGCGTTCAATCTGAGCCATGATCAAACTCTTCAATTTAAGATTTTGTTCGGCTCAATGAATACTGAACATTCCTTTCGCTAATAAATAGCAGAAGTAATGTTTGAATTGACTGTGCTGAATCTTTCGATTCAATGGTCACTTCGTATCATTGAAACCTAATTTGAAGCCTAAGCTTCTAATTGGATTATCATCAACGAGTGCCCACACAGATTGATAGGTCTATATTTTTAAAGAGCACACTTCGAAGTTCTCTTCAAAGTGGACGGCTATTTTAGCTAGATAACTTATCGTGTCAAACACTTTTTTAAGTTATTTATCTGCGAGTTAATTTTAACTCACTAACCGTAGTTGTTTAGGTTCCGCTTCACTTGCTTTCCCGTGACAACGGAGGCGCATTATAGGGAGTTCATTAAAGAACACAAGTGCATTTTTTAAAAAAACTCACCTTTTTAGTTTATTCGTATAGAAAACAGACAAAAGACTATAAAAAACTATAGAAAAGGGGCCAAACGGCCCCTTTAGTGTGATTTTTATCTCAATTTTACTGTATCCATACAATTATTGATGAGCACAAATTTGGTCATTAGTAACAATTAGCTGCACTGTCTTGTCTGGAACGATTTCACCAGAAAGAATTGATTTGGCTAACGGGTTCTCGACATTCTGCTGAATTGCACGTTTTAAAGGACGCGCACCATACACAGGATCGAAACCAACTTGAGCGATCAAGTCGAGTGCTTTGTCGGAAACTTCTAGTTGATAGCCTTTCTCCTCTAGTCGTTTCGCCAAACGTTCCAATTGAATAGAAGCAATGGACTTAATGTGCTCTTGACCAAGTGGATGGAACACCACGATTTCGTCAACACGGTTCAAGAACTCTGGGCGGAAGTGTTTGCTAACCACATCCATCACTTCACTCTTGATACCTTGATAGTCTAATGTTGCGAAATTCTCTTGGATACGAGATGAACCCAAGTTAGATGTCATGATCACAACCGTATTACGGAAGTCAACAGTACGACCTTGACCATCCGTTAAACGCCCATCATCGAGAACTTGCAGCAGAATGTTAAATACATCCGGATGCGCTTTCTCTACTTCGTCTAACAAAATTACCGAATACGGCTTGCGACGAACCGCTTCAGTTAAGTAACCACCCTCTTCATATCCGACATAGCCTGGAGGAGCACCAACCAACCTTGCCACTGAGTGTTTCTCCATGAACTCAGACATATCGATACGGACCATCGCATCTTCACTGTCGAACATAAAGCTCGCAAGTGTCTTACAAAGCTCTGTTTTACCCACACCAGTTGGACCTAAGAATAAGAAGGAGCCAATTGGTCGGTTTGGATCAGAAAGCCCAGCTCGACTACGACGAATGGCATTCGATACAACAGAGACCGATTCGCTTTGCCCTACCACACGATTATGCAGCACGTCTTCCATACGAAGTAGTTTCTCTTTTTCCGCTTCTAGCATCTTGGATACCGGAATGCCGGTTTGCTTAGAAAGTACTTCTGCAATCTCGTTGTCGGTTACTTTATTACGCAATAGCGTCATTTCCTGCATTTCAGCTTGGGTTGCAAGATCTAACTGCTTCTCAAGTTCAGGAATACGACCATATTGAAGCTCCGACATACGGTTTAGATCGCCAGCACGGCGAGCAAACTCCATGTCCATACGAGCTTGTTCAAGCTCAGACTTAATATGTTGAGTGCCAGAAAGAGCTGCTTTTTCTGTATTCCAAACCTCTTCTAGTTCAGCGTACTCACGTTCTTTTTCATTGAGTTCTTCATTAAGCGCTTTCAAACGCTTTTCACTCGCTTCATCGTGCTCGTTACTTAGTGCTTGTTGTTCAATTTTGAGTTGGATGATTTTACGCTCAAGCTTATCCAAGGACTCTGGCTTAGAGTCAATTTGTAAACGAATGCTTGAAGCCGCTTCGTCAATCAAGTCAATCGCTTTATCCGGCAACTGACGGTCGGAGACATAGCGATGTGACAAACTCGCCGCAGCAACAATCGCTGGGTCGGTAATTTCGACGTGATGATGAAGCTCATAACGCTCCTTCAAGCCACGTAAAATCGCCACGGTATCCTCAACGGTCGGCTCATCCACCAGCACTTTTTGGAAACGACGTTCTAATGCTGCATCTTTTTCGATGTACTGACGATATTCATCCAATGTTGTTGCGCCAACACAGTGCAGCTCACCACGAGCTAATGCCGGTTTTAGCATGTTGCCCGCATCCATTGAGCCTTCACCTTTACCAGCACCGACCATAGTGTGTAGTTCATCAATGAAGAGGATGACGTTGCCTTCTTCTTTAGCAAGTTCATTCAATACTGATTTTAAACGCTCTTCAAATTCCCCACGGTATTTCGCGCCAGCAACCAGTGCGCCCATATCCAGTGATAGCACACGGCGACCACGCAGACCTTCAGGTACTTCATTGTTAACTATGCGCTGCGCTAAGCCTTCAACAATTGCTGTCTTACCTACGCCTGGTTCACCGATAATCACAGGGTTGTTTTTAGTACGACGCTGCAATACCTGGATAGTACGACGGATTTCATCATCACGGCCGATAACCGGATCCAATTTACCTTGCTCTGCACGTTCGGTAAGGTCTATGGTGAACTTTTCCAATGCTTGACGAAGCTCTTCTGCATTCGGATCATTGACCTTTTGACCACCTCTGATCTTTTCGATTGCCTGGCTGACTTTTTGCTCTGTTAAGCCGATCTCTTTGAGCAATTGCCCCAATGGTCCGCGATCTTCTAAAGCGGCAAGCAGGAAGACTTCAGACGAGATATAGGAGTCTTGACGCTTTTGCGCCACTTTGTCACACAGGTTAAACAATGTGCCCATCGAGCTAGAGAGCTGAACATCCCCACCGATGCCACTGACTTTTGGTAATCGATCTAACATTTCACTCAATTTAGAGCGTAAATGCGTTACGTCCACATCCAGCATAGTAAGCAATGGACGAATTGGACTGCCATTTTGATCAAGCAAAGCCACCATGAGGTGAACTGGCTCGATATATTGATGATCGCGCCCTAACGCTAGTGATTGAGCATCAGAGATAGCGATTTGAAACTTACTTGTGAATCGATCAAGACGCATATCTACCTTCCTAACCTCAACTAAAGGAAATTCTTTTGACAGTTAGAAAGATGGATACTCGGGTGGGGAATTTCAAGGGAGTGAATGAATAAAGATAGCTTTGCAAAAATAGTAGTATGCATCTTAGCACTTTGGTGCTTATAGCTAGTCTTCGATCCAAATAAAGGTTGCTTGTCGACCAGTCTTACCATCACGGCGATAAGAGTAAAAAGAGGCTTTATCTTGGTAAGTACAAAGTCCAGAATCAAACACTTGTGTCACACCAGCCCGGTTTAGACGTTGCGTTGCCAGCACCGACATGTCAGCAAACCATTTACCGTCGATATCGCGCGGAGCAAATGCTTGATTCGCCTGTGAATCAAAATCAACAAAAGCTTGCAGAACATCTTCACCCACTTCGAAGGCTTGAGGGCCAATGGCGGGGCCAAGCCACGCTATCACTTCACCAGAAAACAACGCTAACGCATTTTCGACAATGCCATTTGCTAAGCCGCGCCAACCTGCGTGAACAGCGGCTACTTGCGTACCTTGTGTATTAGTCAATAATACAGGTAAACAATCGGCGGTCATCGCTGAACAAACAACATGGCTTGAAGAAGTAAATACACCATCCGCATCAAGCACCTGTGTTGTTGGTTCATTTGCTTGAGCCACAACGGTTGAATGCGTTTGGTTTAACCAGATTGGCGCATTTGGCATGCTTGCCTGTTGCGCCAACCAAGCTCGGTTCTTCTCTACTAAAGACAAATCATCCCCAACGTGAGTACCTAAATTTAGCCCTTGGTAAGGGCCTGTCGAAAATCCGCCTATGCGTGTTGAGGCGAAAGCTTTGACATTTTTAGGCGCTGGCCAGTTCGGAATGATCGTCTTCATATTAGAATTCTTCCGGTAAGCCGTGCTCTTCTGTATCTTGACGAAGCGCTTCAGTCATCACAACCATGTCATCAGGCACTGGAGCATGAAACTCAAGAACTTCGCCCGTAATTGGGTGCTCAAAGCGCAGCATTACTGCGTGCAATGCTTGGCGATCGAAGCCCCGGATCATTGCCGTTAGCTCTTCAGACGCACCTGTCGGGATGCGAGCACGTCCACCATATGCAATATCACCGAGCAGCGGATGCTGAAGATAAGACATGTGCACACGAATCTGGTGCGTACGACCCGTTTCTAGACGCAAACGAATACGCGTGTGTTCGCGGAAGCGTTCAGCAACACGGTAGTGCGTTACTGCTGGTTTGCCCATTGGTGCCACCGCCATAAGCGTGCGCTTAGTAGAGTGACGACCAATAGGTTGATCCACTTTACCGCCCGCAGTCATACGACCAATAGCGATCGCTTCGTACTCACGAGTAATATTACGTTTTTGCAGTGCGCGAACCAGACGAGTTTGTGCAGGAACGGTTTTCGCCACCACCATCAAACCCGTTGTGTCTTTATCCAAACGGTGCACGATACCTGCACGAGGTACTTCTGCAATATCAGGGTAATGATGCAACAACGCATTAAGCACAGTGCCATCAGGCGTACCAGCGCCCGGATGAACCACAAAGTCACGAGGTTTGTTGATAACGATAATATCTTCATCTTCATAGACGATATCTAGCGGGATATCTTGCGCTTCCCAGCGTTCTTCATCTTCTAACTCGGCTTGCAATGTAATTTCCTCGCCACCCATTACTTTGGTACGAGGTTTAGTGACAACTTCACCATCAACTTGAACTTTCCCATCAAGCAGCCACTCTTTTAGGCGCGAGCGAGAGAAGTCCGCGAATAATTCGGCGATAGCTTGGTCTAAACGTTGACCTAACTGGCTATCTTTTACGGTATTTGTTAATACAATCTGCTGAGCCATATCGAACTTTTTTAAAAACTGTGAGACTAATGCTCACGACTGTGAAAAAATAGACTATTACGTCATTGTATCTGTTACTGGAAAGAAAGTAACGGCAGCTTAAGAAATATTTAGATTCAAGGAACAGACTCCTGATATGAAACGTCAGACTTTAACAGGCCTTTTAGCGGTATCCCTTCTGTTTGGATGTGCAAGCAAAGAAGAAATCGTTCCTGATGTGCCGCCTTCGGAACTGTATGCAGACGCACAGATTTCTCTTCAAAGTGGTAATTGGCTTTCTGCAATTGAGAAACTGGAAGCATTAGACTCACGTTACCCATTCGGTGCCTACTCTGAACAGGTGCAGCTTGACCTAATCTATGCGTACTACAAAAACGACGACCTTGCTTTGGGCTTGGCAACCATTTCTCGCTTTATGCGTTTAAACCCAACCCATGAAAAGATGGATTGGGTGCTGTACATGCGAGGTCTAAGCCACATGGCGCAAGATCGTAACTTTATGCATGATTTATTCAGCGTAGATCGAAGCGATCGCGATCCTGAACCGGTAAAAAAAGCGTTTGATGACTTCAAAAAACTACTTCAACGTTACCCGAATAGCCCATATGCAGAAGATTCACAAAAACGTATGGTCGCGCTGAAAAACCGTCTAGCGAACTATGATTTAGCGACTGCTGACTTCTACCTTCGCCGTGAAGCTTGGGTCGCTGCTATTAATCGCAGCCAAGAGCTACAAAAATCGTATCCAGACACAGAAGCTGCACGTAAGTCACTGACTATCCAGCTAGAGGCCTACAAGCAACTTGGTTTGGAAGACGCCGTAGCAAGAACTGAAAAGCTTATAGAGCTCAACCCTGTGAAGTAATTGAACTTGCTTTAAACTGAACCGCCACCGTTTTTACCGTGGCGGTTTTTTACTACTCTCAATAGTGTATTCAGCCCTTTCTTGATGATCTTCCTAGCTCCACATATGCTTAAAGTTCTCCTCCCCCCTTTATAAAAAGGATGTGAACGTGACGATATCTAAGCTTTGCGCAGTTATGCTGCTCCTATTGTCTGCTTCCGTTTGCGCACTGCAAATCTCGCCGCTCAAACAGCCTCCTTATACTGGGGACCTCGATGTCATCAAGGAGAAGAATGTACTGCGCGTCTTAGTTTCTGCTGATTTAGGCTTTTACTACATTGAGGGCGGCACACCAAAAGGCATAGGCGCGGAATTGCTGGCGCATTTCGAAAAAGACCTTCGTAAACTCAAACCAAAGCTTAACGTACAAATTATTCCTGTTGCCCGCGACCAGCTACTGCCAGCCTTAGAAAACGGTTCAGGTGACTTAGTTGTCGCCAACCTGACTATTACCGACACGCGCAAACAGAAAGTGGAGTTCAGTTCACCCATTCTCACTGACATTCAAGAGTGGGTAGTGACAAACAAAAGCACACCAACGATGACGAAAATCGAACAACTGAGCGGCAAAGAGATTTGGGTGCGCGCCAGCTCTAGCTACTTTGAAAGCATTCAGACACTAAATAAGAAACTAAACAAAAAAGGCTTACCGCCTGTTATCGTGCACTTTATTGAAGAAACACTTCAAGATTATGAGCTGGTCGGAATGCTCAACAATGGTTACGTCAAAGCCATTGTTCTCGATAGCCATAAAGCCAAGCTTTGGCTGAAAGTGATGGATGATATTCGGGTGCACAAAAAAATCCCTATCCGCAAAAATGGCAAAATTGCTTGGGCAATGCGAGAAAATAGTCCCAAATTAAAAGCCGTCGTGAATAAGTTCATCCAGAAGTCTCGCTCTGGGACACTACTCGGTAACGTTATTTACGGTAAATACATCGATAACACGGGATGGTTGAACAGAGCTCTTAACCCTAAGAAAATTGCTCAACTAGAAAAACTCGCAGCGCTATTTTCACGCTATGGTGAGAAATACGATATCGACTATTTACTGATCGCTGCAATCGCTTACAAGGAATCAGGATTTAATAACGACCTAGTTGGAAGCCGAGGTGCCGTTGGCATAATGCAAGTCCTACCCAGCACCGCTCAAGATCCGAATATCAATATCAAAAATGTTCGACAATTAGAAAACAACATTCATGCTGGAGTGAAATACTTAGCTTTTTTGCGTAAGCAGTACTTCAGTGATCCTGATATTACTGCACAAAATAAACTCTACTTTACATTGGCGGCTTACAATGCGGGCCCCGGCAATGTAGAGCGTATTCGTAAGCGTGCAGCCCAACAAGGTTACGATCCTAATGTTTGGTTTAATAACGTGGAAGTCGTTATGCGGAAAAGTTTAAGCTCAACGGTTGGGTACGTCACAAGCATTAATCGCTACTACATAATATACAAACAACTAGAAAGTTTGGACCAAGTCAAAAGTCTAGAAAGGGTTTCACTAGCCCCAAAAGACCCCATTTTCATGATACCGCTACGAAAAGTCAGCCAAATGCCAGACAGTAAAAAGCCGCTTGTACAGTAAGCGGCTTTTTAAATGGATTCATTGGAAAGACTCAGTGATCGTCATCACACCTTACGTGTAGTTAAATTTTAACCACCTCAAATATTAGGCCGTAAAACTTCCCTAAAAACGAGGCCGTTTTCAGCTGAGTACTCTATTCAATCTACGGATTTACTAACCGATAACAAGCAATTTCACGATAAATCTCAGAAGTTCTTGAGTGAGATCACATTCATTTTTCATCATAAAAAACCCGAGCAAAATAATGATCTGAATCACATTTTTTTATGCTTAAAGCGGTAATCTGAACTCAACCCATGAGGGATGCAACAGAGGAAAAACACTTATGACAATGAATATCACTGGCAAAAACATCGAAATCACCTCTGCAATCCGAGCTCATATTGAGAGCAAATTTAAAAAACTGGAGAAATGGCAAGTAGACCTAATTGGTTGCCAAGCAACTTTCAGTGAGGAACCAAACAAACAGAAGAAATTCGAAGCGGTTATCAAAGTTCCTAAAGGCCAGCTCATTGCCTCAGCAACTCACGAAGATCTTTACGCAGCTATCAACGAAGTGGAGCAAAAACTAGAACGACAATTGAACAAGCTGACCCACAAACCTGAAGCTCGACGTGCAAGTAAGCCTGAGCTAGTGGAAGAAGAAGAGTAAACTGAACAGATTGAGGAAATAGCGCCGAAAGGCGCTATTTTTTTGCTTGACGCTCTCCCCAGCCTTGCTTATTGTGTTTAAACACTCATAAATTAAGCACTATTTATGCATTTAACCTCACTGTTTATTTTTGACTTCTTTTTCCTCCCATAGTTGGAGGGGCGAACTCGTTTGTGAAAGAAAAGTCAAAAACAAACAGAAAGCCTCCCAAATCGGGAGGCTTTTTTATAAGGAAAGAATTGATGACTGACCAACCTATTTCCCTCGAAGAAATTCGTTTACGCTTGAATGAGTTGGATGACCAACTTCTCAGCTTATTGTCTGAGCGCCGTAAACTCAGCATTGAAGTAGCCAAAAGCAAAGTACAAACCTCAAAGCCTGTTCGCGACGCCGTCCGTGAACAGCAATTATTGGTCAAGCTGATTTCTAATGGCCAAGATAAATACGAACTTGACGCGCAGTACATCACCAAACTTTTCCATACCATCATTGAAGACTCAGTTCTGCTTCAACAAAGTTATCTGCAAAATCTCGTTAACCCACAGCAAAGCCGTAAGCCACTTGCTCGCGTCGCTTTTTTAGGAGCCAAAGGCTCTTATTCGCACTTGGCAAGTCGCGAATACTTCAGTCGTAAAAATACGGAGCTTATCGAGCTCAACTGCGAGCACTTTAAAGAAGTGACTCAAACGGTTGAATCTGGCCATGCTGATTATGGCGTTCTGCCAATCGAAAACACCAGCTCAGGCTCTATTAATGAAGTGTATGACTTACTACAACACACGACGCTTTACATCGTTGGAGAGCTAACTCAACCAATCGAACACTGCTTGGTTGCGAAAAAAGACATTCGTCTGGAAGATATTAAAACGCTGTATTCTCACCCTCAGCCACACCAACAGTGCAGTGAGTTTTTAAGCCGTATGAAAGGGGTAAAGCTGGAGTCCTGCGCGAGCACAGCAGATGCAATGCAGAAAGTCCAAGAGATGGATCGTGATGATGTGGCTGCAATTGGTAATGCATCAAGCGGTAAGCTATATGGCTTGCAAGCAATTCAAGGCAACATCGCAAACCAAACCGAAAACCATACTCGCTTTATCGTGGTTGCTCGTAAACCGGTTGAAGTTTCTACTCAGATTCCAGCAAAAACCACATTGATCATGTCGACCTCCCAAGAGGCAGGCTCATTGGTTGAAACACTATTAGTGCTGCAACGTTACGGCATCAATATGACCAAGCTGGAATCACGCCCAATTATGGGGAACCCGTGGGAAGAGATGTTCTACGTAGACTTGACATCACATCTTGCTTCGACAGAAATGCAACAGGCACTTGAAGAGCTAACAAAAATCACTAAGCACTTGAAAGTATTAGGCTGTTACCCGAGTGAGAACGTAAAGCCTACGCAAGTAAAATTGAGTTAATAGACACCAGTGAGTAAAAAGATCATGGCAACCCCAAAAGTCGTAATCGCATCGCTAAACCCAGCCAAAATTAATGCAGTTCAAAGTGCATTTCGTAATGCATTTCCGCATCAAGAGTTCAACTTCGTTGGCATCAGTGTACCGAGTGAGGTCGCAGATCAGCCCATGACGAATGAAGAAACTCATCGTGGTGCGCTAAACCGCGTTAAAAACGCAAAAGTAGAGATGCCAAACGCGGATTACTATGTCGGTCTCGAAGCGGGAATTGAAGCAAACGTGACGTTTGCTTGGATGGTGGTTGAGTCAGAGACTCACCGCGGTGAATCTCGTTCTGCAAGCTTAATGTTGCCGCCAAAAGTCTTGGAAAAACTCAAGGATGCGAATGAGTTGGGAGATGTAATGGACAAAGTGTTTGGTACTGATAACATCAAACAGAAAGGTGGCGCTATTAGCCTACTAACCCAAAACCAGCTAACTCGAAGCTCGGTCTATCACCAAGCCTTGATTCTGGCTTTGATTCCATTCACAAACCCTGAGCACTTTCCTTCAAATTTATAACACTCAGCCTATTCTCTAGATACGCAAAAGGGCGGATATTTCCGCCCTTTGTAATACGTTATCTTAGTCAATTGTAACACCAAGGCCTAAAAGCAAATTGGATATACTGTCTACTTAGATACCGCAACTTGTTCTAACAAGACTTTCAACTTGTCTTTTTCTTCATCAGATTTCGACTTTAGTTCGTTAGAACCACGAGTAATGGTGGCAATGCCCACACCAAGCATCTGACTGATCTGACGTTGAGATAATTCTCCTTTAAGAAGTTCGTTAATTATATTAACGCGTGATATTAATGACTCTCTCTCATCACGTGACATCAGCATTGTTAACAGCATGTCATCTTGCTGGGTGCCCATACTTGTTCGAATTAGCTCAATAATCTGTTGCCAGTCTTTGTACTCGGGTTCGTGCGACATCAAGTTACCTCACTCAATACTTGGTATTGATCTCATGTTGATTCAAGAACGCGCCATCGATACCCAAAAGATCACGATAGTATGTTTCAAACATCAAGATGTTTTGTACATAACCGCGCGTCTCTTTAAATGGAATTGCCTCAATAAAGGCATAAGCATCCACTTTTCCTTGGGTACGCTCTCGCCACGTTTTTACTCTGTTAGGACCTGCATTATAAGCAGCAAGAGCAAAAATACGATTATTATCGTAATCCTCTAATAAACCTTGCAAATAATGGCTACCAATTTCGATATTTTTTCCTACATTGTAGAGATCCTGCGTACCTTGATAACTCAACTTATATTTACGTGCCGTGTACTTCGCCGTCGCAGGCATGATCTGCATAAGACCACGAGCGCCAACTGGAGAGCGGGCTTCAACATCTAACGCACTTTCCTGTCGAGCGAGAGACATCATCGTGACGGGATCAATGTTGTGCTTTTTCGCATAAAAGTTAAACCACCAGCGGTGTGCTATTGGGAACCTAAGTTCGATATTATCCCACATCTGCGCTTGAATACTCGCGGTCACCGTTAGGTGATGCCAACGTTTAAATGATGCATAAGCCGCCAACATCGTCTTTTCATCTTTCCCTACGCGGCGCAGTAAGTGTGCCCATTCACTCTTCGCTGCTGCGATTTTATCCGTCGCGATCAACTCTTCGATACGAGCTAACGAGTCTTGATAGGGTTGAACAACTTTCTTATCCAACTTAACCGTATGCGTTGGGTATTTGATTGATTGCCCGATTGCATTGGCGGCAGCCACACTGTAGAAGTTTCGTTGCCCAAGCAGAGTTGCTAAACGCTGTTTCCCCGCGATGTCATCACCTAACGCTATTTCACTTCTTCCAAGCCAATATTGCCAGCGTAGCGTGGCTTGTTCTTCTTTATTTAGAACAGCAATCCACTCTTGTACGCCTTTCCAATCTGCATTTTGAATCGCTAAGCGGATGCGCGTTTCAATCAACGGTAAGTACTGACTGGTTTTCGTTTTATCATCGCGCCATTTAGCTAATGACTCAGACTCCGTACGAGTCAATCGAAATGCAATATAGTCGGCAAGTTCTTGCGCTTTTTCTGGAGAAAACTTCTGTCCTTTAATGACGGCATCGTACGCACCTTGTGCTTGGCTAGTGTTCATACGAGCCAACTTTTCTAACGCATATTCACTTTGCGCTCGATTAAAATCATTCGCAGGTTTTTTCTTCGCGAATTCCGCAACACTTGCAGGATTATCAAACAACGCTTTCATTTCTTTGGCTTGTTGCTTTGCCTGCGCTGATTTAGGCAGTTTGAGCAAGTAACTCATCAAACCGCCATTACGAGCATCAAACGCCAGTAACATACGCTGTAGAATCAGTTCATCGGTACGCTCACCCGCCGTGTCCCATGCTGCAAATAATGGGTCACACTCATCAGCAATGCTGATGCCACGTAACCACATATGTTCAGCCCCTTTAAACGCCGCGACTTTCTTGCCTTGCTTTAACTGAGCTACGTAGAAAATACATTGGTAACGCTCACCACTAGGAATGACTTTTTGAAACTCAGTAATGGTTCTCCAATCTTTTTGCTTATAAAGATGATTGAGGTATGGAGCGCGAACTCGACGAGAAAATGGAAAAGACTCGTGCTCAGAAATAAACTCGTTCACCTGTTGTGGTGACTTTTCCGGTAACTGTCTAATAAAAGTGCGGTAATCCACATAAGGCGTTAGTGGATAGTCAGAAATTTTAGGACGAATCGAAAGGTATCCGTCGATGTCATTTTTATCTAATAAATCTTGAGCTTGCTCATATACTTCGCGCTGCTTTTCCAAACTCAGCGCGGCATTAGCACTCAAACTCATAGCACACAACGCGGCGGCGCAGCATACGTTTTTAGCCAATTCAGATACGTTGAATCTCATTTGTGTCATTTTCCCCAGACATATACTGCCCTAAAGCCTAGTTTTGTTAGAGTTCATGTGATGTTAAGGCAATTTTCACACATGCATCTATTTACACAGAATGCAGATGTCCATGTAAAGCAACTTAGTGTATTAAAAATTGTACTCGTCAAACTTTTAAGACGATGGAGACAAAGCGTTTCTAACTCGCATAGAAAACACTTCGTCATTCTTAACGAATAACAAAAGTGTATACCCTAACCGTGTAAGTTTCCGGTCAGCTCAAAATAAGGAATCCATTCGTTAGGGAAATTCTTGCAATGCGGTAACAAAAACAAAGCACTTGGTATAAAATGATGGGTTTGAATGACAGTTAATTTAGGAACGATCGGCAATGGCTGAATACGTATATACCATGTCGCGGGTGAGCAAAATTGTGCCACCTAAGCGTCAAATTCTTAAAGACATCTCTCTGAGCTTCTTCCCTGGTGCGAAAATCGGTGTTTTAGGTCTGAACGGTGCAGGTAAATCCACACTGCTACGTATCATGGCAGGTATCGACACGGATATCGACGGTGAAGCGCGTCCACAACCTGGTCTAAACGTAGGTTACCTACCTCAGGAACCAATATTAGACGAATCAAAAACCGTTCGTGAAGTTGTTGAAGAAGCGGTTGCTGACGTTGCTGACGCTCTGAAACGTTTGGACGCAGTCTACGCAGCATACGCTGAACCAGATGCAGACTTCGACGCACTTGCAAAAGAGCAAGGCGAGCTAGAAGCCCTTATCCAAGCGAAAGATGGCCACAACCTAGAAAATGCGCTTGAGCGTGCAGCAAACGCACTACGTTTACCTGAATGGGACCAAAAAATTGCGCACCTATCAGGTGGTGAACGCCGCCGTGTGGCTATTTGTCGCTTGCTACTTTCTAAGCCAGACATGCTACTGCTTGATGAACCTACCAACCACCTAGATGCAGAATCAGTGGCTTGGCTAGAGCGCTTCTTAGTGGATTACACAGGTACCGTAGTAGCCATCACCCACGACCGTTACTTCCTAGATAACGCTGCGGGCTGGATCTTAGAACTGGACCGTGGTGAAGGTATCCCATGGGAAGGCAACTACACCTCATGGCTGGAGCAAAAAGACGCTCGTCTACAACAAGAAGCCTCCCAAGAGAGTGCTCGCCAAAAGACTATCGAGAAAGAGCTTGAGTGGGTACGTAAAAACCCTAAAGGTCGTCAAGCGAAGTCAAAAGCACGTATGGCTCGCTTTGAAGAACTGCAAAGCTCTGATCACCAAAAACGTAATGAAACCAATGAACTGTTTATCCCACCTGGTGAGCGTCTAGGTGATAAGGTTATTGAAGTGAAGAACCTGACTAAGTCATTTGACGGTCGAGTTCTAATTGATGACCTGTCATTCAGCATCCCTAAAGGTGCAATTGTTGGTATCATCGGTGCTAACGGCGCAGGTAAATCGACGCTATTCAAGATGTTAAGTGGTACTGAACAACCAGACTCGGGCACAATTGAGATGGGCGATACAGTAAAACTAGCATCTGTCGATCAGTTCCGTGACAGCATGGACGATTCTAAAACCGTATTCCAAGAGATCTCTGAAGGTGCTGATATCATTAAGATCAACAACTTCGAAATCCCAGCTCGTGCATACTGTTCACGCTTTAACTTTAAAGGCAGTGACCAACAAAAGATTATTGGTGAACTATCGGGTGGTGAGCGTAACCGTGTCCACCTTGCGAAGCTGCTTAAAGCGGGCGGTAACGTGTTGCTACTCGACGAACCAACCAACGACCTTGACGTTGAAACACTGCGTGCTCTAGAAGAAGCGTTACTAGAGTTCCCTGGTTGTGCAATGGTTATCTCGCACGACCGTTGGTTCCTTGACCGTATCGCTACCCACATCATTGACTACCGTGACGAAGGCCAAGTTAACTTCTACGAAGGTAACTACACAGAGTACATGGATTGGTTGAAGAAAACATTGGGTCCTGAAGCCGCAGAACCACACCGTATCAAATACAAGCGTATTGCGAAGTAATCGCAACCCACAAAGTTTGATTGTAATTTGTACAAAGGCCGCTATCATAGCGGCCTTTGTTTTCTTTGTTATAAAAAGAGCTCATTAGCCCGTCTCGTTCGTTAAGAACATGACATAGCACTTACGTCACTCTGTAGCGACCTCGACACTTTTCAAACAACAATCGAACATTTTTTGTTCGTATTGATATACTATTCAATTCTGTTTGACGACCTGACGAGAATATTCATATGACAGAGAGACGACGCTTTTCACGTATTCTCCATCAAGCTCCAGCTAAGATAGAACAACGTGACTTGGCAATTGAAGCTAGGATTCAAGATCTTTCCTTGCATGGTTTACTCATGAAAGTGGAAGAGACTGAGGCTTTGGATCCAACCCTTCCAGTCCATGTGACTTTTTCATTTGATCAATCCGAACAAGTGATTACGTTAAAAGCGCAAGTTGTGGATCTCTCTAAGTGTGAGATTAGGTTGAAGATCGCTAAGATAGACATCGAAAGCATTAGCCAACTAAAACGATTTATAGAATTGAATGTAGGCAATAACGACCTTCTGAATCGAGAGTTAGAGCACCTCTCTGGTTTTTAGGAGAAAAATAAATGAACGCCTATTTAAGTAACAATAACTATGTCTAAAAAAATCATCATGCAGATCCCGACGAAAGACGGCGATCAGCAGTTCTATTTGGGCCGCAGTTCGGTCCTAGCAGTATTTGCTTCAGTATTGGCATTACCCGCCGTCGTTGGTGGCGCGTGGTACCTTAATCAGCAGCAGATGCACAATAAAGACGAACTAACACAAATCATCGCCAAACTGGAAAGTGAAAAGGCCGAAGTGACGGCTCTTTACGAAGAACAGCTTGATACCAATCATTCGCTTTCCCAGTCTTTGACGGACAAAAACAATCAAATTCAGCTATTGGGCAAACGGGTATTCGACGTTGAATCGGTTTTAGGTCTCGCAGACGAAGAGTTGATGATCGATGAGAACAGCATGGGGTTAGAGGAGCGAATTGACGCAGCCGCTATCGATTCTGCTGTTCGCGCGACGATGTTCCGTTTGATACCAAATGACAGCCCAGTCACATACCAACGTATTTCTTCTTCTTACGGCAGTCGTATTAATCCGATTTCAGGTAAGAGGCATGTTCATACTGGTATCGATCTGACTTGTAAAAGAGGAGAAGAGATCCTGGCACCGGCTGACGGTGTGGTGGAAACCGTTCGCCCGAGCAATCGTGGTTATGGTAACTATGTCACCATTCGTCACTCATTTGGCTTTATGAGCTCCTTTGCTCATCTACAACGCTTCAAAGTGAAAAGCGGTCAGTTTGTTAGTAAAGGCGACATCATTGCTCAATGCGGTAACTCTGGCAACTCCACGGGGCCACACTTGCACTATGAAGTACGCTTCCTCGGACGAGCACTCAACCCTCAATACTTAATGGAGTGGACGCCAGAAAACTTCAATGACGTCTTTGAAAAAGAGAAAAAAGTGAAATGGGGACCTTTGGTTCAATTGATTGATAACGTTGTACGCCTACAAGTCAATTTAACCAATTCACCCTATCGCGATACCAGTATCAACACAGTATCAAGTGAAGATACGAGTAATACTGCGACGAACTGATTTGTCCATCAACACGAAAAAGAGCAGCTTACGCTGCTCTTTTTGTTTCGGACTCTGCACGGCTAAATGACCCGTGATTAGCCGCGATGAATATTATCATTCGCCTGTTTGAGTAAGTTTTGGCTCTCATTCATAAATTGTTGAGAATAAGTACCAAACCAATCACTCACCTGCTTAAAGCTTTCGATGAATCGCGCTTTGTCTCTGCTATCCAGAATCGCTACTGCATCACCTAAACGCTGATGGAATCGCTTGATCATATCGATATTCTCTTGAGAAGAGAAAATGATATCACCGTACAAGTTCGGATCCTGACCAAACAGTCGTCCCACCATCGCCAATTCAAGGCGGTAGATTGGCGAGCTTAACTTCAACAACTGATCGATGTTCGGATTCTCTTTGCTAAGGTGCATACCGTAAGCAAACGACGTGAAGTGGCGCAGCGCCTGAATCAACGTCATGCCATGATCGTGCTCTTGTGCATCGATTTGGCACAAGCTTGCGCCCCAAATCCCAAACTGTTGCAATAGCCATTGGTAATGCTCGTGACCACGGCCATCACAGTACACAATAACCTGCTTGGCAAGGCTCGGAACATCTGGGCCAAACATTGGGTGTAAACCAACTACAGGACCTTGGTGCACATTCAACATTGCTTGCAGAGGCTTCGATTTGATAGAAGTCAGGTCACACAGAATACAGTCTTGCGGCAAGTTCCCCAGTTTTTCGATCACCCCTTCCGTTAGATGAATCGGCACCGTGACCACGACTAAACCCGCGTTGTCTAGAATCTCATCCGCATGATCCCAGTCTTTACTACCGAGAACTTTGACCTGGTAGCCCGACAATTTGAACATACGCCCAAACAGGCCACCCAATTGACCATTACCACCAATAATAACAACTGAGCGTAAATCAGGGTTCAAACACTTAAAACCGGAATCTTTCTCGCTGGCATAAGACTCACGCATTGTTCGACGCAGAATATCTTCAATAAGCTGTGGAGGAATTCCCATTTTTTCAGCTTCAGCGCGACGAGAAGCTAACATCGCCGCTTCGCGGTCTGGAGCATAAATTGGCAAACCATGTTCGCTTTTTACTTCCCCAACTTTCTCTACGAGCGCTAAACGCTGAGCCAATAGCTCCAACATTTGCTTGTCGACTGCATCAATCTGATCGCGTAATGCGTTAAGTTCAACTGCCATTGATGTTCCTTAAATCCTGTATTAATTAGCCTTTAGACGATTTTCTAAGAAAGGCACTAGCTCTTCATGTGCATGACGTAATAGTGCCTCAGTTGAATCCCAATTGATACATGCGTCAGTGATAGATACACCGTATTTCATCTCTTCAAGAGCTAAGTCAGAAGATTGATTTCCTTCATTGATATGGCTTTCAATCATAAGACCGATAATAGATTTATTGCCTTCACGGATTTGATGAATCACATCCTCCGCGACTAATGGCTGGCGACGGTAATCTTTACGTGAGTTGGCGTGACTGCAATCCACCATTAATGAAGCATCAAGACCAGATTTCGCCATCTCTTGCTCACACTCAGTGACTGATACCGAATCGTAGTTAGTTTGCTTGCCGCCACGTAAGATCACATGTCCATTAGCATTGCCCTGGGTGGTCAACAGTGCGACTTGTCCCTCACGGTTAATTCCCATAAAACGGTGGCTAGAGGACGCAGCTTGCATCGCGTTAATTGCGGTTGCCAAACTGCCATCGGTGCCATTCTTAAAACCGATTGGCATAGACAGGCCGCTTGCCATTTCACGGTGAGTTTGTGACTCCGTCGTACGAGCACCGATGGCTGCCCAGCTAAAAGTATCCGCCAAGTATTGTGGGCTAATTGGGTCTAGAGCCTCAGTCGCGAGCGGGATTTCCATCTCTGCCAACTCCACCAGAAGTTCGCGTCCAACATGCAGACCGTGTTCAATATCGAAACTGCCGTCTAGGTGTGGGTCATTGATCAGGCCTTTCCAGCCGACCGTGGTGCGCGGCTTCTCAAAGTAAACACGCATAACAATATACAGTTGGTCACTTAGTTGTTCAGAGAGTGCTTTAAGTCGCTTTGCGTAATCCTTCGCCGCTTCTACGTCGTGGATAGAACATGGACCGCATACAACAAGCAGGCGGTGATCCTTCTTGTGAATAATATTAGCGATAGTTTGACGAGACTCTTGAATAAAGCGACGTGCTTTTTCACTCAAAGGAAGCTTGGTTTTTAGTTCCTCCGGAGTAATAAGAACCTGTTCTTCGATAATATTAATATTGCTCAACTCACTTTTCTGCATAACTCTAACCTGTATATTTATTTTTACACCCAACCAAACCTTTGGTGAGACAACTAAGCTTTAACGACAAGATAACAGGCTAAAAAAGAAAAACAAGCGTACACAATAAAAAACATTTAGTGTAAACTTAGGTTTACAGTCAAATAAAAAGCCAAAGTATAATTAACTTTGGCTTCTCATCGCTGTTTTGAATCTTTTACAAGAGGTTTAGCTAGTCAAGCGTTTCATCGCTTCACTCGCCGCTTTCCACTCTTGAGATAGCTTAAGTTCGCTTGGAGAAAATGACTGTTTTTTCAGTAATCCATCCGCGAGTGGCACGGTTGAAACCGGTAAGTTGTCTAATACCTCAACGTGCGCTTCTCGTTTATTACACATTAACAACATATCGCAACCAGCTCTCAATGCTTGAGCACCTCGCTCGGCTGGGCTGCCCATAATCGCAGCGCCTTCCATGGTCAAGTCATCCGAAAAAACCAAACCTTTAAAACCCAATTGCTGACGCAGGACCTGTTTTAACCAGTATTCAGAACCGCTGGCTGGTTGAGCATCATAATGTGGGAAAATCACGTGAGCAGGCATCATGGCATCTAAAATACCGGCATCAATTTGCGCTTTGAAGATCGCCATATCTTGTTCAAAAATATCACTGCGCTCGTCGTATGGTGTTTCTAGATGTGAGTCTGCAATCACGCCACCATGTCCAGGGAAGTGCTTGCCTGTCGTTGCCATGCCAACACTCTTCATTCCTTGCATATAAGCAGTGCTATAGCGAAGAATGGTATCGGCATCTTCACCGAATGCACGGTTACCGATCGCTTTACATTGATGGCCTTGGTCAAGTACCGGGGCAAAGCTTAAATCAATATCATGGGCAATCAGCTCTGCTGCCATTAACCAACCGCCCATACGAGCAAGCTCTTCACCATTTTGATGTTTAGCGTACTCATCAGCAGCAGGAATTAATGAGAAACCTTCACGAAAGCGCTGCACTCGGCCGCCTTCTTGATCCACACCGATCAAAAACGGGCGCTTAGCCGCCTTTCGGATGGATTGAGTAAGTGCTTGAAGCTGTTCGCTATCATGATAGTTGCGGGCAAATAGAATTAAGCCACCAACCGTAGGATGCTCCAAGATTTCTTTGTCTTCAGCGGTCAGTTCATACCCCGCAACGTCAACCCATAACGGTCCCATGTTTTCTCCTCAAAATCGGCTGAATATCTCGTATTCGATGAGGTTATTCGCTTCAGATTTGCTTTACAATAAGTGAATGAAGAATTGACGAGATCGGCTATGAAATTTAACGAACTGTACATTGGTGTGATGTCTGGAACGAGTATGGATGGTGTTGATACCGCTCTAGTTGAAATAAGCGATGAGCACGTTCGCCTGATTGCGCACGACGACTACCCAATGCCCGCAGCACTAAAAGACATGCTGTTATCTGTTTGTACCGGTCAAGCAACAAATTTAAAAGCCATAGGTGAACTTGACCACCAGCTCGGCCACCTATTTGCAGATGCCGTGTTACAGCTGCTCAATAAGTCTGGTTACGTCGCAGAGCAAATTCGTGCGATTGGTAATCACGGTCAAACAGTGTTCCATCAGCCTACCGGAAACTTGCCGTTTACCACTCAATTGGGCGATGCCAACATTATCGCGGTCAAGACAGGCATTGATACGGTAGCGGATTTTCGTCGTAAAGACATGGCGCTAGGTGGACAAGGTGCCCCACTCGTCCCTGCTTTCCATAAAAGCATTTTTGCGATGCAGGATTCCACAACTGTGGTACTTAACATTGGAGGCATTGCCAATATCTCGGTACTGCATCCAGAACAACCAGTCATTGGCTATGACACAGGCCCGGGCAATATGTTGATGGACGCATGGTGTGCGCTGCATACTGGGCAAAGCTTCGACGAAGATGCACAATTTGCACTTAAAGGAACGGTAAACGCTACTTTGTTGACTCAATTACTCAAAGAAGCTTACCTCGCCATGCCTGCCCCTAAAAGTACCGGGCGAGAACTGTTCAATATTGACTGGCTGCATCTACAACTGGCCCATCACAATTTACCAATCGAAGACGTACAACGTACACTTTGCGAGTATTCTGCAATTACCATTGCCAACGAAGTCGACAAGTTTTCTCATGGCATCACACCTCAACTATTGGTCTGTGGCGGTGGAGCAAGAAACCCGCTTTTGATGCAACGACTGGCCAAGTTATTGCCACAATGGAGCGTTGCGACAACGGCAGAAAAAGGTGTTGATGGCGACTACATGGAAGCAATGGCGTTTGCTTGGCTTGCGCAGCGCCATATTCACGGCCTCCCTAGCAACTTACCGGAAGTTACGGGGGCAAGTCGTCTCGCTTCACTGGGTGTACTCTATTCAAAAAATTAAGGGCAATAGATCCTAAACAAAAAGGCTTAATTCATTATGACGAACGATGCACTTATCGCAGCTTTATCCCATCTGGTATCTGAAGGGCGAAATCCAGACACCATGGACATCGACTTGCTGCCTTCTCTCGATATTGTTCAACGCATCAACCAACAGGACAAACTCGTTCCTCTTGCCGTTGAAAAAGTATTGCCTGAGATCGCTGAAGCCGTTGATAAGATCACGGAAGCATTTAAGGTCGGAGGTCGGTTGTTTTACATCGGTGCGGGTACCAGTGGTCGACTTGGCGTTTTGGACGCTTCAGAATGCCCACCAACTTTTGGCACAGATCCAGAGATGGTCGTTGGTATTATTGCCGGTGGAAAAGAGGCAATGTTCCGTGCAAAAGAAGGGGCGGAGGACGACCCTACATTAGGCGAGCAAGATCTTAAAGAGAATACGCTAACACAACGCGATGTCGTCGTTGGTATTGCGGCAAGTGGACGAACACCTTACGTGATTGGTGGCTTAGAGTATGCGAACGAGCTTGGTGCCACCACTGTAGCACTATCTTGTAACCCTGACTCTCCGATTGCAGATATTGCTGATATTGCGATTAGCCCCGTTGTTGGACCTGAAGCGTTAACGGGATCCACTCGCTTAAAATCAGGGACGGCACAAAAACTCGTACTAAACATGCTCACTACCGCAAGCATGATTCGCCTGGGCAAAAGTTATCAGAACTTAATGGTAGATGTGAAAGCGACGAATGCAAAGCTAGTTGCAAGAGCGGCTCGTATTGTTATGCAAGCAACAGATTGTACTAACCAAGAGGCTAAAACGGCGCTCAAAGAAACGGACTACGACGCCAAGTTAGCGATTTTGATGATTTTAACCGGGCTGGATAGAGAAAGCGCGACTGAGCAACTGAACGCCAAGCAAGGATATTTAAGAAAAGTCGTGATCGCGCAAACTAATCAATCTTAATCAATAAAGCGCCTCACTTATTTAAAAGTCAGGCGCCTTTTATGGCTTAATTTAGTAGTTCAATCGTTCAATGTGAGTAATACCGACTTTACCTTCAAGGTCACTGAACATATGAACCATTGCTGGGTATGGTTGTGCTCCAGGGTAGACAACTTCTGCATTACAGAAAAACGCATAGTTTTGTCCGGCTACGACTTGAGTAGCCACAACCAAAGGGGAGTATTTGACACCGACAAACCCCTCGATACCTTTAGCAAATACTTCTTTATTCTCTGCTGTGAGTTCATGAAATGGACTCCAGCCACCAGCCATTTGCGTTGACATAATGTGATTCCTTTTTTTGCTGTGCTCACTATCAATCAATATGAACATAGTTTAATAAGGAAGATTTTGCCACATTTATGTGATGCAGACAGTGTAACAACGGCTTTATTGACTATTAATTTGAGTATTCATTCCAACCACGTTGCCATTCCATGCGGAATTTTTGCGATTGCTCAGTACCTTCACAAACCCCTTCGTAATACTGACCAGATAACCCCATTTGATACGCAAAAGCAGGATTACAGTACTCACGTAAACCTTCTAAATAACCTTGGTCGTAGTCACTTTGCTTAACACTACCCAACTCACGAAGCTCGCTCATCGTGCGCGATGTGTGTCCGGTTATGCCATCTTGATATCCGATCTGATGCCAATCTCCCGACTTGGCAAGATCTGCTGTCGTTGCTGTGCATCCTGCAAGTAAAGCCAGTGCCAGACCTACCGTTACCTTTTTCATGGTTCTTCCTTAAGTAATTGTTTTCAAAAATAAGCTTACCACTAATTATTGGCGCTTGCCGCTGAGCTTGCAGATTTAACCACTGATGACTCAAATCAGCCGCTCAAGCAGCATATCGACCACTCAGTGCTCTATTCGACCACTCATCTACTAACCGAATGCATTTAACACAAGTGACGCATAACATGCATCCTGAGATTAAAAAATTACCCTACCCAACTAAGACCAAGGACAATTGCTATGATGTGGTTTCTAACCTGTGTCGCAGCCCTAATCGGCGGATACTTCATCTACGGCGCTTTCGTCGAGAAGATTTTCGGCATCAATGAAAAACGCCAAACGCCAGCTCACACCAAATCGGACGGTGTTGACTTCGTTCCAATGTCAACAAAGAAAGTTTACCTAGTTCAACTACTTAACATCGCAGGTGTTGGTCCAATTTTTGGCCCGATCATGGGGGCACTATACGGTCCTGCGGCGATGCTTTGGATTGTAGTCGGTTGTATTTTTGCTGGTGCAGTACACGATTACTTCTCAGGCATGCTTTCAGTGCGTAACGGCGGTGCATCTGTACCTACCATTACAGGTCGCTACCTAGGTAATGGCGCAAAACACTTTATGAATATTTTTGCCATTGTCCTATTGCTTCTAGTTGGCGTAGTGTTCGTTTCAGCCCCTGCTGGCATGATTACTAACCTCATCAATGATCAAACAAGCTTGAGTGTAAGCATGACAACGATGGTTATTGCTATCTTTGCTTACTACATCATTGCGACGATTGTTCCTGTCGATAAAATCATTGGTCGTTTCTACCCACTGTTTGGCGCCCTACTTATCTTTATGTCTGTTGGCCTAATGACAGCCGTTGCTTTCTCTAGCGAACACACAGTAATGGGTGACTTCCAAGTTTCGGACATGTTCTCTAACCTCAACCCAAATGACATGCCGTTATGGCCTGCATTGTTCATCACTATCGCATGTGGCGCTATCTCTGGCTTCCACGCAACTCAGTCTCCACTGATGGCGCGTTGTATGGAAAATGAGAAAAACGGTCGCTTCGTATTCTACGGTGCAATGATTGGTGAAGGTGTTATCGCGCTAATTTGGTGTGCTATCGCTCTGTCTTTCTTCGGCTCTCTAGACGCTCTATCAGAAGCTGTGAAAAACGGTGGTCCTGGTAACGTGGTATACAGCGCATCATTTGGTCTGCTAGGTGTGTTCGGTGGTATCCTTGCGTTCCTGGGGGTGGTTATCCTACCAATTACGTCTGGCGATACAGCGTTCCGTTCAAGCCGCTTGATCCTTGCTGAATACTTCAACATGGAACAAAAAACGCTACGTAACCGTCTACTGATGGCACTTCCACTGTTCGTTATCGGCGGTATCTTAACTCAAGTAGACTTCGGCATTATCTGGCGCTACTTCGGTTTTGCAAACCAAACAACAGCGGTAATGATGCTTTGGACTGCGTCCGCTTACCTACTGCGTCACAACAAGCTGCACTGGATTACCACTATCCCAGCTATCTTCATGACCACGGTATGTGTCACGTTCATCTTAAACAACAGCTCGCTAGGTTTTGGTCTGCCAATGCAACTATCAACTATCGTAGGTATTGTGTTTGCCCTAGCTGTGACAGGTTACGTTATCAAAACCTCTAAGGGTAAAGGTGAAACTGAACTGGCTGACGAAGAGAAACCACAAGCCGTATCAGAAACAGCGTAATACTCGTCACATCTGAGTGACTAAGATAGGAGCCTGCCAATTGCAGGCTCTTTTTGTTTTATACCCAAGTCACTTTAAGACTCAGAAAGCACAGCGCAGCATCATTTACTTAGCTGTTCTTATCTATCTGAGCCAAGCATCTTGAGGTTACTTAGGTATACAATAACAACATTGATTCTAGGTTAGGTTCACTATGGAACTGGTCATCTCCCTTTTACAACAGATGTGTGTGTACTTAGTTTTGGCTTACATGCTAAGTAAAACGCCAATCATCTTACCTTTGCTGAGTATTTCTTCGCGCTTAAGCCACCGCCTAATTTGTTACGTACTCTTCTCTGGCTTTTGTATTCTCGGCACCTATTTCGGTCTGCACATCAACGATGCTATTGCCAATACTCGTGCGATCGGCGCAGTTATGGGCGGGCTGTTTGGTGGACCTGTTGTAGGTTTCGCCGTCGGATTTACTGGTGGCATCCATCGATACTCTCTTGGTGGCTTTACTGACCTAGCCTGCGCAATTTCAACCACCGCCGAGGGCGTAATTGGTGGCTTGCTCCACGTTTACCTTATCAAGCGAAATAAAGGCGCATTGCTGTTTAATCCAAGCGTCGTATTCAGCGTCACGTTTGTTGCAGAAGTGGTGCAAATGATTTTGCTGCTCGCCGTCGCGAAACCTTTTGATCAAGCCTATGAACTGGTGTCCGCTATTGCAGCGCCTATGATCATCGCGAACTCATTTGGTGCGGCGTTGTTCATGAGTATCCTGCAAGACAGAAAAGCAATCTTTGAAAAGTTTTCTGCGACGTTTTCGCGTCGAGCGCTCACCATTGCTGATCGCTCAGTGGGAATTCTAAGCAACGGCTTCAACACCGAAAACGCAGAGAAAATCGCACGTATTATTTACGAAGAAACCAAAGTGGGCGCTGTCGCGATTACTGACCAAGAAAAGATCTTGGCGTTTGTGGGCATTGGCGATGATCACCATAAACCGAACACGCCGATTTCATCGCAAAGCACATTAGACTCCATGGAGAAAAACGACATCATTTATCTTGATGGTGCGGAGCGTCCATACCAATGCTCCATTGCAAAAGATTGCAAGCTCGGATCTGCGCTGATCATCCCACTGCGTGCAGGGAAAGAGGTCATTGGTACCATAAAGCTGTATGAACCGAAGCGTAAATTGTTCTCGACGGCCAACATGTCGATGGCGGAAGGAATAGCCCAGCTTCTATCTAGCCAAATCCTTTATGGCGATTACCAACAACAACAAGCCTTACTCGCCCAAGCAGAAATAAAATTGCTTCACGCTCAGGTGAATCCACACTTTTTGTTTAATGCTCTCAATACTATTAGTGCGATTACTCGTCGTGACCCTGACAAAGCGCGCGAGCTAATCCAAAATCTATCGCACTTCTTCCGCAGCAATTTAAAGCAGAACATTAATACCGTGACGCTAAAGGAAGAGCTTGCACATGTGAACTCGTACTTGAGCATCGAAAAAGCGCGTTTTACGGACCGCTTAGAGGTTGAAATCGATATTCAACCTGAATTGCTGGACATCAAATTACCAAGCTTTACACTCCAGCCTTTGGTTGAGAACGCCATTAAACATGGAATTTCAAACATGCTTGAAGGTGGTAAAGTTCATATATACAGCGAAGCACACCCACAAGGTCACTTGATTACCGTCGAAGACAACGCAGGCAGTTTTGAACCGCCAAAAGAAAACCACTCAGGGCTAGGTTTAGAAATTGTCGACAAACGTCTCACTAATCAATTTGGACGTGATGCAGCGCTAAAAATTACGTGCGAGCCACATCAATTTACTAAAATGAGCTTTATCATTCCCCCAAAATCATAAAAGCACGCTGAAGCAATAAAGGTAATGTTGGATGTTAACCGCACTCGTCATTGATGATGAACAGTTTGCTCGTGAAGAGCTAGCAGAGTTACTGGATGAAACAGGCCAAGTCGAGGTCGTGGGCGATGCCTCAAACGCAATCCTTGGCCTAAAAAAAATCAATGAACTTAAGCCTGATGTGGTGTTTCTCGATATCCAAATGCCTCAAGTCACGGGGATTGAACTACTTGGGATGCTTGATCCAGAAACCATGCCTTATGTGGTTTTTGTCACGGCTTATGATCAGTATGCGATTCAAGCATTTGAAGACAATGCCTTTGATTACTTGCTCAAACCTGTCGACCCATGCCGGTTAACTAAAACGGTCAAACGACTAAACAAAGTCATTAGCCAATCCGCCCTAACGCAACGACTGTCTGCTATTACACCTGACACGTTGGATCAGATACCGTGCATCGGACACAACCGCATCGTTATCATGGCCACCGACACGGTGGAATGTGCTTACAGTGATATCAGCGGCGTGCATGTACGCTCCACCAGCCAAACCGCGAGCACCCAACTGACATTAAAAACGTTGGAAGAGAAAACCCCTCTAGTCCGCTGCCATCGTCAATACTTAGTCAGTATTAAAGCGATTAGCGAAATCAAGTTACTGGAAAATGGGTTAGCGGAAATCATTACCAAAACAGGCTTTGAGATACCAGTAAGCCGCCGCTACTTAAAGGTGCTCAAAGAGATGCTCGGCATTAGCCACTAACACAAAAACTTCACACATCATCGCTGAGTTTCCGCTAGCGTATAAATAGGACGCTCTGAAAAGACGAGGCGATGATGTATAAAGTTTTATTCATATGTAAGCACAACGCTGGACGAAGCGTCCTCGCGGAGTCAATCGCAACCAATATCCTGCCAGCAGATTTTAGTGTCACCAGTGGAGGCTCACATCCCACAGGCAAGGTGCACCCAGTGGTGCAAAAATATTTAGATGACCACCAACTCCCCATTCCGCATATCCACACGCATTCATGGGAGGAGCGAACTCAGTTTCTTCCCGACATCGTTATTATTCTCTGTGATTCTTTACATCAAGAAACCGCTCCTCAGTGGCTTGCAGGTGGTGTTCGAGTAAACTGGCAAGTTGATGCTTTTCCGACCGATGGTTCTGATGAAGACATGTACGCACATTGCGAAAAGGTTGCTCAATCGCTTGAGCGAAGAATCACGAAGGTGTCTGATATGATTATCGATGGTTTAGGAAAAGACCAAATTCGTGATTACCTAAATGAGTTAAGAGAGATGTAAAAAAGGCGACACACAGGTCGCCTTTTGAATATTCGATAAATAGAGACTAATCCACTTGCTTGATTTGAAGTTCTTTAGGTACTTCAAAGAACATATTCTCTTCACGGCCAAGTACTTCATCAACCGCTTCGGCACCAACGAGTTCTTTGATTCGCTCTAGAATCTGATTAACGAGCTCTTCCGGAGCAGATGCTCCCGCAGTCACGCCGACCTTTGTTTTGCCTTCGAACCACTCAGGTTTGATATCTTCCGGACAGTCGGTTAAGTAGCCAGGTGTCCCTAGCTTTTCAGCTAGCTCTTTAAGACGTGTAGAGTTTGATGAGTTTTTAGAACCCACCACAACCATCACATCTACGTCACCAGCTAATTCACGTACGGCATCTTGGCGGTTTTGTGTCGCATAACAGATATCGTCTTTACGTGGACCTTGGATATCTGGGAACACGCGGCGTAGCTCTTCGATAACATCGGCAGTTTCATCGACAGAAAGCGTCGTTTGGCTTACGTAATGAAGATCGGATGGATCTTTCACAATCGCCTTCAGTTTCTCAACATCGGCTGGAGTTTCAACCAAGTACATACCACCGGTTTCACTGGCGTATTGCCCCATCGTACCTTCGACTTCAGGGTGACCTGCGTGACCAATCAGAACCACTTCCATATTACGACGGCTCGCACGCGCCACTTCCATATGCACTTTGGTTACTAAAGGACACGTTGCGTCAAATACGGTCAAATCACGCTGCTTGGCTTCCTGACGAACTGCCTGCGATACACCATGAGCGGAGAAAATCACAATGTTGTTGTCTGGCACTTCGTGCAGTTCTTCAACGAAGATAGCACCACGCTGTTTTAGACCTTCAACCACAAAACGGTTATGCACCACTTCATGACGCACATAAATCGGTGGCTGATACATCTCTAGCGCACGCTCTACGATGCTAATCGCGCGGTCAACACCAGCACAGAAACCACGTGGGTTAGCTAACAGGATTTTCATTTCATTGCTCATGGAAGTTATCTTTTATTTGGTTCGCTATTCTACTGACAAAATTTCAACTTCGAAAGTCACGTCTTGTCCCGCTAGAGGATGGTTGAAGTCCACAGTGACTGAATCGCCTGCAATCTCTGTAATAATGCCCGGGATTTCCATGCCATCAGGGCCACTGAAGGCCATGATTGTACCAACTTCCACTTCTGCATCACCTACAAATTTAGTGCGATCCATATAGTGAATATGATCAGGGTTTGGCATACCAAACGCGTCTTCTGCCTTTAGCTCAATCGCTTTTTGTGCGCCTGTTTCGAGGCCTATCAAGCACTGCTCAAAGTTTTCACTCAAGCTGCCATCACCCATAACAAATTTCGCTGGTTTACCCATGTTATGAGTACTATCTGCAACCGATCCGTCTTTCATTTTAATCGTAAAGTGAAGGGTTACTACCGATTCATTGGTTATTGTTGTCACGTTAATGCTTCCTTGTTCTTGGGTTATTACGCTGTCAGCTTGGTCTTTTTATACATTGATATGCTGATTGGCGCTCCAACATAATAAAAAGCGTCGCTCGAATCAACGGACGACGCTTAGGGTTATTCGATATACCGCAAAAGATTACTTGTCAGCGTCTTTTTTACGGAAGCCATCCAGAATAATCATTGCCGCACCAATACAGATCGCCATGTCAGCAAGGTTGAATGCTGGCCAGTGGTAGTTACCCCAGAAGAAGTCTAGGTAATCAACAACAAAGCCATGAACGACGCGGTCAAACACGTTGCCCACTGCACCACCAATAATCAGTGCATAAGCAATGTTGTTCCATTTTTCTTTTGCTGGAAGCTTACTCATCCAGTAGGTCAAAAGACCCGTAACAACAAACGCGATACCTGTAAATAACCAGCGCTGCCAACCGGCTTGATCGCTCAAGAAGCTGAAAGCGGCACCGTAGTTATGAACGTAAAGTAGGTTGAAGAATGGCAACACCTCAATTCGGTTTGCCCACCCGTAGCCCATGTTGTCCATCACCACCAATTTGATGCCAATATCTGCAATAAATACCAGAATTGCTAACCACAGCCAGCGAACTCCAGATTGCTTTAACGTCAGTGCTTTTTCACTCATTACTTTACCTACAAACAGCCCCAGTAAATACTGGGGCTGTTAATTTTAAAAAAAGTTCAGTCGTTCTAGGCAATTACGCGAATTTACGTACTTCACCTTCGCCGTCTACGTTAGACACACAACGACCACAGATCTTCTCGTGACCTTCAATTGTGCCTACGTCTGGCGTGTGGTGCCAACAACGGTCACACTTCTCGCCTTCAGCTGCTGCTACTTCTACAAACAAGCCTTCGATATCCGTCGCTTGTGCTGCATCCGTCTTCTCACCTAGAGGCTTAACTTTCGCAGCAGATGTTAGTAGAACAAAGCGCAATTCATCTTCAAGTTTGTTGATCTTCGCCGCTAGTGCGTCATCAGCAAATAGAGTCACTTCAGCTTGTAGTGCACCACCAATGGTTTTCTCTTTACGCGCATCTTCTAGAAGTTTGTTAACCGCACCACGAACCGCTTGGATCTCAGACCAGAATTCGTTGTTCAGCTCTTCACCTTCAGCAAGACCGAATAGACCGTCGAACCACTCACCAGTGAATACGAACTTGTCGCGTTGACCTGGCATTTCGTTCCAGATTTCATCTGCAGTGAACGACATGATTGGCGCCATCCAACGAACTAGCGCTTCTACGATGTAGTAAAGTGCAGTCTGACAGCTACGTTGAGCGTTGCCGCCACGTTTTGCTGTGTACTGACGGTCTTTAATTACGTCTAAGTAGAAAGAGCCCATTTCGATTGAACAGAATTGCATTAGACGCTGAGTTACACCGTGTGTGTTGTACTCTTCGTATGCTTTAACAATCTCTTCTTGTGCTGCTAGTGCACGACCAACCGCCCAACGATCTAGCGCAACCATCTCTTCAACAGGAACGATGTCTGTTTCAGGGTTGAAGCCGCTCAAGTTAGCTAGGAAGAAACGCGCTGTGTTACGGATACGACGGTACGCATCTGCGCTGCGTTTTAGGATTTCATCAGAAACCGCAACTTCACCAGTGTAGTCTGTAGAAGCAACCCATAGACGAAGAATGTCAGCACCTAGCTTGTTGGTTACGTCTTTTGGCGCAACCACGTTACCGATAGATTTAGACATCTTACGACCCTGACCATCAACCACGAAACCGTGTGTCAGTACTTGTTTGTAAGGCGCTTCGTCTTTCATCGCGATAGATGAAATTAGAGAAGACTGGAACCAACCACGGTGTTGGTCAGAACCTTCTAGGTATAGGTCTGCACTATTGCCGTTGTACTCTTCACGAGCATCAACAACAGAGAAGTGAGTAACACCTGAATCGAACCATACGTCTAGCGTATCTAGCACTTTTTCGTATTGGTCAGCGTCAGCACCTAGTAGTTCAGCAGCATCTACATCCCACCATGCTTGAATGCCTTTCTCTTCAACCAGCTTAGCGACTTTCTCGATCAGCTCTAGCGTGTTTGGATGAAGTTCTGCTGTTTCTTTATGAACAAACAGAGCAATTGGCACACCCCAAGTACGTTGACGAGAGATACACCACTCAGGGCGACCTTCGATCATACCTTCGATGCGGCTTTGACCCCACTCAGGCATCCACTCTACATTCTTGATTGACTCTAATGCTTTAGCACGTAGGCCAGCTTGGTCCATAGAAACGAACCATTGAGGTGTAGCACGGAAGATGATTGGAGTCTTATGACGCCAACAGTGTGGGTAGCTGTGCTCGTAAGCGTGGTGGTGTAGTAGTGCACCTTTTTCTTTTAGTACTTCTACTACTGCATCGTTCGCTTTAAATACGTGCTGACCAGCAAATAGCTCTGTATCTGGTAGGTAAACACCGTTTGAGCCAACTGGGTTTGCTACTTCTAGGTTGTACTTGTTACCAACCGCGAAGTCTTCTTGACCGTGACCAGGAGCAGTGTGAACAACACCAGTACCTGAATCAGTCGTAACGTGATCACCAAGGATCGCCGGTACAGTGAAATCGTAGAATGGGTGTTGGAATTGAGAAAGCTCTAGGTCCGCACCTTTAGCAAAGCCAAGGTTGTGGAAGTGCTCGATACCCGCACGGTCCATTACGTCTTTCGCTAGCTCAGCAGCAACGATGATACGCTCAGCGTTGTCGCCTTCTGTTTGGATAAGCACGTACTCTAGATCATCACGTAGACATACTGCGCGGTTTGCAGGCAGTGTCCAAGGTGTTGTTGTCCAGATAACGATAGATACGTCACCGTGACCTTCATGACCTTCAGTCAGTTCAAATTTAGATAGCAGTGCTGTTTCGTCAGCCGCTTTAAAACGAACGTCGATAGATGGTGATACTTTATCTTTGTATTCTACTTCCGCTTCAGCAAGAGCAGAACCACAGTCTGTACACCAGTGAACAGGTTTGAAACCTTTTAGCAGGTGACCATTGCTTGCGATCTTACCAAGAGCACGAATAATGTTCGCTTCAGTTGCGAAATCCATAGTGCGGTATGGCTTGTCCCACTCACCCATGATACCAAGGCGTTTGAAGCTCTCTTTCTGACCTTCAACCTGACCTGCTGCGTATTCACGACATTTCTCGCGGAATTCCGCTGCTGTCACTTTTTGGCCTGGCTTACCTACTTTCTTCTCTACCATTAATTCGATTGGTAGACCGTGGCAGTCCCAGCCTGGGATGTAAGGTGCGTCAAAACCTGAAAGTGTTTTGGATTTAATAATAATGTCTTTAAGAATCTTGTTTAGTGCGTGACCAATATGAATGTCACCATTTGCGTAAGGAGGGCCATCGTGCAATACGAATGACTTTTTGCCTTTCTTAGCTTTACGGATTTCACCGTAAAGATCTTCTTTGTACCAACGCTTAAGCATTTCTGGCTCACGATTGGCCAGGTTGCCGCGCATTGGAAACCCTGTTTCAGGTAAGTTCAGGGTATCTTTATACTCACTCATCGATTCTTAATTCCGTTATATTGGGCGAAAATTAGACATTATGTTGAACGGTGGAATAAACCGCTCAACGCTTAAGCTGACGCAGCCACACCCTTGCTGCTTCAGCATCCAATTCGATTTGTTGTTTAAGTGCTTCAAACGACTCAAACTTTTGCTCATCTCGAAGTTTATGCAAAAGTTCCACTTCTAGTTGCTTGCCATATAAATTGGCATGAAAGTCGAATAAGTGCACTTCTAACTGTTGGCGAACACCATTGACGGTTGGTCTTTGACCAATATTAGCAACACCACCAACTGGCTTATTTCCTAAGCCAAGCGCTTGAACAACATAGACTCCGGAAACCGGAGAAACACAGCGTTTCAAAGGAATATTTGCAGTAGGGAACCCAATGGTTCGACCTAGCTTTCTTCCGTGAGAAACACGACCGCTGATGCTGTAGTTTCTTCCCAGCATCTGTTGCGCGGAATGCAAATCGTCACGCGCCAGCGCTTGACGGATAGCCGTACTGCTGACACGTAATTGTTGTAAACAAAAGCTCTGGGTACTTACGACATCAAAGCCGTATTTTTCCCCTGCTTCCTGCAGCATTGCAAAGTTACCTGTACGGCCTTTGCCAAAGCAGAAATCATCACCAACGACAAGAAACTTAACACCCAAACGCTCGACCAACAAGTCACGGATAAACTCTTCCGCGGTTAAACTTGCAAAATGGCGATTGAAATTGACACACAGTAAGCGGTCAATATCGAGCTTACTCAATTGCACGAACTTATCGCGTAATCGCGTCAACCTTGCAGGTGCCTTGTCTTTGGCAAACAGCTCCATCGGCTGAGGTTCAAAGGTCATCACAACAGAAGGCAAGGATAGCCTGTCCGCTTGCTCAGACACTTGCTGCAATACTTGTTGATGGCCTTTATGGACACCATCGAAATTGCCAATAGTCAGCACACAACCATGATGTCGCGGGTTGATATTGTGAATGCCTCTAATCAGTTCCATTGGATACTGCTTTCTGCCTCTGTTTTACTTTACACTGTGTGAAACTGACGGATTATATACTAATCACCCTCAGTCTGTCCCAGCTTTTAGGTCTTTTAAACGCGCACCAGTTAAAAATAGAACCACTAGGTAAACCACGGCTCCTAAACCGATCAACATCCCTAGCACCGCGCTTCGGTGAGCAAAGCTCCAGCCCAGCCATACTGACATATCTTCCAGTTGCCATAAGATTGCCGCCACCATCGCCGCGCCAGCAATAGATAAACGTATAATAAAGAAGACGGTTCGCTTAGTGATTTGGTATACCTCTGCGATGTGCAGGCCACGATACAGCAGTGCCATATTCACAAATGCCGATAGTGCTGTCGCGATAGCCAAGCCAACGTAGCCATAGAAGTACGCAAAAATTGCATTAAATACCATGTTGGTCACCATCGCAATGATGCCGTATTTCACTGGCGTTTTGGTGTCTTGACGCGAGTAATACCCCGGAGCGAGCACTTTAATCAGCATAAAGTTCAACAAGCCTGAAGCGTAAGCAAAGAGTGACAATGATGCTTGATGTACGTCTTGTGGCGAAAACTCACCTCGCATGAATAACACCATCAACATAGGTTTTGCCAGTACCATCAAACCAAGCATTGCAGGAAGGCCAAGTAAGATCACCATGCGCACCCCCCAGTCCATGGTTTGTGCGAATCCTTCATTTTGTGCGTCAACATGTTTGCGTGATAATGCTGGTAAAATCACCGTTGCAATCGCAATACCAAACAGACCTAACGGGAATTCCAACAAACGATCTGAATAGTACAACCAACTGATCGAACCGGTTTGCAGAAAGCTGGCAATAAAAGTATCAAACAACAAGTTGATTTGGCTTACCGACACACCGAACAAAGCAGGAATCATTAAGGTTCGGATCTTCACCACGCCCGGATCGCGCCAGCCCCATTTCGGCTTAACCATAACCCCCGCTTTAATAAGGAAAGGGATTTGAAATAAGAACTGAACCAAACCACCAAGGAAAACACCGATGGCAAGACCAATCTCTGGCTGTGGCATCTGCGGCGAGATAAACCATGCTGCCAAAATGATCATTACGTTGAGGAAGACGGGAGTAAAAGAAGAAACCGCAAACTTACCTAGTGTATTGAGAATGGCTCCCGATAGGGCAACAAAAGTGATGAACCATAAATAAGGAAAGGTAATCTTGAGCATCACGCTAGCAAGTTCGAACTTCTCAGCCGCGGGACCACCATGCATCCAGTCTAGGAACCAACCAAAACCAAACAGTGCAGTCACCACTCCGGAACCTAGAACACCTAAGATGGTAACAATTGAGACTATCACCCCTAATGTACCCGCCGCACGAGCAATGAGCTCCCGAGTTTTATCCATGTCGCCTTGAGCATGGCTTTCCGTTAAAACAGGTACAAACGCTTGGGAAAAAGCACCTTCAGCAAACAAACGTCGTAAAAAATTAGGAATTTTATTGGCGAAGAAAAAGACGTCTGCGCTTGCTCCTGCCCCCATTAAATTTGCCACTACAACATCACGAACTAGGCCAAGAACGCGGGAAATAAATGTCATAGCACTGACGATCATGCCAGACTTGAGTAGTCGTTTACTCACTGTAACCTCGGAATATCACCATAAGACAGCTAACTCTATACTGTTTCTCTGACAGGTGCTGTAAATAGACGTCAAAAATCTATCCGCGGGTTGTAAGGAATAAGTGTGCCTTTCGCGGATAATTATTAGCATTGGTATAAAAATGCTGTTAGAATCCCCGCCATCTTAACCGCGATAACCTCTCTTACCAAAATTTGTTTTGGCTTAGATCGGTTTTTGCACAAATCATTTGACATTTAAGCGCAAATGAGGGATATTCCTCGCCCTTAAATTGTCACAGAACTAAGTTTTTGGGAGTTAGACCCTTGGCAAATAGTAAATCTGCTAAGAAGCGCGCTATCCAAGCTGAGAAACGTCGTCAGCACAATGCTAGCCGTCGCTCAATGATGCGTACTTACATGAAGAAAACTGTTGCTGCTATCGAAGCAGGCGACAAAGAAGCTGCAACTGCTGCATTCGCTGTAGTTACACCTATCCTAGACCGCATGGCAACTAAAGGCCTTATTCACAAGAATAAAGCAGCTCGCCATAAGTCTCGTTTCGCTGCACAAATCAAAGCTCTTTAATAGAGTCCTGATTTTACAGTGAAGAAAAAACCGACCTTGTGTCGGTTTTTTTATATCTACAAAATTTTCTTAATAAAAAAAGCTGGCAATGCCAGCTTTTCTTTTTCTGAATGTCCCATTTAAAGACATCAGCTTATTCATTACCCATATAACGCTCAAACTAGAAAGCACTAATAAAACACTTGAGAACAAAGCAAATTGGTCGATGAGTAGTACCCTATCATCAAAAGTTTAACGCCACTCTCAAATATTCCAACAAATTAGATTCACACTCTAAGATGGGCAGTATATTAGGACTATTTAATTAATGTTGAGCACTCTCAGCACAATAAAGACTATGCAGTGTTTTTATTAACGCTTTCACTTCATCACTCTTTAATGTGTAGTACACCGTTTGTGCTTCTTTCCTTGTCGTGACTAACTCATCACGGCGAAGCCAAGCAAGATGCTGAGATAATGCCGACTGGCTTAGCTCTAACTTTGCACACAGCTCTCCCACGGACAGCTCTTGGTTATGCAGCATACAAAGGATTTGTAGGCGTCTCTCGTTTGCCATCGCTTTGAGCAACACGACGGCTTTTGCGGAGTTCTGCTCCATTTCTTGTAGATTCATGTGTTGGACCTCTAGCTACAACTTACTTATTCCAACCCTGGCCAGCTTGTTGTGTTGCACTGATTTATATATCTAAGAAAATCAAGATACACTTCCAGAGTCTTCATTATTAGAACCTCTAATTTAGTTGTTAGTGATACACCAATATTATCCACCAAGGACTTTAATTGGTGCGCCATCAATAATTAATAGTTTTGCTCACTAAAACAAGTATCTTGCTTACTTAGATATTATTTAGAATTATATTTTTATTGATAGTAATCTATTTATTTACGCAACGATACGGGTTTACTCAAACATTTGACTGAAATCAGCATCACAAACATTTTTTACCGCGGGGTGTTGGATCATTCGTTCCGCAAAAATCACGTAGTACTCTTCTTTTAGCCCATCGACATGGCCAATTAGCTGTAAATTTCGGTCGTCTTCAATCTCCGACATGTATACGGTCGGTGCCAAGAAAATCACATCATCGTGGTACCGAGCAAAAGCTTTCATCAACGCAACATCATCAAACTCCCCCAGCACATTGGGTTGAAGGCCTTGACGATCAAACCATTGAATAACTTTACGCCCCATAGCCGTTCGGCTCGCGGGAATCAGAAGTTTTTTTTGTTCCAAGATCTCAGGGAATCGCACATTTTCAATTTCAGAAGAAGCAAAAAAGCTCATGCTACTTTCACCTAACTTTTTGCTATAAAGGCCAGGACTTTGAGTAGAATCAACGGGACAATCTGAAAGGATCATATCTAGCTTGTGCTGAGAAAGGCGTTCAAGTAGCAGTTCGTGGGTTGATTCATAACAGCGTAAATGAATACTGTTATCTTCCGGGACGGTCGTCATCAGTACTTTACTGACCAAGCGTTTAGATAACGCATCGGCTACACCAACTTCAAATAGAATGTTCGAGTGCTGGCTGTAATTGACGATATCTAACATCTCATAACTCAAACCGAACATCCGGTCGGCGTACTTAAACACAAGCTGACCTAACTCAGTGGGCTCAACTGTACGACCATTGCGCTTGGTTAACTTTCCTTTCATGCGCTCTTCAAGCGCTTTAATCTGTCCTGTCACGGTTTGCGGTGTCAGGAAGAGCGCGTCAGCCGCCTTAGTTACAGAGCCCTGTTTGCACACCATCCAGAAATAATAGAGATGGTTGTAGTTTAGATGTGACATGATCGAGTCCCGAAAAGAAAGTGATACTTTTTATACCAAATGTGACAGAGACAAACAATAAACTCGACAAAACCATACAATACCTTACAAAAGCATAAGTTTTACCGAAAGTATAAAGTCAACACTGTCATAAAAGTTGAACTGAGGCGCATTTTCTCTACAAAAAAAACGCAAAAACCAAACAAAACGAAATCAAAATTTAACCATTAAAATCAACAAGTTAAAAATTAATTTTCTTCCTCTTTTACGCCATTATCAAAAAGAACAATAAAAATCTCTCACAGCAAGAAATCTGTAATATTACTGAAATATTTGTTCTCTAACATCGCCCGCAGATTCAACTACAGACCGAAAAATGAACTGAAAGGTCAACGGAGAAAATTATGATGAACCAAGCTACTTCAACAGTGGCACCAATTTCGAGCACAGCTCGTTGGTTACGCTGGGCTAACTTGGCATTCATGTTATATCTGCTTCTTCTAGCAGTATCTATGGTTGGTAGTGGCTTTAAATGGGCAACTGGCGATCAAGCTAAGGTGCTATTTGAATTTGCCGCACACCCAGTTGCAGGTCTAATGATCGGCTTGGTGGCAACAGCCTTAATTCAGTCTTCAAGTACTGTAACGTCTATTATTGTAGGCTTGGTTGCAGGTGGCTTACCTGTAGAAACCGCTATCCCTATGGTGATGGGTGCTAACATTGGTACCACAGTGACCAATACGCTTGTATCTCTTGGCCACGTGCGCTGTAAAGAAGAGTTCAAACGTGCATTTGCAAGTGCAACCATTCACGACTTCTTCAACTTGCTTGCTGTCGCTATTTTCCTTCCGTTGGAAATGATGTTCGGCATTTTAGAGAAAGTTTCTCACTGGCTTGTTTCTCCACTGCTTGCTACTGGTGATATGAGCATTAAAGGCTTCAACTTTATTAAACCAATTACAAAGCCAGTCGTAGGCGCAATTAAAGAGCCACTTTCTACCTTCGGTGATACTGTTGGCGGCGTCATGCTTATTGCTTTGGGTATTGCGACTATCTTCGTTGCAATCACAGTGATGGGTAAATTGATGAAGAGCCTAATGGTTGGTCGCGCACGTGAAATTTTGAAAAACGCCATCGGTCGTGGTCCTATTCACGGCATCGTATCAGGCTCAATCGTGACCGTTCTAGTACAATCTTCCTCAACCACGACAAGTTTAATGGTTCCGTTGGTTGGTACTGGCGTGTTGAAAGTACGAGATATCTACCCTTTCACTCTGGGTGCTAACATTGGTACTTGTATTACGGCACTACTAGCAGCGACAGCGGTATCTGGAGAGTTCGCAGTATTCGCACTTCAAATCGCTCTAGTCCACTTAGTATTTAACATCATGGCGACGCTGTTTATCTTTGGAATTCCATTCCTACGTGAGATTCCGGTTAAAGGCGCTGAGATGATTTCTGAAATGGCTATTAAGAATAAAGCTGTTGTTGGTGGCTACCTAATGTCAGTATTCGTTATTCTACCAGGTGCGATTCTAGCCCTAACAACGTAACAACAACGACATACCATCGCTTATTGTTTAGGCTCCACATCGTGGAGCCTTTTTTATGATAATTAAACTGTTCAAATCGATTGTCCAGTGATAATTTGAGCCACATCAGCATGCTTATGCTGAGCTATCTCATTTGGAGTCGACAACATGACGCAGCTTAATGACGCTATTTCTGATCAGCTACTCGCAATAGACGAAAACCTAACCCAACTGGTTGCTGATATTGATATCCTCAGTAGCGTGAATCCTCTTAATTATGCTCAAGAAAGAGAACGTTTCATTAAAAACAAATATTCTCAAGAGCCTAATTTTCAATATTCAATTACTAATGTAGATACTCACAGCGCAAAGCGACGTCTATATGAGCTACCTCTAGAAAACATTCAAGACACCCAATTGCAAAGGCTGTACGCGGATGTAATTCAGTCTTATGCAGATAAACTGGATCAAGTGAATACCATCGGCACGCAAGAGTTTCTTTATAACTCCTTACGCTATTATGGGGAACCGAGCGCCAAAGATATTGCCAACGCCCATTTCATATTGCACCTTCCTACAGAAGAAGAAAAAGAACCTCAGCACGATAGCCGTGCAATAGCACGTTTCATGCAAAATTTTGCTCAACGCAATGGGTATGAATGTGAAATACAGGTGTTGGACGGGATGTTAGCAAACGCACTAGTTTCAGGGTCTCGAGTCAAAATTAACCACGCGGCGTACATCACCACTGATGAGCTGGAGGCTCTTGCACATCATGAAATGGGAGTACATCTCCTGACTACGCTTAACGGTCGTCAACAACCGCTAAAAGTCCTGAGCTTAGGTTGTCCTGCCAATACCAACACTCAAGAAGGGCTGGCTATATTATGTGAGTATCTGTCAGGACATTTCAGTATCAAGCGCCTAAGAACCTTATCCTTACGAGTTCTGGCAGTAGAGTCGATGATCAAGGATCGCGATTTCCGCCATACGTTCATGCTATTAAAAGAACAGTATAAAGCTTCTGATCTTCAAGCATTTACAACGACTGCCCGAGTCTATCGAGGTGGAGGTTTAACGAAGGATTACTTGTATCTTAGAGGATTCCGAGAGGTGCTCAATGCCTATGATAAATTGGGCGATGACTTTTCACTATTGTTGTGCGGGAAAACAGAGCTGAAGTACTTTGAGCTTATCCGTTCATTAGTGAGTAAAGAAATATTCACTCAACCTAAGTTTATTAGCCCGGCACTGTCCACACCGATGCAGACCAACCCAATTCACCGTTATATTGTCAGTGCACTAAAATAATACCTTCTAAGTACAAAAAAGAAAAAAGCTCCATTCGGAGCTTTTTCTATATCTTGAAGAACGATACTCGTTACACTGAGAATGGGTAACGAATAGGATCGTGATGCTCGTAGCCTTCAACCCAAAAGTCATCCAGTGTGACCCATGTTTCCAAATCTTCTAGAGATTTAATCTCTGGGTTGATATGGAACGTCGGCGCTTTTAATGGCTCACGCTTCAACTGAACATCGCGCATCAGTTCAAGCTGGTCTTCATAAATGTGAGCATTCACAATCTTATGAAATGCCTGACCAGGTTTCTTGCCCGTAATTTGCGCCATAATCGCCAAGAATACGTAAACTTGAACCATATTGAAGTTTAAGCCAAGCGGTACATCACACGAACGCTGAGTACTATTCAGGTAAAGCGTATCATCCAGCAATGAAAAATGGTGACTGTACATACAAGGACGCAAGCACCCCATGTGGAACTCACCCGGGTTGTAGAAGTTCAAGATTTCACCGCGATCATCAACACCACGCGTTAAGTCATCCACTATCTTACGTAGTTGGTCAACATGACCACCATCAGGTTTCGCCCAGGCGCGCCCTTGAACCCCATAGACACGGCCCATGTCGTCTTCACCTTTACGGTATGGGTTATTCAACCAGGCATCATTTAGGTTGGCATTGGCATCCCAGGTTTTCGTGCCCAGCTTACGAAAATCTTCCGCATT
Organism: Vibrio sp. 2092; assembly: GCF_033339635.1. Taxonomy (NCBI): domain Bacteria; kingdom Pseudomonadati; phylum Pseudomonadota; class Gammaproteobacteria; order Vibrionales; family Vibrionaceae; genus Vibrio; species Vibrio sp. 2092. The sequence continues at coordinate 89,805 of NZ_JAWOUY010000017.1, read as the reverse complement.
ATCGTAACCACGAATATACCCTAATAGCTCTGCAACGGCCGCTTTCCAAAAACTTTTACGTGTGGTGACCAACGGAAATTGATTGTTCGCAACATCGTAGGTTAAATCCGCGTTGATTACGGTCAGGCAGCGCTTGCCTGTACGCTCATTTTCAACCCAAACACCTTGGTCAACGATGCGTTGACACAAATCTAAATACTGTTTCACACCAATACCTTACTTCGTCTTTTGTGGTAATTCGTCTTTGTAATGACCACGTTTGTATGCCCAAACCATCATGAGGACACCGATAACCACCATTGGCAGGGATAAAATCTGTCCCATGGAAATAAAGCCACCGAATAAACCCAAATGAGCGTCTGGTTCGCGCACGTACTCAACTAAGAAGCGGAATGTACCATATCCAGCTAAAAATAGCCCTGAAACAGAACCTAGAGGACGAGGTTTCTTGATGAACCAATTCAAGATGAAGAAAAGTACGATACCTTCAAGCGCCATTTCATAAAGCTGCGATGGATGACGTGGCAGTGGACCGCCATTTGGGAAAACGATCGCCCAAGGCACATCCGTTACTCGGCCCCACAACTCGCTGTTCATGAAGTTACCTAAACGCCCCATACCCAAACCAAATGGCACAAGCGGCGCGATAAAGTCAGCAACACCGAAGAAAGTTCGCCCGTTTTTGTGTGCATACCAGAACATCGCAGTAATCACACCCAGTAAGCCCCCGTGGAAAGACATACCACCGGTCCACACTTTAAATAGATACAAAGGGTCAGCCAGGAAGAGCTCAAAATTGTAGAAAAGCACGTAGCCTACACGGCCACCAATCACCACGCCAAGGAAGCCTGCGAACAACAAATCAGAAACCTGCTCTCGTGTCCAACCACTTCCAGGCTTATCTGCACGTCGGTTCGCTAACCATAGAGCAAACATAAAGCCCACAAGGTACATCAAACCGTACCAACGAACCGAAACAGGACCAATAGAGATTAAAACCGGATCAATATTGGGAAATTCAATATATCCCTGAGACATAAATCATTCTCTTCTTATCACAACAAAATAAATATACCCAAGTAACCTCTAGATGCTTGGTTCAGCGAGAATGACTTGGGTACAAACTTAGAGCAGCATGGTCGCTGCAACAAACATTAAGAACACCGCGAATATCTTTTTTAATACCGCAGTTGGAAGGTTAGTTGCGAGCTTCGCACCCACTTTTGTTGTGAGCATCGAGGCCATAGCAATCGCTAATAAAGCGGGAAGATAAACATAGCCAATACTGTATGAAGGTAAGCCTTCCACTTTATAGCCATGTAAGATGAAGCCGATCATACCAGAAATAGCAATCACGCAACCACAAACGGAGGATGAGCCCACCGCTTTACGCATCTCTATCCCATGTTTATTTAAAAATGGTACCGACAGTGAGCCACCACCAATACCAGCAAGGCTTGATACGACACCAATTCCCGTGCCGTAAACTACAGTCACAGAGCTGCTCGGCATAGGTTTACTGCTCGTAACTTTAATGGAACGAAACATTTGTACTGACAGGCAAAGAACAATGACACCAAACACTTTCGGCAAATAGTGTGTAGGGATCCACTCAGCAATATTGGCACCAACAAAGCCACCAATGACCACACCAGGCATCAACCATTTTACGACAAACATATCGACATTGCCGAGCTTAAGGTGATTCATCGCCGATGAGCCAGACGTGACAATAATACTCGCTAACGAAGTGGCTAAGGCCATGTGCATACTCATTTCTGGAGAGATCCCAGCAAGAGGAAGCAAATACAACAAGGCAGGAACAACAATCAAACCACCACCGATACCGAGTAACCCCGCCATCACACCCACAAAAGCGCCTAGCGCCAACAATAACAAAAATAAAGAGACGGTCACGATTTCCTACTTTTTACCTGCACGGATAAAGCCCGCAAAGCCCTGTTGAATGAAGAAGTCATGCATCATTTGATGAATGTCCTCCCCATAGGACTTTGTCATTGCTTGCTCCGCTAATTTTTCTAATTCTTCTTGTTGGCTATGACGAATCAAATATTTCACCTTAGCCACATTGGAGGTGTTCATACTCAAACTGGTATACCCTAACCCAAGTAAGAGAAGAGCGCCAAATGGATCACCCGCTAGCTCACCACAAATACACACGGGCACCTGATATTTATCACACACCTCATGGATTTGCTTAAGCGCTAACAGTACCGCAGGATGCATAGATTCATAGACATCCGCTACGCGCGAATTGTTCCTATCTACCGCTAATAAATACTGAGTTAAATCGTTTGTCCCGACAGAAACAAAATCAACACGGTGAGCAATCGTTGGCAACAGATACACCATCGATGGTACTTCAATCATGACCCCAATTTGTGGGAATTGAATTCTATCATCAAGCAAAACGGCTTCGCTGTGAGCTTGATTAATCAAGCTAATGGCATCGTCTAGCTCTTTTACCCCTGACACCATTGGCAATAAGATACTTAAGTTTCCGCTTTCTGCACTCGCTCTTAACATTGCACGCAGCTGGATCAAGAAAATGTCTGGATGATCCAATGTAAAACGAATGCCACGCCAGCCTAGAAACGGATTATCTTCTTCGATGGGCAAATACGGCAAAGGTTTGTCACCACCAATATCCAAAGTACGCATCACTACTCGTTGATTCGGATAGCTGTTAAGTATTGCTTGGTATTGATGATACTGCTCATCTTCCGAAGGAAAGTGATGCTGGAGTAAAAATGCAATCTCAGTTCGGTACAACCCAACACCATCAACACCTGTGTTGATGGCAATATTACTGTCTGCACTGAGTCCCGCATTCAGCATAATTTCGATATGGTGATTATCTTGCGTAACCGCAGGGAGTGCGAGGTCCTTGTTTACCATGGCAAACAGTTCAGACTCTTCGCTTACTAAGCTGCGATACTCTCGCAACAACTGGCGGTTTGGCTCTAAGAAGATCTCACCCGTATAGCCGTCGACTATCCCGAGTTTGCCATTCACCACATCCGGATTAATGTTGGCGCCCATGACTGCAGGGACCCCAAGAGCTCGAGATAAAATGGCAGCGTGAGAGTTTGCGCCTCCCTCTAATGATACGACGGCTAACAAAAACTCTTTAGGTACAGAAGCGAGCAAGGTGGCAGTGAGTTCGTTCGCCACCAAAATAATGGGACGATCAATTGCAGAATTTTCTTGCTCACTGTTGTGCAGAAAATAGAGCAGCCTTTGCCCTAACTCTCGGATATCTTGCGCTCTTTCACGCATGTATACATCCGACATTCTTGCAAATCGATTCGAGTATGACTCTACAACTTGGCGTAACGCCCAGTCTGCCCTATCTCCTTTTTCAATCTGCTTCTTCAAATCACCGCGAAGCATCGGATCATTCAGTAAGTGAGTAAACAGATCGAAGATCGCCAGCGCATCTTTGTTGATTTCACTGTCCAGCTTTTTCCGCATACGGCGAAAGTCATTTAACGCTCGCTCTATGGCCACCAGTAATGTCTCGTGCTCGCGTTCTTTATCTAACGTGGACGAAGGGAAAACATCCGATAAACTCGGCTGGGTATTGTCGAACCAAAACTCTCCAATCGCTACACCAGTAGACGCAGGCAAACCTTTTAATACCGTGGGTTTAGATGCTAACTGCCAATGCCCAAGATTCTGCGCATGTGCAATGAGCACCGCTAACTGAGCGGATAAGGTAACAAGAAACGATTCTTCCATTTCACTAAACAAGCGCGGTGTTTTTTGTTGGATCACCAACACACCTAAAACTTGTTTACGATGAATGATTGGAGTAGCTAAAAAAGAGTGGTAAATCTGTTCGCCGAGTTGAGGAAAGAATTTGAACTCGGGATGTTTTGAGGCTTCGGCAAGGTTAAGAGGCTCAGCGCTTCGTTTTACCAACCCAACCAAGCCTTCATTGAAGTTGATATGAATACTATCACCTTCAAAAATAAGGCCTTGAGTTGCCATTAACTCAAGGCGCTGCATTTCTTCATTAGCAAGATAGATAGTACAGCACTCAGTACTAAGGGCAGCACAAGTCTCTTTCACCAATATATCGAGTGCCAGATGCACATCATCGACCCTGGAGACTTTCTCAACTATTTCCCTTAGCTGACTGAGCATGATTATCCTCTACGTTGCTTTTTTCTTTTCCCTTTCGCTTTTCTCTCTCGAAAAGGCATGGCTAAGGATGCAAATTCTTTCATCGCTCGTCGATAAACATCTCGCTTGAAAGAAACAACTTGCCTAACTGGATACCAGTAACTTACCCAGCGCCAACCATCAAATTCAGGGGATTTTCCGCGTTGCATATTAATGCGAGACTCATCGCATTCTAATCTCAGCAGAAACCATTTCTGTTTTTGGCCGATACAAACAGGCTTGGAGTCCCAACGCACCAATCGCTTTGGTAGCTTATATCTTAACCAATGACGACTTGTTGCAATGATCTTAACGTCTTTTTTCGTTAAACCGACTTCTTCATATAACTCCCTGAACATGGCTTGTTCAGGGGTTTCACCTTCGTCAATCCCACCTTGTGGAAATTGCCATGAGTGTTGCCCGTATCGTTTAGCCCAGAAGACCTGACCATGGTTATTACATATCACAATACCAACATTAAGTCGGTAACCATCGCCATCTATCACTGGCTAACCTCTATGAATAAATTTTTTATTACCGTGATTTTTCCACATATCCCCATTACTAGCAAACTTACTGATGTGATATGAGCAAGATTTATTACCTTTTCACCATTTTTGGATATCTTTTAATCAAACCATACCTTATCAACACAAGAGTGAGACATCGCCCACATTTATTCACCTTTTCTGTGAATAACTTTGTGAAGAATTCAATTCAAATGAGTAATTCAGTTCAATCCCATCAAATGAAAAACAAATGAACAAACAAAAAAATAAACATAAAACATTGATAAGAAAGTATTTATTTTTAAAAATAACGATAATTCGATCTTCAATTTCTTGATGATCTTTTCACCAAACTCAGATCGGTCAAAGATCCACCAACAGGCTATTTATCCACACTCACCTGCTATTCGTTTAGATGATTACAACAAAATCAACCCCAAAAATGCATTTTAACCCCTGTTTATTCATACAGACCCCGCCAGGATCTTATCAATACCTCCTCCGCCTGTGGATAAGTTATGAATTGATCGTTCTTACACCGCCTCGGTGAAATCTTAAACAGTAGATTTGGTCGGAGTTTGATAAACTATATTTTTTGTAATACCACCTTGTAACTATGAAACCAGAACCACAAACAGAAGCAGAGCTATTGGAACGAGCGCATGATATGGCAGGACTCAGTTTTGCTGAGTTGGCCGCCGAGGCGAATATGATTGTTCCTGAAAACTTAAAACGTGATAAAGGTTGGGTGGGTCAATTACTCGAATGGCACTTGGGCGCTCCAGCTGGCAGTAAACCTCAACAAGATTTCGCAAAACTAGGGATCGAGTTGAAAAGTATTCCGATCAGTTACTCTGGCAAACCTTTAGAAACAACCTTTGTTTCTGTGGCCCCCCTCACTGGTGTTCATGGTCTTACATGGGAAACAAGTCATGTTCGAAACAAGCTATCTCGTGTGCTTTGGGTACCCGTAGAAGGAGAACGAGAAATCCCACTCGCTGAAAGACGTGTGGGCAGTCCACTCATTTGGTCACCAGATGAAGAAGAAGAACGGATTTTGCGAAATGACTGGGAAGAGTTAATGGAGATGATCGTCTTGGGAAGATTTGATCAAATTTCCGCCAGACACGGAGAAGCGCTGCATCTTCGCCCTAAAGCCGCAAATGCAAAAGCGCTCACCGAAGCATATAACTCAAATGGTAAGCCGATGAAAACTCTGCCCCGAGGCTTTTACCTTAGAACACAGTTTACTGAACAGATCTTACTCAAGCACTACATTAACACTCAACCAGAATAAAACTATATCAGCTATTTAGTGCGTCACGAGCGATAACTCAATATCGCAGTACGAGGCTGCCTCTTCAGTGCCACATTCGTCATACGCATTACGCAGCCTTAAATACGCTTTATCGACCCCTAGCCTCAATAATTCTTCTTTTACTAAGTCTAGAGAGCCAAAATGTATCGGGTCTTCACCGTCTTTAATCGGCTCAAGTTGATGCTTGTACTCCACAGCTAAAAGATAGTCAGAGACATCAGAACACCCAATCACAAATACTTTGGGAGTTTTATAAGTATCTTTATGTGGACCATGTAGCCACATGTCCAATTGATGCTTCTGCATAACATACCTCCTTCACACGATTATTTAAGTGTAGTTAGGCTAACTGTAGCTTTCGAGTTTGCTCTCCCTTTATACGTAAATCATTTGCGATTGCGGCTAAAAATCCCCTATATTGGAGTCACTTATTTAGTCGGTAACTCTTCAAGGACGTGATATGCAATACACAAAACTACCGCACTCATCACTTGAGATCAGTAAAATCTGCCTCGGCACTATGACGTTTGGCGAGCAAAACACAGAAAAGGACGCCTTTGAACAGCTCGACTTTGCCCTCGATCATGGGGTGAACTTCATCGATACCGCAGAGATGTACCCTGTACCGCCAAACTCGGAAACACAAGGGCTCACCGAGCAATACATCGGTAATTGGTTAGCAAAAAGCGGCAAAAGAGAGAAAGTAGTACTGGCAACAAAAGTGGCAGGCCCTCGCAATGTTCCTCACATTAGAGACAACATGAGCCTTAATCGTCGCCACATCCATACAGCAATTGATGACAGCCTTAATCGTCTACAAACCGATTATGTCGATTTGTACCAACTACATTGGCCGCAGCGTCAAACCAACTGCTTTGGTCAACTCAACTACCCATACCCTGACAAACAAGAAGAAGTCACGTTAATTGAAACGTTGGAAGCGCTTACTGAATTAGTGAATGCAGGTAAAGTGCGCTATATCGGCGTATCCAACGAGACGCCGTGGGGTGTGATGTCGCTATTGCGTTTGGCAGAAAAACACGATTTGCCAAGAATTGTCTCCATTCAAAACCCATATAACTTATTGAACCGCAGCTTCGAAGTTGGCTTGTCTGAAATCAGCCATTACGAAGGCGTTCAGTTACTTGCCTACTCTCCTTTGGCATTTGGCTGCCTGAGTGGTAAATACCTAAACGGGGCAAAACCTGAAGGCGCTCGATGCACTAAGTGGGAGCGTTTTGCGCGCTACTTCACTCCGCAAGGTGTTAAAGCGACCGAAGCTTACGTCAATTTAGCTCAAGAGCATGGTCTAAACCCTGCACAAATGGCGCTCGCGTTTGTCAATCAGCGTCCATTTGTTGCTTCTAACATTATCGGAGCAACAAACCTAGACCAATTAAAAGCCAATATCGACAGTATTGATTTGCAACTTAGCGACGAACTACTTACTGAAATTCAAGCAATAGGTACAACTTACTCGAATCCTTGCCCTTAACAGTACCACCTTCAAACGAAAACAGCTGATCTTCAAGATCAGCTGTTTATCCAATGAAGTCATACTTCATATAAAAAGTTAAGCGTGTTGAATGACTCGTTAGCAACTCAGTCAGCCCAACACGCTAACGATTACGTCATTATTCGCGACGTTAAGACTCGACGAAGGTGACGAACTCGACGTTCAACTTTTACTGCATCCGGAACATTGGCACGTGTAGAACGACCATCGCGATCTAAACCAATATCTCTCAATAGATGAACATTCGTCCATGGAATATCATGAGCAGTTCGGCGTATGGTGCGCTGCCATTGCTTTTCTTCGCGTTTAAGGTCTGCTTTCAATAGCAAAGTGGCCAATTGTAGGTAAATAGAGTGACGCATAATATTTTCTCCGATTATCGATGTATTCGACTGGGAAAAATAGTGCGTAAAATGAACAGAAATATTCTGTTGATACTAAGCCGCTACTTTTCCGCAGCCTAGTAATAAATATGATAGGTTACGGATTAATTTTTATCTTGTGAGCCAGTGGTATTGGTATCATCCGATTTAAGGGTTATCGGAGCGATAGGCATACGATCAGCGCAAGCAGTGGTGTTAACAACGTAATGTTTCATCTTGCGCCTCCTAGCTAAAAATTAATCCGTTTATGAAAGGTATAACTCATTGAGTTACGGTTAAATTGTAAGCTTTGATGGATATATATCAAACATTTTTTGCCTTTTTGATTAAAAACAAATCAATACACCGCAATTTAGTTTCATATACTTTTACGTATAACATATTCACCTGAGGAATATATAAATTTGCGGATTTTATAAATCAAACCAAACAAAAATAAAAAGAGCGGCTCTGTGGCCACTCTCTTTTATTGTATTTATTCGCCTATTTAACACAGGGAAAGGCCAACTACATGGCTTGTTCGGAAATCAAGTTATGTTTATTAAGTAGTCGATACATGGTTGCACGCGAAACTCCGAGCTCTTTCGCCGCATTTGAAACTTGACCAGAATGAGATTCCAAAACAACCAGCAACGCATCACGTTCACTCTTCTCTCGGATTGATTTCAAGCTGCGCTTTGAGTCATTACGTTGAGGTAAATCTAAGTGATGCTCTTCAATCATTACGCTGTCGGACATTAATACCGCTCGCTTCACTTGGTTCATCAGCTCACGCACATTTCCAGGCCAGAAATAACGTGTCAGTGCCTTGAATGCATCCTCAGAAAAGCTTTTTGCTTGCGAGTTGTACTCTTTTGAGAACTCTTGTAAGTAGAAACGAGCCAGCAATGCGATGTCACTCGCACGTTCTTTCAAGCTAGGGACATTGATGCGCAAAACGTTGATGTAATGGTAAAGCTCTTCATTGAAGTCACCGTCAATCAAAGCTTTTTCAACATCTGACGAGTTAGCAGCAAGAATACGCACGTTAACCGCTTTTACGCCATCTTTGGTATCAATGGTGCCTTCTTGCAAGAATCTCAGCAGATTCATTTGCTGCTCTTTTGAAATGGTAAGAATGTCGTTAAACAACACGGTGCCGCCATCTGCTTGTTCAAGCAGGCATGCTTCCATATCTTCATCGGCGTTAATACCAAATACTTCAGCTTGGAAACGTTGTTCATTGAGTGCGCGACAGTTAATTGCCATAAACGGTTTATGAGAGCGTGAAGAGACTTTATGGATGGCCCTAGCAACCGCCTCTTTACCAGTCCCACTTTCCCCAGAAATCAGAATACTGACGTCCGTTGGACCAATGCGCTTCACTTGATCGCGTAAACGTTTCATCGGGATAGATTCACCGATCAAACCCATATCTAAACTGCTACCAAAACTAGGCCAAACTTTTTTCTCCAACTTAAGCATGCCAAGCTGGTGACCTATTGTGCTTAATAACTGTGCATCTGGGATCGGCGCTGTGAAAAAATCGATACAAAAGTTAACAATGAACTGGCATATGGTGTCAGTGCCAAGCTGAGATTCACGAATAAACGCTAACCAACGTACGTGTTTGTGAGAGCTGACTAAGTTCGCCAAACCATTCAAGCTGAACTCGTCATGGCTGAGATCAACAATACCGATACATGGACCAATATCTTCTAACAGCGTATTAGCTTTGCGTAAGTCACCTACTTGGTGACACTTCCAGCCCACTTGCTCCAGTACCGATAACCAAGGCTCATAAGTACCGCCAACTACCACAAGCGATCCCGGGATGGAATCCATCTTAAACTGCCCAGCCATTCTCTAACCCTTTTTCATTGTTAATAGAAATTTTGTGCCACAAACTTATCTTTGCGAGCGGGTAACATTATCGAGACTCCGCCCCCTCACGTCTGTCTCAGTATTAAGACTATGCAATAGATTGAGATTTGGCGAATGTTTATTTGCATATCCCATTAAAAAGCAAATGCAACAACTTGAATCAGCTTAACTAAAAGGCAAAAAAAACCACCCGAAGGTGGTTTTTTACTCATCCTATCGAATTACGCTTGCGGGCGCATTGCAGGGAATAGGATCACGTCACGGATAGTGTGCGTGTTAGTCAGTAGCATAACCAAACGGTCGATACCGATACCTTGGCCTGCTGTTGGCGGTAGGCCGTGCTCTAGAGCAGTGATGTAGTCTGCATCGTAGAACATTGCTTCGTCGTCACCAGACTCTTTCGCTTCAACCTGTGCTTTAAAGCGTGCATCTTGGTCTTCAGCATCGTTAAGCTCTGAGAAACCGTTCGCTACTTCACGGCCACCGATAAAGAACTCAAAGCGGTCTGTAAAGAACGGGTTATCGTCGCTACGACGAGCTAGTGGAGAAATATCTGCTGGGTAACCAGTGATGAACGTAGGCTGCATTAGCTTAGGTTCTGCTGTTTCACCAAAGATCTCTTCAAGAAGCTGACCACATGTCCAGAAAGGTTCTACTTCAACGTGAACAGATTTCGCGATAGAAACCATTAGATCACGGTTTTGTAGGTCTTCTTCTGTTAGCGCTTGGATTTGCGCGTGGTCTGGGTTGTAGTGCTTGATTGCTTCGAACATGCTCATACGAGTGTAAGTACCACCAAACTCAACCGTTTCATCACCGTAAGGCATTGACGTTGAACCTAGAACTTCTTGCGCCACTGAGCTTAGTAGTTCTTCAGTTAGGTCCATCAGATCTTTGTAGTCTGCGTACGCCATGTAGAATTCCATCATTGTGAATTCTGGGTTGTGGCGTGGAGAAAGGCCTTCGTTACGGAAGTTACGGTTGATTTCGAATACGCGATCAAAACCACCAACAACTAGACGCTTCAGGTATAGCTCTGGCGCGATACGTAGGTACATTGGCATGTCTAGTGCGTTGTGGTGCGTGATAAATGGACGCGCACTCGCACCGCCAGGGATAACGTGCATCATTGGCGTTTCAACTTCCATGAACTGCTTAGAGATCATGAAGTTGCGGATTGCAGACATTACTTTAGAACGTACTACAAACGCTTGACGAGAGTCTTCGTTAACGATCAGGTCAACGTAACGTTGGCGATAACGCATCTCTTGGTCAGTTAGACCGTGGAACTTCTCTGGAAGTGGACGTAGTGCTTTGGTTAGCAACTCGTACTCTTCCATGTTCACGTATAGGTCACCTTTACCAGACTTATGAAGTGCACCTTTAACACCGATGATGTCACCGATATCTAGACCTTGGTATTTTTCTTTAAGTACTTTTTGAACCGCTTTGTCAGCATAAGCTTGGATACGGCCAGAAGTTTCTTGAATTACCAAGAATGGACCACGTTTAGCCATGATACGGCCTGCGATTGCTACTACGTGGTTAAGCTCTTCTAGCTCTTCCTTCGTCTTTTCACCGAACTCTTTCTGAAGGTCGCCCGCTAGTGCGTCACGACGGAAGTCGTTTGGATGGCCGTTCGCTTTGCAGCTCTTTCGGATTGCATCCAGTTTAGCGCGGCGTTCAGCAATCAGCTTATTTTCTTCTAGTACAGTTTCGTTTTGAACAGCATCAGTCATTTTCGATGTATCCTGTTTTTGTCGGTGAAAAGCTTTATAGACCTGATTTCAGGCTAGCTTCAATAAATTTGTCCAGATCGCCATCAAGAACCGCTTGAGTATTACGGTTTTCAATGCCCGTACGGAGGTCCTTAATACGTGAGTCATCCAATACGTAAGAACGGATCTGGCTACCCCAGCCAATGTCAGACTTAGCGTCTTCATTAGCTTGTTTTTCCGCATTTTGCTTTTGCAATTCAAGCTCAAATAGCTTCGCTCGAAGCTGTTTCATTGCCTGATCTTTGTTCTTATGTTGAGAACGGTCATTCTGACACTGAACCACTGTGTTCGTAGGTACGTGCGTAATACGTACCGCAGATTCTGTGGTGTTTACGTGCTGACCACCTGCGCCTGACGCACGGTAAACGTCAATGCGTAGGTCGGAAGGATTAATGTCGATGTCGATGTTTTCATCAATCTCTGGATAGATGAACGCAGAAGCAAATGACGTATGGCGACGACCGCCTGAATCGAACGGAGATTTACGAACAAGACGATGAACGCCCGTTTCAGTGCGTAACCAACCGTACGCATACTCACCAGAGATGCGAACTGTTGCCGACTTAAGACCCGCGACTTCACCTTCAGAGACTTCAATCACTTCAGCTTTGAAGCCCTTCGCTTCTGCCCAACGTAGGTACATACGCAGCAGCATGTTAGTCCAGTCTTGTGCTTCTGTACCACCAGAGCCAGCTTGCAAATCGATGTAACAATCAGAGCTATCGTGGTCGCCAGAGAACATACGACGGAATTCAAGCTTTTCTAGCTTCTCTTCCAACTCAGCAAGTTCTGGTTCAATTTCGTCAAATGTTTCTTGATCTTCTTCTTCTACAGCCAGCTCAAGAAGACCTTCTACATCTTCCACACCTTGCTCTAGTTGATCAATGGTTTCAACAACCGCTTCTAGTGATGCACGCTCTTTACCCAGTGCTTGCGCACGCTCAGGTTCGTTCCATACATCTGGTTGTTCAAGTTCTGCGTTGACTTCTTCTAGACGCTCTTTCTTCGCGTCATAGTCAAAGATACCCCCTCAGGACATTTGTGCGCTGAGACACGTCCTGCAGACGGTTTTTAATTGGATTGATTTCAAACATGTTTACTCAACATTTTAGAATAGAATTTAACCGAGAAATTCTACTGAAAAATGTGACCGAGATACAGGAAAATTTCGGATGAGAAATCAGATTGCGGTGAGAGAGAGCACGGTCATAAAATTTTACACCCACTTCGGGGCAACCGTACTCTATAAGAAAGGTTAATCTAGGTATTACTTAGCTTCGATATGATCGATCATCAATTGCAATGATTGATTACCACGAAATTCATTCACATCCAACTTATACGCGAGACGTACTGTTTTAACCGATGCATCTGGCCATCGGCGTAGATCAACATTGAATGCAATGCCGTCGATCATCATATTGGTAGGGTGACCTTTATAAAGCGGCTCTAACATCAATTTAAGATGCTTCTCACCCACCAGCTTTTGATGCAGTACTTTAAACTCACCATCAAAGATTGGCTCTGGGAAAGCTTGTCCAAAAGGGCCACCCGATCGCAGCTGTTCAGCAACATGCATAGAGAACTCTTCCGGCTTAAGTTCACCATCTGACATGATCACGCCTTTTAGCGCCGCTTCATCGAGTTCCTTTTTTACCACTTCATCAAACAAACGACTGAAACGCTCAAAATCCTGCTCTTTAATCGTTAAGCCTGCTGCCATGGCGTGTCCACCAAACTTGATGATCAAACCCGGGTTTTGCGTGTCGATGAAATCCAACGCATCGCGCATGTGTAGCCCCGGAATAGAACGACACGAGCCTTTAATCGTCCCTTCTCCGCCATCAGCAAATGCAATGACTGGACGGTGAAACTTCTCTTTAATACGCGAAGCCAAAATACCAATCACACCTTGATGCCAATCACGTTGGAACAAGGCTAGGCCATAAGGAAGCTCATTGCCTTCACCAAACTGAAGGCGCTCACAGAAAGCCATCGCTTCTTGCTTCATGCCTTCTTCAATCTCTTTACGTGTTTGGTTCAAGCCATCCAATTCACTTGCCATGCGACGAGCAGCGTGGATGTTGTTACACATCAGCAGTTCAACACCGAAAGACATGTCATCAAGACGACCTGCAGCATTAATACGTGGACCTAAAGCAAAGCCAAAATCGGACGCAACTAAACGACGCGCATCGCGCTTCGCGACCTCAATTAACGCTTGGATGCCGGGACGCGCTTTGCCCGCACGAATACGTTGCAAACCTTGGTGTACAAGAATGCGGTTGTTTTCATCCAATGGAACGACGTCGGCGACGGTACCCAGTGCAACAAGGTCAATCAGTTCCATCAACTTGGGCTCTTGCATCCCCTGTTCTGCAAACCAATTGTGTTTTCGCATATGAACGCATAGTGCCATCATGAGATAAAACGCGACCCCCACACCCGCAAGCGCTTTAGATGGAAAGCTACAGCTCTCAAGGTTTGGGTTCACCATTGCATCCACATCAGGCAACACTTGTCCTGGCAAGTGGTGATCGGTAACAAGCACAGTAATGCCATTTTCTTTTGCGTAACGCACGCCTTCGATTGATGAGACGCCGTTATCCACCGTCATGATCATCTCAGCGCCAAGCTCTAAGGCTTGGTCAACGACTTCTGGACTTAACCCATAACCGTCTTCAAAACGATTTGGCACTAGGTAATCCACATTGTGACTACCAAGCATACGCAGCGCGAGTACTGATAATGCTGAGCTTGTCGCACCATCAGCGTCAAAATCACCGACAACGATGATGCGTTTTTGTTCTTTTATCCCCTGAAACAAAAGATCGACAGCTTGCTCAATCCCCCCGAGTTTTTGATATGAATGCAACCCACGGGCCGACGTTTCTAATTGTGAAAGATCCGTTATCCCACGGTTGATGTAGATACGTTTAAGAATCGGAGGAATGGAATCAGGAAGAAGGGAAAGATCAGGTTCAGGACGTCGTTGAATTTCTATCATGCTTAAAAGAGCCGACAACTTTGCCGACTCTGCTCCTAATGGATTATAGTTGCTTTAAACGTTTCAATAGCTCTGCAGGTGGTAGGTAGCCACCAACCATTTCGCCATTCGGTAAGAAGATTGCTGGCGTACCAGAAATACCCAATTGGCGACCTAGATTGTAATGCGCCTGGATGGTTTCTTTACACTGTTTCAGGTCTTTCGCAGGGTTATCAAATGTACGATTCACTTTCGCGTTGTGCATTGCCGACGCCGGATCTTCAGCACACCAAATCGTTGCCATTTGTTCTGCCACAGGGCCAGTTGCACCTTGGCGAGGGTAAGCCATGTAACGCACTGTAATACCTAGCTCATTATAGCCTTGCATTTGGCTATGCAGACGCACACAGTAACCACATGTGATATCGGTGAATACGGTCACAACGTACTTTTCATCGTCGGCTTTGTATTCGATCATGCTATCGGAGAACTGCGCAATTTTCTCGGCGTTAAGTGGCGCTTGACGCTCTGCTATGACATCTTTGTAACTGCCATCATCCTTAATGGCATAAAGCGTACCGGCGATAAAATGGCTACCATCATTTGAAGCAAACAGGATCCCGCCATTGGTTTGAATTTCCAATAAGCCAGCGACGTCTGATGGTTGAATATCAACGATAGATAAACCAAGCTTTGAGAACTTAGTTTTTAATGCTGCTTCATCAAAGCCGCTCTGGGCAGCTGGCGCCACTTGTTGCGCAGGAGTCTCCGTTTGAGCCTGACTTTCTTCTGCACCACAAGCGGTAACAAAAAATGGTAAAGTCAGCAGAGTTAGTCGGCGTAATACGCTCATGAAATTCACCTTAATGTAAAATCGTTTTTCCAAGAAGACATGGATGAATCTAACCATTGTTATGCTCTTGGGTGGTGTTGACTGTGGATCTGCTTCAATCGTTCAGTCGCCACGTGAGTATAAATTTGCGTGGTCGATAAGTCACTATGTCCTAAAAGCATCTGTACGACCCTGAGATCTGCGCCATAGTTCAATAAATGCGTGGCAAAGGCATGACGCAGTACGTGCGGCGACAGCTGATCAGTATCAATCCCTGCTATCAAAGCATAGTACTTAATACGGTGCCAAAACGTCTGACGAGTCATTTGTCTTGCGCGTTTACTAGGAAAAACAATATCAGATGATGTATCACCAAGTAACGCAGGGCGCCCTTGTTGAATGAACGTCTCGATCCAATCGACCGCGTTTTCCCCCATAGGAACCAGGCGTTCTTTACCGCCTTTACCAGTCACGCGCACCACCCCTTGGCGCAAGCTAACATTTTCCATGGTCAAACTGACGAGCTCTGTCACACGCAACCCTGTCGCGTAGAGTAGCTCTAGCATCGCTTTATCGCGCAATTCTATAGGGTCATTCGGGTCTGGCGCTTCGAGCAACGCGTCCACTTGCTCTTCACTAATATCTTTGGGTAAACGTTGTGGCAGTTTAGGGCTAACCAAGAGCGCACTCGGGTCATCAGCACGCACCTTCTCACGATGCAGGTATTGAAATAAACGACGAATAGCCGACAACATACGCGCACGGGACGTCTGTTTGTAATCTAAGTCTACAAGGTGGCTTTGATATTCTTGCAAGCCAGACAAACTGATAAAATCAAGACGGTATCGATGTTTTTCCATCCACACGAGCAGCTTCATTAAATCGTTTCGGTAGGAAGCCAACGTGTTCTCTGATAGACCACGCTCCATCCACATCGCATCTAAGAATTGCTCAACAAGCGAAAAATCTTGTTGATTGACAGGCTGTTGTGCCGTCATGAATGCTTCCTTATCTGTTTATATTTACAGTATTTAGATTAAAGCACCTGCCAATCCAATACCATAAAAAATCATCCCACATAGGATATTCGCTGCAATCTTCCTCAATTTATGGTTAGAATCTTCCACAACAGCAACACAAATAACGACGAATATAATGAAAATCGGACTCTTTTACGGCTCAACGACCTGCTACACAGAAATGGCAGCAGAGAAAATTCGTACCCTTATTGGTGAAGACCTTGTCGACATTCACAATGTGAAAGAGACACCGTTATCACTAATGGCGGACTACGACTTATTACTCCTTGGCATCTCAACTTGGGATTTTGGTGAAATTCAAGAAGATTGGAACGCGATTTGGCAAGACATCGCGACCACACCACTGAAAGGCAAAGTTGTAGCGCTGTTTGGTCTGGGTGACCAAGAAGGTTACGGAGAGTGGTATTTAGATGCGATGGGCTTACTTCACGATGAATTACAAGCCACAGGCGCAACCTTTATCGGTTACTGGCCAAATGAAGGCTACGAATTTGAAGCATCGAAAGCACTGATCGAAGATGGCAGCAAGTTTGTTGGACTTGCGTTAGATGAAGACTCACAGTACGAACTGAGTGATGAACGCATCGAAAAATGGTGTGAACAAGTTCTTGTGGAATTCCACGACACGCTTTAATAGCGCAAACACGTCATCATTAAAAAGTAAAAAGCCCGATGAAGTAATTCATCGGGCTTTTTATTATCTTGATAACGCGAAGTGATTACGCGGTTTCTTGTGCTAGTTCTGGGCGAGGTTTCGCGATGAAGAACATGCACACGATAGCCGCAAATGTTGGAAGCACCCAACCCATGCCGACTTCGAATAGTGGCAACATGTTAAACGCAGAAACATCAATACCCGATACTTTTGCCGCATCAACCAACGCAAACAACAGAGATACAAGCAGTACCGCGCGGTAAGCAAAACGTGGATTTGGCAGTTTGCTGCGCACAAATGTTAGTGCAACCAACGCAATCGCCACAGGGTACAGCGCAAACAATACTGGCACTGACAGAGAAATCAGCTGTGCAAGACCAACGTTTGCAACCAATGCACAAACAGAACCATTAATCAGTACCCATTGCTTGTATGACAGTGGTGTTTTCGAGCTGAAGAAATCTGAACACGCAGAAATCAAGCCAATCGCGGTTGTCAGACACGCTAGCAATACGATGACAGACAGAACGATTTGACCGTATGGACCAAACAACGCTTGAACGTATTGGCTAAGCACTAGGCCACCATTATCAGCACCAGCAGCAACCGTTGCACTCGTCGCACCTAAGTAAAATAGTGAGATGTAAACAAACGCAAGACCAGCAGCAGCAATACAACCTGCATAGATCAGATATTTAGTAGTTGCAGAGCGCTCAGTAATGCCTTTACCGCGCAGTGCATCAACCATCAGCATACCAAACATCAATGACGCGAACGTATCCATTGTGTTGTAGCCTTCTAAGAAGCCTTTGGTCAGAGGCTGCGTTAGGTATTCACCGTGCGCGCCAATCATATCGCCCTGAGGATCAAGGAAGACAGCGACAGCAAGAATGATCAAACCAACGAACAATGCTGGTGTCAGTACTTTACCGATGAGATCGATCAAACGGCCTTGGAACCATGAGAACATCATCGCCGCAATAAAGAAGATCACTGAAAATGCAGTGAGATGCGTTTGTGACGCTTCAAGGAAGAAAGGTTTCACCGCCATCTCGTAAGCCACTAGGCCAGTACGAGGCGCAGCAAACGCAGGACCGATGATGATGAAGATCAACGCAGCCATAATAACCGCTGCTTTTTTCGGAAGATCTTGCGTTAAGTGATCCCAAGAACCACCAGCAACAGCAATAGCAACGATAGTAATAAGAGGTAGACCTACCGCTGTCAGCAAGAAACCAAACATAGCTGGCATTAAGTTTTCACCCGCTAACTGACCCGCTAGAGGTGGAAAGATAATATTGCCCGCACCTAAAAAGAACGCAAATAGCATAAAGCCTACTGCGATAATATCTGTTAGTTTTAACGTCTGCTTCACAGATAACCCTTGTCTTTTAATTAATGAATGTTGTGTATGCTTAGACCACTTTTTGTATACCTAAAGTCAATAAGTACACGTGGTTCAATCTATAAAATTTTCGCCGCATAATGACGAAAGACTCATCATTTGGCAACCTTTAAGAAAAAAACACCATATTAATTTAGTTTTCAAACTTAAAAGCAGTGGATATAACCAGATCCAAATAACAGACCAGTTCTTTATCTCGATCAATTAACAATACAATTTAATAACCAACAAAACAACAATCTATACAATTAATAAACAATAGAGCAATCCACTTAATTATTGAGCAAATATAAAACAATCATGAAGAACAAAAAACTGAAAACTAAAGGTTTCAATTTTAAGCAATTTTGTATTGAGGGTGGCGAGAGTGGTATGCCAGTCAGCACAGATGGGGTAATGCTTGGTGCTTGGATTCAAAGCCCTAACGACGCTAAAATTCTCGATATTGGCACTGGCACTGGCCTGCTTGCCCTGATGTGTGCTCAACGCTTTACGGAAGCTCAAATAACCGCGGTCGATATCGAATTAACAGCCGTTGCTGCCGCGCAAAAAAATATGGCCCAGTCTCCTTGGTCAGATCGTGTAAGTGTGCATCACACCGACATACTGCACTTTACGCCGACACATCCATTCCAACGCATCATTTGTAACCCGCCCTACTTCAACAGCGGCGAGCAATCGAAACACAGTCAACGTGCAACCGCGAGGCACACTGATACGCTAGGCCATAACGCATTGCTACAGCGTTGCTATCATTTGCTTGATGACGAAGGGAGAGCTAGTTTTGTGTTGCCAATCACCGAAGGCGAGCAGTTCATTGAGCTAGCATTAAACCAAGGTTGGTATCTATCGAGGATCTGTCGTGTGCAACCATCAGAAAAGAAACCAGTACACAGACTGTTATTTGAACTGTCAAAACGACCTTGCGATTTGCAGACGTCACATTTAATTATCCGTTCAAATGACGGCTATAGTGATGATTTCATCCAGTTAACCCGCGAGTTTTATCTTAAGATGTGAAATAACATGTGATCCTTATCACCAATCACTTTATAATGTGCGACCTTTTTGTATTCTATGCTGTTGTGGCGAACCATTAACCAAGCTTTGCTTGTGGAGAACTCATTGTGATCAGAACCTTTGCTGAACTTGATCTAGACCAAAACCTACTTGAAGCCATTGAAGAGATGGGTTACGAACGCCCAACAAAAATTCAGGCAGAAGCGATTCCACAAGCGTTGGACGGTCGTGACATTCTAGCGTCAGCGCCAACAGGAACTGGTAAAACGGCCGCCTTCGTCCTGCCAGCATTGCAATACTTGCAAGACTTCCCTCGTCGTAAGCCTGGACCTGCGCGTATTTTGATCCTAACGCCTACTCGCGAACTGGCGATGCAAATTGCCGATCAAGCACGTGCTTTGGCAAAAAATACCAAACTCAACATTTTCACCATCACTGGTGGTGTTCAGTACCAAGAGCACGCCGACATCCTTGCAACAACGCAAGACATTGTGGTTGCGACACCTGGCCGTTTAAAAGAATACATTGATGCAGAACGTTTTGATTGTCGTGCAATCGAATGGTTAATCCTTGATGAAGCAGACCGTATGCTAGATATGGGTTTTGCTCCTACTGTCGATCGCCTATCTAACGAATGTCGCTGGCGTAAGCAAACCCTTCTGTTCTCAGCAACGTTAGAAGGGAAAGGCGTAGAAGGCTTTACCGCTGATCTGTTGAATGACCCAGCAGAGATCGATGCAAAATCGCCGCTGCGTGAGCGTAAGAAAATTGCTCAGTGGTACCACCGAGCTGATGATGCTGAACACAAACTGGAATTACTAAAACACATTATTACTCAGCAAGCTGAGCGCACTATCGTCTTTTTAAAGACTCGTGAGCGTTTGGCTGAGCTACGAGCGCAGCTTGAAAGTGCACAGATTCCATGTTCTTGGATTCAAGGTGAAATGCCGCAAGATCGTCGTAATAATGCGATTTCTCGCTTCCGCGATGGTACTGTGAACGTGCTGCTCGCGACGGACGTTGCTGCGCGCGGTATCGATCTTCCGGATGTATCACACGTTATCAACTACGACATGCCACGCACGGCTGATGTTTACCTTCATCGTATCGGCCGTACTGCTCGCGCAGGTAAGAAAGGTAACGCTATCTCAATCGTAGAAGCACACGACCAACCAATGATGGATCGCGTTGCACGTTACGTGAAAGAAGACATCAAAGAGCGTTTCGTGAAAGAGATGCGTCCTAAACACAAAAAGCCTGTGTTTAAGAAGAAAAAGAAAAAAGACGACAAGAAAAAAGTAGCGAAAAAGAAAACCGCTAAGAAGAAGTAATCTTGTTGGGGCCAAGTAGCTCAAGCTAGAAAATAACAAAGGGTTGGCAATGCCAACCCTTTTTTCGTTTGTGCTGATAGAGATTAACGTAGACTACGTCTCAATCAGCTTTATTTTTGCTCTTCGCGTTTAAATACTAACTCTGTTGGCGTCGATTCATCTTCCACAAAGTAGTAACCCGCCGTATCAAACTTAGCCAGGTCTGCTACGCTCTCAACACGGTTTTCAATGATGTAACGCGCCATCATACCGCGCGCTTTCTTCGCGTAAAAACTGATGACCTTGTATTGACCATTCTTACAATCTTTGAATACTGGCGTGATCACTTGCGCATCTAAATTCTTTGGCTTAACCGCTTTAAAGTATTCATTTGATGCAAGGTTGATAAGGACATTATCACCTTGAGCAGAAATCGCTTCGTTAAGCTTGTCCGTAATAACGTTGCCCCAAAACTGGTACAAGTTCGTACCCTTGTCGTTTGCAAGCTTGGTACCCATTTCAAGACGGTATGGCTGCATCAAATCAAGTGGTTTTAGTAAACCATAAAGACCCGATAGCATACGCAGATGATCTTGAGCATATTCGAAGTCCGCTTCAGATAAACTTTCGGCGTCTAGCCCTGTGTAAACGTCACCTTTAAATGCAAGAATGGCTTGTCGTGAGTTTTCCGTGGTAAACGTTTCACTCCACTCTTGGAATCGGCCCACATTTAAATCGGCAATCTTGTCGCTCACTTTCATTAAAGAGGCAACATCAGCAGGAGTCAGTTTGCGGCAAACATCGATAAGCTCTTTTGAGTATTCGACCAACTCAGGTTGAGTAAATTTTTCTGTCGCTAACGGAGACTCGTAATCAAGAGTCTTCGCTGGAGAAACTACGATAAGCATGACTTTCCCTTCTCTAATTTTGTTTTTAATAGGGTACAAAAAAAGCCATGCATTGTCTGCATGGCTTTTTACATCGTACTAATAGCTTTCAACTATGAGTGATAGCTCACTTAGTCTTTTTTATCGTTGTACCAAATGCCTTCTTCAAGCTGAGATTTCAGCTCTGGGAAATCATTCGCATCAAATGTTGGCACTTTGCCTTCACCAAGCTGGCGATTGTAATCTTTGGCCAGTTTAATCACGATGCCAGATAGCAAGATGATCGCCACCAAGTTGACTATCGCCATCAGACCCATAGAGACATCAGCAAGCGACCATACGACTGGTAACGAAGCTAGTGCACCAAACATCACCATACCAAGAACAATAACGCGGAAAATGCTTAAGCCCGCTTTATGATTGTGCTCTAGGAAGATTAAGTTCGTTTCAGCATACGAGTAGTTTGCAATGATTGAAGTAAACGCAAAGAAGAAGATTGCCACAGCAACAAAGATGCCGCCCCAATCGCCAACTTGTGAGCTCAATGCACGCTGAGTTAGCTCGATACCCGTCACTTCTGTTGCTTGACCGACATACTCACCAGACATCAGGATGATAGCCACTGTTGCAGAACAGATAACGATCGTATCCATGAACACGCCTAGCATCTGTACGTAACCTTGAGACGCTGGGTGTGGTGGGTAAGGTGTTGCTGAAGCTGCCGCGTTAGGTGCAGAACCCATACCTGCTTCATTCGAGAATAGACCGCGCTTGATACCGTTAATCATTGCCTGTGCAATTGCGTAGCCAAGACCACCTGCTGCTGCTTCTTGCAGACCAAATGCACTCTTAAAGATAAGCATCAATACATCAGGTAATTTCTCTAGGTTAGAGAACATGATGAACAGCGCTAGGGCTAGATAAAGTAGTGCCATGATCGGAACGATCATCTCAGCAACTCTTGCGATACGCTTGATGCCACCGAAAATAACAATTGCAGACAGTAAAACAACGGCAATACCGACATACAGGTTATTCCAACCAAATGCGTTGCTCATTGCATTGGCAATTGAGTTAGCTTGTACGGCGTTGAATACCAAACCAAAAGCGATGATTAGGAAAACTGAGAACAACACGCCCATCCAACGCATGCCCAGGCCTTTTTCCATGTAGTAGGCAGGGCCACCACGGTAGTTGCCATCATCATCTTTGGTTTTGTATAGCTGCGCCAGTGTGCTCTCAGCAAACGATGTTGCCATACCAAGCATTGCAATCAGCCACATCCAGAAGATCGCACCAGGACCACCCGCAGTCAATGCAACTGCAACGCCCGCCATGTTACCTGTACCAACACGTGCAGCAAGACTAGTACAAAGCGCTTGGAAAGAGGAAATACCAGCTTTGTCTGCTTTACGGCTGTTCTTAAGAACAGAGAACATGTGGCCGAAATGGCGGAACTGAATGAACCCTAATCGAACGGTGAAGTAAATACCAACACCAACAAGAAGATAAACCAGAATCGAGCCCCAGAGGAGATCGTTCATCAAATTGATTAAGTCTGTCATGTGTACCTCAAAGTGAGTTGCGCCAGTCTATGCGTCCTAGCCATCCACCAAATTGCCTGCTAAGTGTCAAAGTGTGCTTAGCTTTTTAAGTAATGTTTATGGGCAATCTAGAATCGTAAACGTCGCTTCATGCATCCATTTTACGTACCAGCGTATTTTTTGACGGGCGGATAATGCAACCTAGGAGCGCAAAAATCAATATGCAACAACATGAATAACATTGTTATTTTTCACTATAAAGTCACCAAAAAATAACATAAATAGAAGACTTAACACTCAAACTGCGCAACATTTCAATTACCAAACACCAACATAAATAATTATTCTTCATTAAATGGAATGGTAAACCGTATAAACAAGAACAAGCTAGTATTCACAAGGTGTTACATAAATTTACGCTAGTGACTTACCATCTAATTGAACACTATTTCATCAAACTGATTTTATGCAACTTTAACCTTTGCGCAGTACACCCATTCATCAAATCGAATTAACATAGAAAATCTCTCTATTTAATCGTTTTCTTGAGATCGTTTGTGCATTTTTTATCCACATCGTTGCAATAAAAAGTGTGATTTTGAGAATATTTTTGCACGAAAATGTCATGCTACCGACACAAATGCGAAATATATCATGGTTATTCTCACGGCTATTGTGGTACTTAAAAAACTCCACAAGGACTGGTTACAACAGTTTAGCTTAAGAAAGGTAAAGGTGGCTTATGGAAGGCTTTCAACTAGATGACATTTTTAATCTGGATACTACCTCAACAACCAAATCTCGTGCCAAACCAGTAAAGCGAAAGTGGCGTGAAATAGAAGAGATGAACGACAGACGCAATTTGCTTAAAGAGCTGCGCGAACTTGATGTCTGTACCGATTATAACTTGGAAGACATTAAACTCTAATTCAAACAAAAGGCACCTTACGGGTGCCTTTTGTTTTTTGTTTACAGTGACCGTAAACACCGTGAGTTTATGTACCAAGGTTTAAGTATGAATACCATTATTACTCAATGAGAATCTTCCGTACTTTTTGCCGAGAAATATGCACACTAAATTTTCGGTTGATTCCCAATAAATAAGAAATGTATCTCACAAACCCGAGAGACGGCTTTCGCTCGCTCAGGTTTCATCATTCAGTCTTAAACATATTCAGTATCACTTTGACGAACACGTTCGGCCAACTGCTTATAACGATCAGCAATCGTGTCACCAAACACAGGGTCATCCTCACTGACGCTCCATAAGCTCTCGACATGCTGCCAATCTTCTGTGGTAAATAACTCTTCAATGAGAGGCAAAATTTTTCGCTCTTCTAGCTCCAAGTGGTGCCTTTGCGATTCTATGAAATCTTCTAGGTGAGCGACAAACATGTCTTGTGGCACAACAGCATCCTGAAGGATCATCTCTATCACGGATGAAAACTCTCTGGTTTTACTCGCTAACTCTAGATGTTCTTTCTCTAAATTTTCCATGGTTTGTTGCTTACCATAGTGTTCAAGAAAGTGGTGATAGAGGATATCTTCTTTCGGGTGGTGTACTTTCTCCGAATGATTAGAGAGGTAATCAACAATCTCGCTTACTAACGCATAGTTGATTACACGTTCTTTTTTTATCTCATTAAGCTTATGGCGCAGTATCGCCAACAGACGAACCATATAACCATGTTCGCGTCGAATTCTTTCGATCATCATAGCGTCTCTCCTTAACACCTACTTTTAGTAAGTGTACATGAGAAATTTACTATCAGCCTCGAGCGTGCTCAAAAAAACAGCGATCATACCATCCATGATCGCTGTCTCTTCATTTATACCGTTAATGGCAAATGCCAGTTAATTGGTGCTTTTTCTTGTGATGTAAGCAACTGGTTTGCTTGAGAGAAATGCTTACAACCGAAAAAGCCTCGATGTGCAGAAAGTGGCGATGGGTGTGGGGCAGCTAACACATGGTGCTTGTTGCGATCGATAAAGCGCCCTTTCTTCTGCGCGTGTGCCCCCCACAGCAAGAACACTACACCTTCTTGATGCTGATTAATGGCTTCAATCACTCGGTCAGTAAACGTTTCCCAACCTGTCTTTGAATGTGAATGCGCTTTACCTTGCTCCACCGTTAATACCGTATTGAGTAACAATACGCCTTGTTCAGCCCAGCTTTGCAAAAAACCATGTTGAGGGATTTGGAAACCTTCAATATCTTGCGCCAGCTCTTTATACATATTAACCAGTGACGGTGGCGTTTTAATGCCAGGAAGTACAGAGAAACACAGGCCATGCGCCTGATTTGGGCCGTGGTATGGGTCTTGTCCTAGAATCACGACCTTAACGTCTTTGAACTCGGTAAAACGAAACGCGTTAAAGACATCTTTTGCGGGAGGAAAAATAGCTTTGCCTGCGGCGCGTTCGGCTTCAACAAAACTCAAGGTGTCTACAAAGTAGCTCTGCTTTTTCTCTTCGCCGATCACATCGTGCCAAGTGGGTGACTGATTCATGGAAAGTTCCTGTCCTAAATTTTGCTTCTATTCTAACGAGCGAAACTCAAACAAACAAAAACTTACCACGAACTTGAGACAAGTAATAAAAGACTAATGCTTCTGTGGCGTTCGAAAATGCCCCTGTCCGGTAATGTGACGATTAGGCATCGGTAAGCGAAGCACGCGACGAGTGTAAGCATAAGGAGTAAAAGAGAGTGGTCGAGACATATTGGCATCCTTCTTTGCTAATTCAGAGATTGATGTTCAATGACTAAGAAAGAAAGGTGCCAACTTTGTGGTTACGCCATTAACTGTCAATGGCCGCTAAATGGAATTGACGCAACGTGTTGATCTCTTGCTGCCAAATATCTGGATCAATTGTTTCTAAAATCAGAGGGATACCATCAAAACGAGGGTCTTTCGCGATGTACTCAAAGCAATCCCACCCGATCTCTCCTTTACCTAGAGAATGGTGGCGATCTACTTTGCTGGCAAACTCTACTTTTGAATCATTTAGATGCATTGCTCTTAAATAGTGCATACCTACGATACGGTCGAACTCTGCAAAGGTGCGCTCGCAATCTTCTTTTGTACGTAAGTCATAACCAGCCGTAAAGGTATGGCAGGTATCAATACAAACGCCGACACGATCTTTATCTTCCACTTGCTCGATGATTTCAGCAAGGTGCTCAAACTTCCAGCCTAAGTTAGTGCCTTGACCTGCCGTATTCTCGATAACAGCGATCACATTCGGCACCGCTTTATGCGCAAGATTGATCGACTCGGCGATCGTCGCGAGGCACTCCTGTTCAGAGACTTTTTTTAGGTGACTACCCGGATGGAAGTTAAGCAAAGTCAGCCCCAACTGATTACAACGCTCCATTTCATCAATAAATGCCGCGCGGGATTTATTCAGCTTTTCTTCTTCCGGCGCACCCAAGTTAATCAGATAAGAATCATGGGGAAGAATATGTTCTGCTCCGAAACCCAGCATTTTACAGTTCGCTTTAAACGCACTGATGGTTTTTACTTCTAAAGGCTTCGCCACCCACTGGCGTTGGTTTTTTGTAAATAGTGCGAATGCATTTGCGCCAATTTCACGAGCTCTCAACGGAGCTTGATCGACCCCACCAGCAGCAGAGACATGTGCACCAATGAGTTTATTCCCAAGCTTGTTTTTCATGTTTGTCATTTAATCACTTTAGACTTTCAGTATTGCTACCTAAATACAGATAGTTGCGTTAACCAGTTTAAACTTTAATCTCAATTTGTAGTAAATTTACAACAAAACAAGTTATTAAATATTTTTTATATTATCAAATAAATTGTAATTAGTTTGTTTTCAAAGGTTTTATTGATTTAACTCAATAAAATTACCTTAATAAAAATAATGTTTTTGGTTGTTTTTTGACTCAAATCAATATTAAAATAGTGGATATTAGCTATATAATACTCAGCTCAACGAAAATTCGAAAATTAACACCAATAATCACCACGTAAGTGGTCTAGGAGATAGTGATGATCCAAGGTATCCAAATTACAAAAGCGGCAAACGACGACCTACTAAACTCTATCTGGCTATTAGATAGCGAAAAAAATGAAGCTCGTTGTGTTGCTGCAACTGCTGGCTACGAAGCAGACCAAGTTATCGCAATCAGCGACCTAGGTGAATACGAAAGCCGTGAAGTTGCAATCGAAACTGCTCCTCGTATCGAAGGCGGCCAACACCTAAACGTGAACGTGCTTAAACGCGAAACACTAGAAGATGCAGTTGCACACCCAGAGAAATACCCACAACTAACTATTCGTGTTTCTGGTTACGCAGTACGTTTTAACTCGCTAACTCCAGAGCAACAACGTGATGTAATCGCTCGTACTTTTACTGAGACTCTATAATCTCTCAGTAAACTAGCTCGCTAGAATTTAAAAAGCTTGGTCAGCAATGACCAAGCTTTTTTTGTTTCAGAATCCTTCTAACCCCTTTCTATAGTGGAAAGCAACTCGCCTCTAAGGTGCATTTCTTTGCGAAGGATCTTTCTGAAACGCTTGCGCTACAGAGGTTGGATCAAGCCTATCTCTTTGCAGTGACGCCCCTTCTGCCCACCAAATCAATTGATGCATAGTGCGATTCATATAGTTGTCCCACTGCGTCTGCTCCGACTCATCCGCAGCAACGCCCTGTTCATCAAAGACTTCTTGCGCTTTCGGAATGTGGATCATCGCAGAGACAGGTAGACATCCAAGTTCAGATAAGAAGGTACGCATAGAAACGGCAGCTCTAACACCACCCCATTGTCCGGCAGAATAGGTCACGATAGCACTCGGCTTGTAAGAAAACAGCGAACTGCCGAAATGGTTAAGCATGTTCGCCAAAGCAGGACTCATCGAATGGTTATATTCCGGGCTAACCATCACATACCCATCCGCATGTTTGATTTTGTCTGCTAGCTCACTTAGGTGCTGCGGAACTTTAGAGCGGTGATAAGCAAACTCGGGCTTAAACACATCATCAAAGTCGTAATTCAAAGGGTCGATGATTTCGACCGTATGTTGCGAATGTTGACTCGCGATGAGTTTTTCACACGCTTTACTGACTCGCATTCCTAAACGGGCTGGTCGTGGTGGCGTGCTGTCTCTCACTGAGCCAAGAAAAATCAAAAAATGCATGCTTCTCTTTCCATCTCATTTAGTTAAGTTCGTTTCTCAATCATAAAGAGAGTCAAAACTTACCGACAATAAAAAAGGTGAATGATTACTCATTCACCTCTCGTTATTTCTGTTTTTGATACTTACTATACTTTGAAGCTTACTGCACGCGGCGCAGTACTTGTTTCAATGCGTCAAAGTCTGCGTCGAGCTCTTCCGATAGCAGCTCCATCGCAGCGTGCTTCGCTAGTGGCGCAGGAAGCTCGATATCGGATTCTAGAATATCATCCACGACTTCTTTGAACTTCGCAGGGTGAGCAGTACATAGGAACAGACCGGTTTCACCGTCTTGCAATTGTTCTTCAAGCACTCGGTAAGCAATCGCACCATGCGGTTCGCATAGGTAGCCTAGAGCATGTAAATCTTTCACTGACTGTGCGCTTTGCTCATCAGATACTGCGCCTTTACCTAACGTCTCCAAGCCCCACTCTTTCACGCGGCACAGCTCTTCAATACGAGGCCAGTTGTTTGGTTGGCTCACGTCCATCGCGTTCGATGTTGTTGCGACTGTTGGTTTTGGCTCCCACTTACCTGTTTCTAGGTAGCGAGGAACAGTGTCATTGGCATTAGTTGCCGCGATAAAGCGCTTGATAGGCAAGCCCAGCGCTTTTGCCAGTAGACCAGCAGTTAGGTTACCAAAGTTACCACTTGGTACTGATACCACTAGGTTTTCACGCTCTTGCTTGCTCATTTGCGCAGCTGCTTCAAAGTAGTAACAGATTTGCGCCATCAAACGGCTGATGTTGATTGAGTTTGCAGAGTTCAGACCGATCTCTTCACGCAGTGCTGAATCATCAAAAGCTTGCTTAACCAGTGCCTGACACGCATCGAAGTCGCCATCGATCGCGACAGTGTGAATGTTTTTACCAAGCGTACAGAATAACTTCTCTTGCAGTGGGCTGATTTTTCCTTTCGGGTAAAGAATCACAACATTGATGTCTTCCATACCGTAGAAAGCATGCGCAACGGCTGCGCCAGTATCGCCAGACGTTGCCGTCAGAATGGTGATCTTGCCGCCGTCCGAAACCGCAGCAAGAGATTGCGCCATAAAGCGACCACCAAAGTCTTTAAACGCAAGCGTTGGACCATGGAACAGTTCCAGTGCATAAACACCGTCTTTTACTTGGTTGATAGGCGCAGGGAATTGAAACGCAGCATCAACAAGGGCATTCACTTGCTCCTCTGTAAGTTCATCTCCAATTAACGCCGATAGAATCTTAGTGCTACGAGAGACAAAGTCTTCTGCAAGCAGCGCATCGATATCTTCAAATTTTGGTAATTCCGATGGGAAAAATAGGCCTTGATTGCGACCTAACCCTTGGCGAACGGCTTGGCCAAAGGAAACTTGTTCATCATTTTCTTTTATATTGTAAAGCTTCATAGCTCACTTCCTGTTACTTTCGAACCCTGCTTATCTAGACGACAAACGTGGACGAATCCTTCTTCGTTTTGTACGTAGTTTTGTTCTAACCAGCGAGCAACTCGCTCAGCGACATCTTTCTCTTTGCAAATACTGAACAGTGTCGGACCACTGCCAGAAATACCGGTTGCCAATGCACCCGCAGACGCTGCGTATTGACGTGCATTCGCAAAACCTGGAAGCAGTTTCTCACGATACGGTTCTGCGATCACGTCTTTGATCATTTTTGCAGCAAGTTCTGGCTGACCAGAATGACACGCATGAATAAAGCCCGCAAGGTGGCGACCATGAGCGATGATATCTTGTCGGCGGTATTGAGATGGTAGGATCTCACGCGCTTCCGCCGTTGATACCTTGATACCCGGATACGCCATCACCCAGTACCAATCATCAAAACAAGGCACTTTTTGACTGATGATACCAAGCTCTTCAAGCATCAACTGGACACCACCAAGGTAACACGGCGCGACGTTATCGTAGTGAATACCACCAGAGATTTTGCCTTCCATTTCCCCCATCAGTGCTAGCAGCTCAGTCTCATTCAGCGGTTGACCATGGAATCGGTTTAAAGCATCCAGCGCCGCCACGATAGAACATGCACTTGAGCCTAAACCTGAGCCTATTGGCATGTTCTTTTCTAGCGTCATTTCAAGTGGTTTTAGCTCAACACCTTTTTTATCTAGCTCGCGAGAAAACACGAGCCAACAGTCGTAGACGATGTTCTCTTTTGGTTCAGTTGGCAATTTCTCAACAAAATCACCCGCCGTTTTAAGGCTGAACGGATCAGCCCCAGATTTCACCAATACACGGTCACCCAATAGTGTGCCATCCACTGGAGACACGGCAGCCCCCAGCACATCAAAGCCAACGCTTACATTACCAATTGATGCTGGGGCATAAACCACTACATCCATATCACTTGAACTCATTATTGTTATACCCCTAGTTTCCAACCTAAAGTACGCATCACGTCAGAAAATACACCCGCAGCCGTTACTTCGGTGCCTGCACCATAGCCACGTAACACTAGTGGGATTGGCTGATAGTAACGGCTGTAAAATGCCAGTGCGTTTTCACCGTCCTTGATTTTATACATTGGATCGTTTTCATCCACCGCTGCGATGCTTACTGTGCACTTGCCCTCATTAATCTCACCAACGTAGCGCAGTACTTTGCCTTCTTCCGCTGCCTTTGCAGATAATTCTTTAAAGTAGGCGTCTGCTTCAGGTAAACGCGCCATAAATTCATCAACGCTACCAGAATCATCAAAACCTGGTGGCAGTGCTTGATCAACCACAACGTCTTCTAGTTCTAGAGACATGCCTGCTTCACGAGCCAGGATCAGAAGCTTACGCGCGACATCCATACCAGAAAGATCATCACGAGGATCCGGTTCAGTAAAACCATTTTCTTTTGCGATATTAGTTGCTTCACTTAGGCTCATACCTTCATCTAACTTACCGAAGATGTATGACAGAGAGCCAGAAAGAATACCGCTGAAGCGCTCTAGCTCATCGCCCGCTGAGATTAGGTTTTGCAGGTTTTCGATTACCGGTAGACCCGCCCCCACAGTTGTTTCGTACATCAGCTTGCGACGAGAGCTGCGCGCAACATCGCGAAGCTGATGGTAGTAAGCCATGCTTGCTGTGTTTGCTTTTTTATTTGGTGTAACGACATGGAAACCAGCAGCTAAGAAATCAGCGTATTGATTCGCGATATCTTCACTTGATGTACAGTCAACCAATACTGGGTTGATGATGTGGTTACGTTGAACCAAAGAAATCAAACGCGCTAGGCTGAACTCTTCTGTCGCTGCCGACATACGATCACGCCAATGATCGAGTGGAAGACCTTCACTATCAAGCAGAAGACCTTTGCTGTTTGCCAAGCCACACACGCGGATCACGATGCCTTTTTCCGCAAGCTTCGCCTGTTGACGCTCGATCTGATCCACCAGCTCACCACCAACGCCACCAATACCAACCACGAATACGTCTAAGAAGTGCTTAGAGTTGAATAGGTTTTCGTGACACGCTTTGATCGCTTCAGAGATTTTATCTTCAGGAATCACGGCTGAGATAGCACGCTCAGATGAGCCCTGTGCGATGGCTACAATGTTTACGTTCACTTCAGCAAGAGATGAGAAGAAGCGAGATGCAACACCGCGCGATGTACGCATGCCGTCACCAACCAACGTTATGATTGAAACATTATCAATAAACTCGACCGGCTCTAATAAGCTATCTTTCAGTTCCAACTCAAACGCATCGGCCAGTACTTGTTGCGCTTTTGCTTTATCTTCTGCCTCAATACAGAAGCTAATGCTGTACTCAGAAGAAGACTGAGTAATAAGAACAATAGACACACCAGCGGAAGACATTGCGCCGAACACGCGGCTTGCCATGCCAACCATACCCTTCATACCTGGGCCGGAGACGTTAACCATAGTTAGGTCGTTTAGCTTCGTGATACCTTTGATCGCCAGATTGTCTTCACCAGTGTCTTGCCCAATCAGAGTTCCTGCACCTTGTGGGTTAAAGCTGTTTTTGATCAGACATGGGATGTGGAACTGCGCGATAGGAGCAATGGTCTTCGGATGCAAAACGGAAGCACCGAAGTAAGAAAGCTCCATTGCTTCTTGGTAGCTAAGAGATTTAAGTAAGCGAGCATCTTCCACTAAACGAGGGTCGCAGTTGTATACACCGTCTACGTCAGTCCAGATCTCACAACAATCTGCGCGCAGACACGCCGCAAGAACCGCCGCCGAATAATCAGAGCCATTGCGACCAAGTGTTACCAATTCACCTTTCTCGTTACCTGCGGTAAAGCCAGGCATGATGTTCACATGACCTTGAGGAAGAGGATTCTGGCGGAAGTTCTGAGTCGAAACTTCAACATCGACCATGGCTTCAAGGTGATCACCTTTTGCGTATAGGTATTCAACTGGGTCGATAAGATGCGCAGGTTGGCCTTTCGCTTCAAGCACTGCCTTCATCAATTGAATCGAAACGCGTTCGCCTTTGCTAATAATACGTGCATTAACATTGTTTGGGCACATGCCAAGAAGATTGATGCCATGAACGAATTGGCGTAATTGAGAGAGAGAAGTTTTCACTTGGTTATCGAAAGCTGAACCATCGATATTGGGTAGTACTGCTTGGACTTGAGTGAAGAGCGTTTTAAACGACTCCTCCAACTCTTTGATTTGTAGTTCTGCTTCACCATTGCGCAATGCGCCTTCAATGACCGCAACCAATTTGTTTGTTGTTTTACCAGGAGCGGAAAGAACAACCGCCACTTCTTCTTGTTGAGCGTTATTGGCAATAATGTCTGCCGCTCTCAAAAAGCGATCTGCATCAGCTAGTGATGATCCGCCAAACTTCAATACTCGCATCCCTTCCTCCGGTATATCTTCTTAAATTTGTCTAAATTCTGGATAAAAAAGCATAAAAAAAGGCCTGTATCTTGTTGGATACAGGCCTTTTTTGTGAATTTCTTTCGCTCAGCAGCCTGCCCCAACATGTGTCGTGTCGGTAATAATAATGGTCGTGGTCATTACTACTAGGCTGTTAGATGGCATAAATAAATATTCAACGTTAATTGTGTTTGCTTAACTCTACGTTTACCGAGTTTCTGATACATAGTCAACAAAAAATTGTTTGTTTTTCCATCTTTCAGAGAATTCTGCTAAGCAATGTCATTGATATTTATAGTTAATTACACATTATTGATCATTTAAAAATCTACAGTTAGTTTTTGTAAAGGACTTAACCATCATCACCAGTTCGGTTTTTTATCTAATAACTAGTCTGATCTTTGCCATAAAACGTACGATCAAATAATTCGAGAGGGTTGTGACACATAACAACAACTTAACTGTGACTTATGTTCATAGGATCGAATTATTTAGAAAATAGGTGAGCTAGCTTTCATATTCTATGCTTTAATAGTGAGAAGCTTTGGGCGCATACTAATAAAAAAGTTGACACAAGGAGTGGTGAACATGAAAAGAGGGCTTTTTCTGTTGCTGTTTTTTGTGCCTGGTGTTTGTCTAGCAAACGAGCTTCCGCCGCTTCCAGGTAAAACATCCCCTTCTCCTCATAAACTATTCATTTCCAGCGACAGTTATCAGTCTGACAGTTTTGATGTTTGGAATATCGATACGGGTTACGCTTACGAACTTTTTGATTCGGTAGACGTTTATGTCGGTGCGCGAGTCAATAACTCTCCTACCAAAAATCAAAGTGGTTTTTTGAGTGGGATCAGCTATCACTTTAATGATCGTGTCACGCTGAAAAGTACAGTTCGCTCTTACAAGAACGAAACAGCGGAAGGTATTCGCCAAGACGACAGTAGCCTCGCGGCTGAAGTATCAAGTCGCGTAAAAATTACCGATAAACTGGATCTTCACGCGACTCTTGATTACCAAGATTGGCAACAAGGCTTTGAGGTTGGTTTAGGCTTTCGTTTTTAGAAGTCCAGCTTTTGCTTAGAAATCAACACACCGTTCCAGTCCGCGTAAACGTAGTGCTTAGGTTGAACGATTTGGTTTTGCATCGTTAAGGTTACGTTTACCTCTCCTATCCCGCGTTTCTCTGTTTTAAACGGGTTAGTTCCAAGAGCTTGAACGCCAATGTCCATTTGAGATATTTGTGCTACGTCGCGTATTGCACCATAGACAATGATACCTTCCCACCCATTTTCTATTCCGAGTATCGCTAATTGATCGCCGAGTAATGCTCTCTGACACGATCCATGTCCGTCAACAATCAATACTTTACCCGTTCCATCTTCGCCCAGTACTTCACGCACTTTCGAGTTATCGTGATAGCAGCGCACCGTAACGATTTCACCGTAAAAAGCGCTACGTTGACCAAAGTTCTGCAATGGTAAAGTAAGCAAGCTCACTTGGTCTTCAAATTGGTCACAAATATCGGGTGTAATGTCTCTCATATTTCCTCCGTGAATTTTCTCACCCAAGCGGTGCTTCAGTGAGCAGTATCCTTTTCTATACCTTCTATACGAGCCGAGGTTTAATGGAGCCTAACGTATGAAAAACTTTCGGCTGCGAGCACGCAATAAGATAAAGTTGGTCATTAATGACGTAATAAATCGCGTTTTGTTGAAAGTCACTCGCCAATTCAACGGCTACCTCTGGCGACAACTCGACGGCAAAGCTTTCCTCATACCATGTAAAAGCGCTATCACCTACCGTGACAGGCGCGTAATTAACGTGCTGTAGCTGTTTTTCTAACGCGTGATTGTTTATGCTGTTCTCTTCTTTGGACCTCAAGTTACTGTATGGGTTCCAAGCGGTTATCACAGCATAGTTTGAAACACGCCACTCGGCTTCGAATCTGAAAAAAGATTCTGAATAAGCATTCCATAACGATGCGTCTATGTTCTTATTACTTTTTTCTATCATAAGTCTTAAACGATTAATAACAGTTACATTTCATCAATTGATATAAATCAACAAACTGAATGGAATTAACATTTGAGCATTGTTAGCATGCTGTTAACAATATAAAATCCGCTCAATATCTTAGGGTGTTTACGTTTCAGGCCCCACTGAAAGCAGGAAATGAAAGGTAAACAAGCCCTTTAGAATAAACGTCGCCATTGGATACTGGTGAGTTGGCAAAATTCCATGGAGGGCGGATAACTGAAAGAAGTGTTTTTTTGATCAACTTGATTTATTATCAAAATCACATTACCTGTATGTTATATTTTTGCCTAGAATTTATTCTATTAGCACAATTTTGTCACAAATTTAGGTACCGCCAATGCAAACCCCGCAGATTCTTATCGTTGAAGATGAGCAAGTAACTCGTAACACTCTTAAGAGTATTTTTGAAGCAGAGGGATACGCTGTTTTTGAAGCCAGTGACGGTGAAGAGATGCACCAAGTGTTGTCTGATAACTCAGTCAACTTGGTTATTATGGACATTAATCTTCCAGGCAAGAATGGCCTTCTACTAGCGCGTGAATTACGCGAGCAAGCGAACATTGCTTTAATGTTCCTGACAGGCCGTGACAATGAAGTAGACAAGATCCTAGGTCTTGAGATTGGTGCAGATGACTACATCACTAAACCATTCAATCCACGTGAGCTAACTATTCGTGCACGTAACCTACTTAGTCGCTCAATGAGCTCTAACGCGGTGCAAGAAGAGAAGCGCTCGGTAGAAAAGTATGAATTCAACGGTTGGGTACTAGACATCAACAGCCGCTCTCTAGTAAGCCCTGCTGGTGATAGCTACAAGCTACCTCGCTCTGAGTTCCGCGCACTACTGCACTTCTGTGAGAACCCGGGTAAGATTCAAACTCGTGCAGATCTTCTTAAGAAGATGACTGGTCGTGAACTTAAGCCACACGACCGTACTGTAGACGTAACGATTCGTCGTATCCGTAAGCACTTTGAGTCTGTTTCAGGCACGCCAGAAATCATCGCCACTATCCACGGCGAAGGTTACCGCTTCTGTGGCGATCTAGAAGACTAGATTTAACCGCTAATATCCGAAGGGCTTGCTCATTGAGCAAGCCCTTTTTGTTTTAGGTCTAACGACTAATGCAACATCATTGCGGTTAATAAACCTTGTTAATCTTCACGTACTTTTCGACTAACCAACGCTGTTTACCCGCATCGTCTAGAAGCACTGCGATATCAACCGATTTTTCTGTGTTCACATCAATGTGAGACGAGAACGCCACCTCCCATCGGCTTTCACTGTGCGTTCGAGTATCTAAAGACGCACTGTCCACCAACCACTCTTTTTGCCCCTGTTTAATAATAAGAGCTTCTGCCGTTAGATTTGCAGGAAGTAACTGATCTCCTTCGAGGTAAAGTGCACCTTGAATACTTTGCTCTTCCACGTCCCCAATATTCGGCATGAGGTTCACCCATAAATTACTTTTGAGCTCAACATTAACCTCATTAATCGTAATCTGACTGTTTTGTTGCCAATTCACATTTGGAACGGAACTACAGCCTGCCATCAATGCCATGACTAACGCCAATGGTGCGATTCTTTTCATGTTATTTCCTTTGTTCCAACCAACTTTTGAGGACTTGAATATCGTTTTGGTATTCATTTTTGATCTCTTCAACCCAGTCTGAAATGTTTTCCCACCATGCAGGCATATCGGGCGATTGCGCTTTTTGCGCCACACTTTGGATACGTTTCAGGCCAATTGAACCTGCAGCACCTTTGATTTTATGCGCTTCAGAAACAATCCCATCTTGATCTTTCGCTGTCATGTTCGAATCTAAGACATCGATATAGTCTGGCATCATATCTTCAAACATTTTTATGCTGTCGTAGACAGGTTTTGCACCAACAATGTCGACGTAAGACTCTAACATATCCATATCGAGCAAATGTGTCTCAATCACAGGAGAAGGCACTGGCTCTTCCACTGTTTCGGGACCGCTCACCACTTCCTTAGGTTGTTCTAACTGGTGAGCGAAGAATTTATCAATCACTGACTGAATAGCATTCACTGCCAGCGGCTTACTGATCGCATCATCCATGCCGTTATCTAAGTATTCACGACGATCTTTCATTACATTAGCAGTTAAGGCGACCAATGGAGGAAGATTGTTATAATGCTTGCGGTAATAATTGGCGACATCAAAGCCCGTCATATCAGGCAGTTGGATATCCAACAACGCTAAGTCGTATTTTTCTGGCACAAAGTTCACTAACGCTTCTTGGCCCGTCATTGCCACGGTGACAGAGTGCCCTAGGCTCTCAAGTAACGATTTAGCCACAGTTACGTTAAGCTCGATGTCTTCGACCATAAATATGTTGAGGCGCACATTGTCGCGTTTCGCATCAATGACTGGCTCAGCTAGTTCAACAATCGGAACGTGGATCGATACAGTAAAAGTGCTACCAAAGCCTTCCTCACTGGTAACCGTAATGTCACCATCCATCATATTGATCAGTTGCTTAGATACCGCCAAACCAATACCTGTACCGACCGCATGCAGGTTGTCCTTGCCTGATTTCACTTGGTAGTACATCGCAAAGATCTTATCTAGCTCTTCGTCTGGGATACCAATACCAGTGTCTTCCACTTCCATAATAATGGTCGCAAAATCGTCTTCGACATCCGCGCTCACTGTCATCACAACGCCACCTTCTTTGGTGAACTTCATTGCGTTGCTGACCAAGTTCCAAATCACCTGACGTAGACGGGTTGCATCCACTTCAATTGCTTTTGGCAAGTCGCTTAAACGTTCTAAGTCAAAGCGTAACCCTTTTTGTTCCGCCATCAGAGCAGAGATACTCTCAATCTCTGCGACGAAGTCTTCGAAGTTAAGTGGCGCAGGTAATAGTTCTAACTTACGGCGATCAAATTTATCCATATCGATAATATCGTTGAAGATGTTACCTAGCGTAATCGCACTCACATTGATGGTCTGCATGTGTTTACGCTGCTCTTCTGTCAACGGACTATCTAGAAGCATACGACTTAAGCCTACAATGCCATTCAGCGGCGTTCGCAGCTCATGACTGATGGTTGAGATGAAGGTAGTTTTGTCGCGGCTTGCTTTCTCTAACGACTCTTCATGGCGCTTACGTTCAGTGATATCACGACCGAACCCAACGAGACCAAGGTGGCGGCCATCTTTGCTGTAAAATGGCACTTTACGAAGCTCAAAGTAATGCTTGCGACCATCTGGGTATTCGAGCCATTGCTCGTAAGTAATCGCTTGATTATCGGCAAAAACCTTTTGGTCAGTATCAACGATATGCTCGGCGATTTCTTTGCTATACACATCCCAAGGGCTTAATCCGACTAACTGGTGCTCTTTCTTGCCCGTTAGCTCTTCCATCGCGCGGTTACAGCCAGAGAAAACACCATCCGCATTGCGGTAGTAAATTAAGTCTGGTGAGGCATCAATAAATGAACGCAGTAATGCGGTACGTTCTGCCAACTCTAATTGAGTACGTTCGCGTTGGAACACCTCATTTTCGAGGTCTTGCATCGCCTCTTCACGTGCTTCTTCCGCTTTAATACGCTCTTCAATTTCTTGGTTAAGCTTTTCAATGTTTTGTTGAAGTTGGTAATTCAGCTCTTGATCTCGCGAACGCATGTCCTTCAGTTTGGACACCAGCTTAGTTAAACGCTGGCGAGACTCTTCTAGTTGATCGACAACCACAGAGAGGAAGTAAACCGCCCAAGGGGTGATCAATAGACCAAAAAACACCGAACGGACAATGTCGATATCATCTACTCGCCCTTTGAGAGCTAAAGTAATCCCTACCTGCACCACAACAGCTAATGCCACCAGCGCAAGGGCTAGCAAAATAGAGAAGCGAACAATCCCCAGTTTGACTAGCAAGTCGACATAATACTGGGCGAGATTTTTCATGGGTTTCATTAACTACTCCATGGTGGTGGCTAGATAGCGCCATTCGATGATGAAAAACAGGTAAATGCACTCGACCTAACGCAATTTAGGTCTGTTTGATTAGTGAAAAACACACGGTGCGATCTACTCTTGTAATACGAGATAAAAAGATAAACCAACGAGCGCACAGGCTTGTGTAAGTTTAACGTGTTTAATACGGTGATTTAAACAATCAGCTATCAACTTAGAGCAAGCGGTCACAAAGCGTTAGCAAGAACTGGGGTGAATACAGGTGCGATTACGTCCATCAGCTTTAGCTTGATATAACGCACTGTCAGCCATAGCGATGCCCATTTCGGGTTCATCACCATGCTGAGGAATGTAAGAGACCAGACCGATACTGACGGTAAGGCGTTCAGATGCTTCTGAACTGTCGTGTTCCATATCAAGCTGTAGAATTTTCTCATGAATACGCTGCGCTACGTTGCGCGCACCTTCCGTGGTGGTATTCGGCAATATAAAACCAAACTCCTCGCCACCATAACGCGCAACACAATCCGAAGAACGATTGATGACTTGTGTAAACACGGTAGCGACACTGACTAACGCTTCATCACCTTGTTGGTGACCGTAGCAGTCGTTGTAATCTTTGAAAAAGTCGATGTCACATAACATGATGGTGAGCGGCAGCTTTTCTCTAGCATGGTGGTACCACAATACCTGCAGTTGTTCGTCGAAACGGCGTCGGTTCGATACTTGAGTTAAGCTATCCATAAAGCTCAATTTTTCTAACTCTAGGTTGGCTTTTTCCAACTTTTGTTCTGCAAGATAACGCTCAGAAATATCACGCGCCATGATCAGCACACCATTCGTTCCTGATGCTTTATCTTTAAAAGGCGATTTCACCACATCAAACCACGTACTTTTACCATCACTACTCACGACTTTATCTATGTATCGAACTGGCTCTAACTGGCGTAATGCTTCTAAGTCACTGTCTGCTAAGCGCGCGTACATCTCTTTAGGAATCACGTCTTGGAGGCGCTTACCTATCAAATCAGAAGTTTTTGAAATGCCTAACGCCTTAACAAAAGGCTGATTACACGCTTGATAGACCATGTTCTCATTGAAAATACCAATAGAGTCCGGACTGGCATCCAGAATCGTTTGTAAGATAGTATCTCTTTGCGCTAGCGCCACCTCTGTATCTTTGCGACGCTCCATTTCATCTCGCAGATTCTGTTGCATCTTGTGCCATTCAGTCACGTCATGACTAATAGACAGCGTACCGATAAGCTCACCACTCGGCGAAACAAGAGAGTTTTGATTGACTTCCAGTAAGCAACTTCGACCTTGTGGATCCGTTGTCCATTTACGTTCGCTTTTTCTGGTCATCTCACCCAAGGTCTTGGATGCGCAAGCTTCTTCCCTTCGCCCTTGCCAGAATTGATCAAATGCTCGATTGGTCGTTAATAGATTGCCTTGGCGGTCTTGGGTACAAATCAGCTCTGAAAGTGAGTCTAATGCCGAACGTGCGATGATTAACTGCTCAAGTTCTTGTTGCTGCTCTTGGTGAGTGGCTTGATATGGCTGAGCATAAAGAATCCAAACTTGATGATTGCGCAATAAACTCTTTCTGCCTGACAGCTCCACCTTGATAGATTCACTATCAGATAGTCGCCAGTCAAAAGCCTGCTGACGAAAATGACGACTAGAGAAGCGATCGAGAAACTGCTCAAGCTCATGAATATCGAATAAAGCAGGATACAAATATCCCGTTCCCAAAGAGCGAATGCCTAATAACTGCATCGCAGCCCGGTTAGATAGCAAGAGCTGAGCATGGCTAGTGTCCACCACTATGACTGGATAGGGAGAATCCGTTACTAGTTGCTTAAGTGACGTCTGAAAGTGCAAATAGATCAGTGCTAACGCGCACACGCCTGCGATTAACAACAAGACGACATAGCCATAACCGCCTTGACCACCCCAAAGCCAATTGAGTAACTGATCCATCGTTTAAACCTTCAAAGAACACTGGTTAAAATATATCAGTTATTTATTGAGCGATCTGCTATTAATTCCGGTTTAGTATAGATAAAGGTATTCCCCGTAAGACTCCCTTGAGCACCATGAGCACTGAGATCTCGACCAATTTCCGTCATCGCTAGCCAACGGTTTTCACACCACAGAGGCGATAATAACGTGGGCCTCCTGGCTGCTGATGAAACGCGATGATA
Organism: Vibrio sp. 2092; assembly: GCF_033339635.1. Lineage (NCBI taxonomy): Bacteria > Pseudomonadati > Pseudomonadota > Gammaproteobacteria > Vibrionales > Vibrionaceae > Vibrio > Vibrio sp. 2092. The sequence goes on along the minus strand of NZ_JAWOUY010000017.1, from coordinate 48,352 downwards.
AATCACATCTGGTGGTGTCATACGAATCATTTCACTGGCGATCGCAACATATTCTTCTAATTCAGGGGCTTCTAGCTTTCCAGCACGCCAAGCTTTCGCCATGGTGCTACCTTCGACAATATGCAAGCCATGTAACTTGATGCCATCCGTTCCCACGGCCAACACTTTTTGCAGCGTTTCAATATTTTCGGCGCGGGTTTCTTTGGGTAAACCCACAATTAAGTGAGTACAAACCTTGATTCCGAGTGTTCGCGCACGCTTAGTGATTTCGGCATAACACTCAAAGTCATGACCACGATTGATACGTTTTAGGGTGTCATTGTTGGCGGTTTGAAGACCTAGTTCTAGCCAAATTTCATAACCTTGCTGTACATAGCCCGACAGTAAATCCAATACCGCATCAGGGACGCAATCAGGACGCGTCCCCACACAAAGACCAACCATGTCTGCAGCCTTTAGTGCTTCCTCATACATGTTTTTGAGAACTTGTACTTCGGCATAGGTACTGGTGTAGGCCTGAAAATAAGCGAGATACTTCTTCGCTCTGTGAATTTCACCTGCGCGATCTTTTAACTGTTCGTGAATGCTTTTTATCTGGACTTCTTCATCTGCAAACGAAGCAACATTGCAAAATGTACATCCTCCCCGACCAATCGTGCCATCGCGGTTAGGGCAACTAAATCCACCGTGCAATGTTAACTTATGAACCTTTTCACCGTATCGACGCTGAAGATCTTGGCCGATTGTATTGACCAACTCATGTAACTGCATAAATTCTCACCAACAATAAATCGTAATCAATCTCACTACGATCTGTGTAAATAAATTACATCCCTGCAAGAAAAAACACACAATATTAATCAATTCAAACACCCATCATGCGGGTCAAAATCAATAAACTTGCATAATTAAAGACAAAAATCGTTCATGTTGCGTAAATGTTAAACTAAAAATGCATAATTAAACGAAAAAATTGGGTCACAACGCCGAGTTTTTCATTGCATTCTGAAGTGACAAAATTGTAGGATACTTACACAACCCCGTTATTTTTGTGACTTTTATTACAAAGCACACTGCGGGATTTGTCGGTGTTATCCCACTCCTACCTATATAAATCACTAGATAGTGATAATAAATAAAGGGATACCACCAAGGATTGTTTTTCTCGCAAAACTTTTCCTGCGAGATACGGAAAGGAATCAAGACCGGTCAACCTAGATCGGTGGCGATAATAAATATAAAGGACAAGACGTAATCAATAGTCTAGGTAGTATTTGCTGCCCGGTACTTTTGCGTCGACATTGAACTGGAAGGATGTATCTATGGTAGATAGAGAGCAAAATCCACAGGGTCTGTACACTCCGGAACTGGAGCATGACGCTTGTGGTATCGGTTTTGTTGCTCACCTTAAAAACCGTAAATCTCATGAAGTAGTGACTCAAGCATTGGATATGCTGGCTCGCATGGAACACCGTGGTGGTCAAGGTTGTGACCCATGCAGCGGTGATGGTGCGGGTATCTTGCTACAAAAACCTCATGAATTCCTATTAGAAGAAGCCGTTAAGCTAGGCATTAAACTGCCTTCGTTTGAAAAGTATGGTGTTGGTGTCGTTCTTTTCCCGAAAGACGAATACAAACGCGAGCAATGCCGTGACATTCTAGAACGTAACGCACAACGTCTAGATCTTGAAGTTATCGGCTACCGCGTATTGCCAACCGATAACTCAATGATCGGTGCAGACCCACTAAGCACAGAGCCTCAGTTTGAGCATGTGTTTATCTCTGGTGGCCCGGGCATCACACCTGAAGAGCTAGAGCGCAAACTGTACGTACTTCGTAACTATACTGTACGTGTTTGCCTAGAAAGCGTTTCGAACATTGGTGACGACTTCTACATTAACTCCATGTCTTACAAGACATTGGTGTACAAAGGTCAGTTAACTACCGAGCAAGTACCTCAGTACTTCCTTGATCTACAAAACCCGACCATGGTGACTGCACTGGCACTGGTACACTCTCGTTTCTCTACCAATACCTTCCCGAAATGGCGTCTTGCACAGCCTTTCCGTTACATTGCCCACAACGGTGAAATCAATACAGTTCGCGGTAACTTGAACTGGATGAAAGCCCGTGAAGCAATCCTAGAATCAGACCTGTTTACTCAGGCTGAAATCGACATGCTTCTTCCCATCTGTCAGGAAGGCAGCTCGGATTCATCTAACTTCGATATGGCACTTGAGCTCCTAGTTCTTTCTGGTCGCAGCCTGCCACACGCATTGATGATGATGATCCCGGAAGCATGGCAAGAAAACAAAAACATGGATCCTAAACGTCGCGCGTTCTATCAGTACCACGCGAACATCATGGAACCATGGGATGGTCCTGCTTCAGTATGTTTTACTGATGGTGTTCAAGTTGGTGCGACACTAGACCGTAACGGTTTGCGCCCTTCTCGCTACACAGTGACCAAAGACAACTTCCTAGTGATGGCATCTGAATCTGGTGTTGTGGATATAGAACCAGAAAACGTTGAGTTCCGTGGTCGCCTACAGCCAGGTCGTATCTTCGTTGCAGACCTAGAACAAGGTCGAATCATCTCTGATGAAGAAGTGAAAGACACCATCGCAACGGCACAGCCTTACGAGAAGTGGGTAGAAGAAAACCTACTGAGCTTGAAGAAGCTGCCAGATGCGAGCAACCAGTTCAGCCAACCTAAGCCAGAACACCTTCTACACCGCCAACAAGCGTTTGGCGTAAGCACTGAAGAAGTGAACGAAATCATCGTTCCAATGGCGAATGACGCGAAAGAACCATTATCAGCAATGGGTGCCGACTGGCCTCTTGCGGTTCTATCTCATCAATCTCAGCACCTTTCAAACTACTTCAAGCAGCTGTTCGCACAGGTAACCAACCCACCGATCGACCCGATCCGTGAGCGTATGGTTATGTCGCTGAACACTTACTTGGGTAAAGACCAAAACCTTCTGACTGAAACACCACTTCACTGTCAGAAAGTCGAATTAGAATCGCCGGTTCTGGCGAACTCAGAGCTTGAAAAACTACGTGCGATCGATAACGAGCACCTACAAGCGAAAACGTTGGATATCGTATTCCAAGCTAGTGAAGATCAAGGCAAACTTGAGCGTGCATTAAAACGTATCTGCCAATACGCAGAAGACGCGGTTATCGATGGTTACTCAATCATCCTACTCACTGACCGCGCAGTGAATTCAAACCACGCGGCGATCCCAGCAATGCTGGCAGTTGGCGCAGTGCACCACCACTTGATCCGTAAAGGTCTACGTGCGAAGTGTGACATCGTGGTTGAAACTGGTGACGCGCGTGAAACGCACCACTTTGCAACGCTACTTGGTTACGGTGCGAATGCGGTTAACCCTTACCTAGTGATTGAAACCATCATTGAACTTCAACGTACGAAGAAGTTGGATCCAGAAGCGAACCCTCGTGATCTGTTCAACAACTACCGTAAAGCGATCAATGGCGGTCTTCTGAAGATCTTCTCGAAGATGGGTATCTCAACGCTACAGTCGTACCATGGTGCGCAAATCTTCGAAGCATTGGGTATCCACAAATCCGTGGTCGACAAATACTTCACAGGGACGGTTTCTCGTATCCAAGGTCTAACCCTTGATGATATCGCCAAAGAAGTACTTATCCGTCACCGCATCGGTTACCCACAACGCGAAATCCCAATTCAAATGCTGGATGTTGGTGGTGTTTACCAATGGAAACAGCGTGGTGAGAAGCACCTATTCAACCCAGAAACCATTTCTCTACTGCAAGAGTCTACGCGCAACAAGAACTACGATCAGTTCAAGCAATACGCGACTGCTGTAGATAAGCAAGGTGACAACGCGGTAACCCTACGTAGCCAACTTGAGTTCATTAAGAACCCAGCTGGTTCTATCTCTATCGACGAAGTCGAGCCAATTGAAAGCATCGTGAAACGCTTCGCGACCGGTGCAATGTCATTCGGTTCTATTTCTTACGAAGCACACTCCACACTAGCTGTTGCGATGAACCGTCTTGGCGCGAAATCGAACTCTGGTGAAGGTGGTGAAGACCCAATGCGTTTCGAGCGCAAAGAGAACGGCGATTGGGAACGCTCTGCAATCAAGCAGGTGGCTTCAGGTCGTTTCGGCGTAACCTCTTACTACCTAACTAACGCTGAAGAGCTGCAAATCAAAATGGCTCAAGGTGCGAAGCCAGGTGAAGGTGGTCAGCTACCAGGCGATAAAGTAGATGACTGGATCGGTGCAACGCGTCACTCGACTCCGGGCGTTGGCCTTATCTCTCCACCACCACACCACGATATCTACTCAATCGAAGATTTGGCTCAGCTTATCTACGACTTGAAGAACGCGAACCGCGCAGGCCGTGTAAACGTGAAGCTGGTATCAGAAGCAGGCGTAGGTACGATCGCTTCTGGTGTAGCGAAAGCGAAAGCGGACGTTGTACTAATCGCAGGTTTCGACGGCGGTACAGGTGCATCACCAATGTCTTCAATCCGCCATACCGGTCTTCCTTGGGAACTTGGCTTGGCAGAAACGCACCAAACGCTACTGAAGAACGGTCTACGTAACCGTATCGTGGTTCAAGCAGATGGTCAGATGAAGACACCTCGCGACCTTGCAGTGGCAACACTACTTGGTGCAGAAGAATGGGGCGTAGCAACCGCAGCATTAGTGGTTGAAGGTTGTATCATGATGCGTAAGTGTCATAAGAACACTTGTCCTGTTGGTATCGCGACTCAGAACAAGACGCTTCGCGAGCGCTTTGATGGCCGCGTAGAAGACGTCGTTACCTTCTTCCAATACATGGCACAAGGTCTACGTGAAATCATGGCTGAGCTTGGCTTCCGCACTATCGATGAAATGGTCGGTCAAGGTCAGAAACTGAAGATCCGCCAAGACATTTCTCACTGGAAATACAAGAACCTAGATCTGTCTCCTGTTCTCCACGTTGAGCAACCACGTGAAGCTGATGGTGTATTCAACCAAGCTCAACAGAACCACAACCTAGAAGAAGTGCTAGACCGTAAGCTGATTCAAGCAGCGATTCCTGCACTAGAGAAAGGCGAAGCGGTGAATGCCGAGTTCCCTATCGTCAACACGGACCGCTCTGCAGGTACCATGTTGTCGAACGAAATCTCGAAAGTGTACAAAGATGCGGGTCTACCTCAGCCAATGAACGTGAAGTTCAAAGGTTCTGCGGGTCAGTCATTCGGTGCATTCCTAGCTAAGGGCGTGAAGTTCGAAGTGGAAGGCGACGCGAACGACTACTGGGGTAAAGGCTTATCTGGCGGTACCTTAGTACTTTACCCAGATGCAAAATCAAGTATTGTCGCGGAAGACAACATCGTGGTTGGTAACGTGTGTTTCTACGGTGCAACTTCGGGTGAGTCTTTCATTCGCGGTATGGCTGGTGAACGTTTCTGTGTTCGTAACTCAGGCGCGAAAGTAGTAGTAGAAGGCGTCGGTGACCACGGTTGTGAATACATGACGGGCGGTGCAGCAATTATCCTAGGTTCAACAGGTCGTAACTTTGCCGCAGGTATGAGTGGCGGCGTGGCATACGTATGGGATAAATCAGGTGACTTTGAGTCGAAACTGAACCCAGAGCTAGTAGACCTAGATCCAATCGAGCAAGAAGACAGAGATCTATTACTCGACATGCTAACTAAGCATGTTCAATTCACAGGAAGTGAAGTCGCTCAGTCTTTCCTAGACAATTTTGAAGCTAGCCTAGCCTCTATGGCTAAGGTAATGCCGCGTGACTATAAAGCGGTTCTTCAAAAACGCAAAGCTGAAGCACTGTCTCAAGGAAACGAAACTCAAGTGGAGGCCGTATAATGGGTAAGCCTACTGGATTTTTAGAGCATGGTCGTGAACTACCACAGAAGATTGACCCAGCTGAACGCATCAAGAACAACAAAGAGTTCGTTCTGAACGAGGAGTTTGGTGACAAGATCAATACTCAAGCTTCTCGTTGTATGGATTGTGGCGTGCCGTTTTGTCATAACGGCTGCCCTATCGGTAACATCATCCCAGAATTTAACGACGCGGTTTATCGTGATAGCTGGGAAGAAGCTTGGAACATCCTAAGCTCGACGAACAACTTCCCAGAGTTTACTGGTCGTGTTTGCCCTGCTCCATGTGAAAGTGCTTGTGTTCTTGGTATCAACCAAGATCCAATCACTATCTGTAATATCGAGAAAACCATCGTGGAAACGGCGTATCGTGAAGGGTACGCCAAACCAAAAACACCACGCTCTCGAACTGGCAAAACCGTTGCGATCATCGGTTCGGGCCCTGCTGGCCTTGCGGCAGCAGAGCAGCTAAACAGCGCTGGTCATACTGTGACGGTATTCGAGCGAGACGAGAAAGTAGGCGGTCTGCTACGTTTTGGTATCCCAGATTTCAAACTGGGTATGGATGTGATTGATCGTAAGATCAACCTAATGGCAGAAGCGGGTATTGAATTCAAAGTTAACCAACATGTTGGTGTTGATGTGAATGCTCAGCAGCTGCGTCAAGAGTTCGATGTGGTTCTACTAACCGGTGGCTCAACGGTTCCACGTGATTTGCCCGTTCCGGGTCGTGAGCTCAAAGGCGTTCACTTCGCAATGGAATTCCTAGGTCAAAACAACCGCCGTGCAAATAACATGGACCTGAAAACGGAAGAGATTCACGCAAAAGGTAAACATGTAGTTGTCATCGGTGGTGGTGATACCGGTTCAGACTGTGTAGGTACGTCAAACCGTCACGGCGCAGCAAGCGTAACTCAAGTGGAAATCATGCCGATTCCACCAGAGAAGCGCCCAGCCAATATGCCTTGGCCTCAATACCCAATGATCCTACGTACTTCGACCTCTCATGAAGAAGGTGTCGATCGTCACTGGAACATCCTGACCAAAGAGTTCATCGGAAATGACAAAGGTGAAGTCACAGGCCTTCGTCTTGCTGATATCGTTTGGCAAGATGCAAAACCAGGCGAGCGCCCAAGCTTCAAAGAAGTAGAAGGCAGCGAGCGTGTGATTCCATGTGATATGGCATTTCTAGCGATGGGATTCCTACACCCTGAACCAACAGGCGTACTTGCTCAACTGGATATCGCGCTAGATGATCGTGGTAACGTAGCAACTCAAGGTTTTGCTACAAACCAAGAAGGTGTATTTGCTGCTGGTGATATGCGAACAGGCCAATCTTTGGTGGTTCGTTGTATCAACGAAGGCCGTGAATGTGCCCGTGCTATCGATGATTACTTAATGGGTGGCACAAACCTAGAAGCAAAAGCAGATTCACTGATGCTTTCTGCTTAACGAAGCAGTCATGCTTCTCTCTTTCAATTGCCTAATAGCCATCAGCAATATCGATGGCTATCGGTGAAGAAAGAAAACAATTCCTTCCAATCTTTCTATTTTGACCAGCATTTTATGCTGGTCTTTTTTATCTCCCACAGAATCAAATGTTACTTTTTTGTAACAATCAATTTTCTATCTATTTGAAATTATTAAACTATTTTAGCTTATTAAATGGTAAATCGCATATTCACGTGATGATCCACTAATAACTTGACCTTTTTTACAATAAGCTATAGCTTGTGAAGTTGATGAAAATAAAACACTCAAAAAATGTTAAATATTTCACAACTTTTACTGAATAATTATACATAAAGCTATAAAGATGACGCATAGTTAGTCATCGATATCAACGTAAGCAGTGTTGATATATCTGTCGGGATGACGGATAAGCAAAGGGAGAATTGCAATGGCTCTTTATGATCCAAGTCTTGAGAAAGACAACTGTGGATTTGGCTTGATCGCGCATATGGAAGGCGAACAAAGCCACAAGCTGGTACGTACAGCAATTTCTGCACTTGACCGCATGACTCACCGTGGTGGTATCGCCGCCGATGGTAAAACTGGTGATGGTTGTGGTCTTCTATTACAAAAGCCCGATTCCTATTTACGTCTTATTGCCGAAGAAAATGGTTTCAACCTTGGCAAGCAATACGCCGTAGGGATGATTTTCTTCAACCAAGATCCAGTCAAAGCTCAACTCGCTAAAGACATCGTCAACAAAGAACTGGCACAAGAGACGCTAACTGTGGCTGGTTGGCGTGAAGTACCAACTAATTCAGAAGTACTCGGTCCAATTGCGGCCAACTCGCTTCCAAATATTCAGCAAGTCTTTATCTCTGCACCGGCAGGTTGGCGCGAGCGTGACATTGAACGTCGTCTCTACATCGCACGCCGTCGCATCGAGAAACAAATCACCGAAGATCCGGATTTCTACATCTGTAGCTTGTCGACTCAAGTTTTGGTGTACAAAGGCCTATGCATGCCTGCGGACTTACCGCGCTTTTATCTTGATCTTGCCGATCTACGTATGGAATCTGCTATCTGTCTGTTCCACCAGCGTTTTTCTACCAACACTCAACCGCGTTGGCCATTAGCTCAACCGTTCCGCTACCTTGCTCATAATGGTGAGATCAATACCATTGAAGGTAACCGACAATGGGCACGCGCTCGTGCTTACAAGTTCTCGTCACCACTGCTGCCTGACCTACAAACTGCAGCACCGTTTGTGAACGAGACAGGCTCAGACTCGTCTAGCCTAGATAATATGCTAGATCTCTTTTTAGCTGGCGGCATGGATATCTTCCGTGCCATGCGTATGCTTGTGCCGCCAGCATGGCAAAACCACCCTGACATGGATCCGGATTTGCGTGCGTTTTACGATTTCAACTCCAAACACATGGAACCATGGGATGGCCCAGCAGGTATCGTACTGTCCGATGGTCGTTATGCTGCTTGTAACCTAGACCGAAACGGTCTACGTCCTGCGCGTTATGTAATTACCAAAGACAAGTTGATCACTCTGGCGTCTGAGGTAGGGATTTGGAATTACGCCCCAGATGAAGTTGCCAAAAAAGGTCGTGTAGGTCCGGGGGAATTGCTCGTCATCGACACTCGTAAAGGTAAGCTTTGGCAATCTAGCGAGATCGATAATGACCTGAAATGTCGTCACCCTTATCGCGAATGGATGGAGAACAACGTTCGCAAACTAACACCGTTCTCTCAGCTGCCTGAAGATCAAGTAGGTGAGCGCAGCTTTGATGAAGACTTGCTAAAGACTTATCAAAAGCAGTTTGCTATGAGCAATGAAGAAGTCGATCAAGTATTGCGTGTCCTCGGTGATATGGGGCAAGAAGCCGTCGGTTCGATGGGTGATGACACCCCGATGGCGGTTCTTTCTTCGAAAGAGCGCTTGGTGACTGATTACTTCCGTCAGAAGTTCGCGCAGGTCACCAACCCACCAATCGATCCACTGCGTGAGAAACACGTCATGTCGCTGGCGACCAGCATCGGCCAGGAGATGAACGTCTTCTGTGAAACCGATGGCCACGCGCATCGTGTAACCTTTGATTCTCCAGTACTGCTCTATTCAGACATGCAGCAACTACTAGAGCTGAGTGACGATCATTACCGTAATACCATTCTCGATATCAACTACGATCCACAACAGAAAGATCTCAAACAAGCCATTGATGATCTGTGTGAGCAAGCAGAACAAGTGGTGCGTGAAGGCACGGTTCTAGTCGTGCTTTCAGATCGCGCTTTAGTCAAAGGCAAGCTGCCAATTCCTGCAGCAATGGCAGTCGGCGCCGTTCAAACTCGTCTGATTGACGCGAACTTACGTTGCGATGCCAACATTGTTGTCGAAACCGCAACAGCCCGTGATCCACACCAATTTGCCGTCTTACTTGGTTTTGGTGCCACTGCGGTTTACCCATACCTTGCTTATGAAGCGTTAGGTAAACTGATTGATGATAAAGCACTAGAGAAAGACTACCGCGATGTGATGCAAAACTACCAATACGGCATCAACAAAGGCCTGTACAAGATCATGTCGAAAATGGGGATCTCAACCATCGCCTCTTACCGCTGCTCACAACTGTTTGAAGCAGTTGGCTTGAGCCAAAATGTGGTCGATCTGTGTTTTAAAGGCGTCACAACTCGAATTGAAGGCGCGAATTTTGACGACTTCCAGCAAGATCTTACAAACTTATCTCGTAAAGCATGGGCGAAACGCAAATCGATTGATCATGGCGGCTTGTTAAAGTACGTCCATGGAGGTGAGTATCATGCTTACAACCCGGATGTCGTCGGCACGCTGCAACAGGCCGTTAAATCTGGCGAAAGTAACGACTATCAGAGCTTTGCTAAGCAGGTAAACCAACGCCCTGTTGCCATGCTGCGTGACTTAATGTCGCTGAAAAAATCAGACTCACCGCTGCCACTTGAGCAAATAGAACCACGCACTGAACTGTTCAAACGCTTTGACTCAGCGGCAATGTCCATTGGCGCACTTAGCCCAGAAGCGCATGAAGCACTTGCAACGGCGATGAACCGTCTTGGTGGTTACTCTAACTCGGGTGAAGGCGGTGAAGATCCTCGCCGTTTCGGTACTGAGCGTAACTCACGTATCAAACAGATTGCTTCTGGCCGATTTGGTGTAACGCCGCATTACCTGACTAATGCGGATGTACTGCAAATCAAGGTGGCACAAGGTGCGAAACCGGGTGAAGGTGGACAGCTACCAGGACACAAAGTCACCGCAGAAATCGCAAAACTGCGTTATTCGGTACAAGGCGTGACTCTGATCTCCCCTCCTCCGCATCACGATATCTATTCGATTGAAGATTTGGCCCAACTGATCTTCGACCTTAAACAAGTCAACCCGAATGCGCTGGTTTCGGTAAAACTCGTCTCCGAGCCAGGTGTCGGCACCATCGCAACGGGTGTAGCCAAGGCTTACGCTGATCTTATTACCATTTCGGGTTACGACGGTGGTACCGCAGCAAGCCCATTAACTTCGGTAAAATACGCTGGTAGCCCTTGGGAGTTGGGGTTGGCAGAGACACAACAAGCTCTGGTTGCTAATGGTCTGCGTCATAAGATCCGCCTACAGGTAGACGGTGGTCTAAAGACTGGTTTAGACGTAGTTAAAGCCGCAATTTTAGGTGCAGAAAGCTTCGGTTTTGGTACTGCGCCAATGGTCGCTATGGGTTGTAAGTTCCTACGAATTTGTCACCTCAACAACTGTGCAACTGGGGTTGCGACTCAAGACGAGACACTGCGTAAAGAATACTTCAAAGGTCTACCAGAAATGGTGATGAATTACTTCATCGGCTTGGCAGACGAAGTGCGCGGATTACTCGCCGAACTTGGCGTTGAAAAGCTGACAGACTTGATTGGTCGTACCGATTTACTTGAGGCAGTAGAGGGATTTACAGCGAAACAGACCAAGCTGGATCTATCCAATATTCTAGAAGCTCCAGTATCACCTGAGGGTCATCCGCTATTTTGGACAGAGCCAAACAAACCGTTTGATAAAGCTGAGCTCAACCAAAAGATCATTGATGATGCCATGCATGCGGTCGAAAACGGTCAATCGGCAAGTTTCTTCTACAATGTCATCAACACTGATCGTTCTGTTGGTGCACGCTTATCTGGCGAAATAGCAAAACGCTATGGCAACCAAGGATTGGCGGCTTCCCCTATCAAAATCTATCTTGACGGCACCGCAGGTCAGTCCTTTGGTGTTTGGAACGCAGGTGGTGTAGAGCTTTACCTCACGGGCGATGCGAACGACTACGTGGGCAAAGGCATGGCGGGTGGTAAAGTGGTTATCAAACCTCACCTTGGTACCGCATTTAAATGCAATGAAGCAACTATCATTGGTAACACCTGCCTGTACGGCGCGACTGGCGGCAAGCTGTTTGCGGCGGGTAAAGCAGGTGAACGTTTCGGCGTACGAAACTCAGGTACGATAGCCGTCATTGAAGGTGCTGGCGATAACGCTTGTGAGTACATGACCGGCGGTATTGTTGCTATTCTTGGTGCGACAGGTGTGAACTTTGGCGCAGGTATGACCGGGGGCTTTGCCTATGTTCTGGATGAGAACCAAAGCTTTGAAGGTCGAGTCAATACTGAGTCTGTCGAAGCCATCTCATTGTCCGATCTTTACATCCACCAAGAACATTTGCGTGGCCTAATTGCGGAACACCTTGAAGAAACAGGGTCGAGTCATGCTGAAAATATTTTGGCGAACTTTGATGAATGGATTCCAAAGTTCTATTTGGTGAAACCACAAGCGGCAGATCTTCGCACGCTACTTGGTCACCAGAGCCGCAGTGCCGCAGAGCTGCGTGTTCAAGCACAGTAATCATGGAGGATGTTTGAATCATGAGCCAGAACGTTTATCAATTTATCGATGTGCAGCGTGTAGATCCTGCGAAAAAGCCTATCAAAGTTCGTAAGATCGAGTTCGTTGAAATCTATGAACCGTTCACTAAACAACAGGCGACTGCACAAGCGGATCGCTGCTTAGATTGTGGCAACCCATATTGTGAATGGAAATGCCCAGTCCACAACTACATCCCTCAATGGTTAAAACTTGCCAATGAAGGCCGTATTCTTGAAGCGGTTGAACTATCGCATCAAACCAATAGCCTACCGGAAGTATGTGGGCGCGTTTGTCCTCAAGACCGCCTATGTGAAGGTTCATGCACGCTTAATGATGACTTTGGTGCCGTCACCATCGGTAACATAGAAAAGTACATTACCGACAAAGCGTTTGAAATGGGCTGGAAGCCAGATATGTCCAAGGTGGAGTGGACCGATAAAAAGGTCGCAATCATTGGAGCAGGCCCAGCTGGCTTGGCTGCCGCGGATATCCTAGTGCGCAATGGCGTTAAGCCAGTCGTGTTTGACCGCTACCCTGAAATTGGAGGCCTTCTGACCTTCGGTATTCCTTCCTTCAAGCTTGAAAAAGGCGTGATGAAAAACCGCCGCCGTGTGTTCACTGAAATGGGCGTCGAGTTCCGCATGAACATGGAAGTAGGCAAAGATGTCCAAATGCAAGAGCTGCTTGATGAATACGATGCTGTTTTCTTGGGCGTTGGCACCTATAAATACATGCGTGCAGGTCTAGATAATGAAGATGCGCCGGGTGTGTATGACGCGCTGCCATTTTTAGTTTCGAACACCTACAAAGTCATGGATCTTGAGAGTAACCAACCCTTTATCGATATGGCAGGAAAGAAAGTCGTCGTACTGGGTGGTGGTGATACCGCAATGGACTGCGTTCGTACCTCAATTCGCCAAGGTGCCTCCAACGTAGTTTGTGCTTATCGTCGTGATGAGGCCAACATGCCAGGCTCTCGTCGCGAGGTAAAAAACGCAAAGGAAGAAGGCGTGAAGTTCATGTTCAACCTTCAGCCTTTGGGAGTGGAAGTGGATGCGTCAGGCAAAGTCTCGGGGGTCAAAGTGGTGAAAACCGCACTTGGTGAACCTGATGAAGCAGGTCGCCGACGCCCAGAGCCCGTTGAAGGCAGCGAGCACGTTCTACCAGCAGACGTTGTTATCATGGCGTTTGGTTTCCAGCCGCACAAAATGGACTGGTTAGCACCGTTTGATGTCGATTTGGATCAATGGGGCCGTATCAAAGCCCCAGCGAAGCAAGAGTTCCAGTTCCAGACCAGCAATGAAAAGATCTTCGCGGGTGGCGATGCGGTACGAGGTTCTGATCTTGTCGTAACCGCAATTGATGAAGGACGAAAAGCGGCAGAAGGCATTCTCGATTACCTCGAAGTTTAATCTCAGTTAACCTCACAAAAAGGGTCCTATTATTGGATCCTTTTTCTTTTGTATCCATATAATTAGAAGCAAAATTATAAGAGTAAATACAATGAAAAAAGCCGCTCTCCTTTCCATTACTTTGCTCGGCTTAACCGCTTGTAGCCAAGGAGCCACAACCATGACGGATCGTTCTCAATCACCTTGTGGTGACAAACCAAACTGCGTCTCCACCCAAGACTCGCGAGAAAAATACAACCTAACGCCATTTATCTTAGTTGATTCAGCGAACATCGACGCTATTGAGCAAGTTGCGCTTGAACTGCCAGGCGCGAAAACCGCGGTGAAAGAAAGCAACTACCTTCGTATCGAGTGCACATCTAAAATCATGCGCTTCGTGGATGACCTCGAACTAAAAATAGCAGGAGACCAACTGATTGTGCGCTCGGAATCTCGTGTGGGCTACTCTGACTTTGGCGTAAACAGAAAGCGCGCCGATCAATTACGAGAAAAGCTCACTCAAGCTAAGCTCATCAAATAGAAAACTGCCAACGGGGAGTGCTATACTCTCGGCCAACTAAAATATTTACCTAAAGAGAGTGTTATGAAAGTTGGTATCATCGGTGCGATGGAACAAGAAGTGACCATCCTGAAGCAAGCAATTACAAACTGCAAAACTGTAAATAAAGCAGGTTGTACGTTTTTCTCTGGTCAAATTAACGATGTCGAAGTCGTCGTACTACAATCGGGCATCGGTAAAGTTGCAGCGGCAGTGGGCACGACAATCCTTCTTGATGAATACCAACCAGACGTTGTGATTAACACAGGCTCTGCTGGCGGTTTCGATTCAAGCTTAAACCTTGGCGATGTAGTTATCTCTACAGAAGTTCGTCATCACGATGCAGACGTAACCGCTTTTGGTTATGAAATTGGCCAAATGGCCGGTCAACCAGCTGCATTCAAAGCGGATGACAAGCTAATGGACTTAGCAGAAAAAGCCCTAGCACAAATGGAAAACACTCATGCGGTTCGCGGCCTAATTTGTACTGGCGATGCGTTTGTTTGTACTGCTGAGCGTCAAGAGTTTATTCGTAAACACTTTCCGTCTGTTATCGCTGTAGAAATGGAAGCATCTGCTATCGCTCAAACTTGTCACCAATTCAACACACCGTTTGTTGTTGTGCGTGCAATCTCTGATGTCGCTGATAAAGAATCACCAATGAGCTTTGATGAGTTCCTGCCTCTAGCAGCAAAAAGCTCTTCCGAAATGGTATTCAAAATGCTGGAACTCATTAAGTAAACGACTCATTCATGGAAGAAGTTTTTCAGTCATTTTATGCCAACGGTGCGCTCCTCATTATGTGGGGTGCACTGATCTTGCACCTTTTAGTGCCAATCCCCCATTCAGCGCACCCCATCACTTTATGGCGAAAGCTAGCAGAGCAGCTAGCTAACAAAGTGAACAATAATCACAATTACTCACAGAGTGTAATCTCAGGCAGTCTTGCACTAGGCTTGATGCTGTTTCCTTGCTTGATATTACTGATTGCAGTAAAGCCATTTGTTTGGCAAATCCCTTTATATGAACTGGTTCTATTGATCATTGCGCTAGACTGGCGCAACAGCGAAACGTTAACGAAACAGCTCGTCACAAGTATCTCTTCGGAAGACAAAGCTCAGTGTCGAGCATTACTGAGACCATATCTTAATCGCGATACTGGTAGCCTCTCGATCGTTGGCATAGGTAAAGCTGGCTCAGAAACCCTGATTATGGGATACAGCCGCAACGTGATCGGCGTGCTATTTTGGTACGCACTAACAGGTGGTATTGGTGCGTTAATGTATCGACTCACAACAGAATTAGCGCGAGTGTGGTCCCCTAGCCGACGCCAATATTTGCCCTTTGGTAAACCTGTGATTCAACTGGTTGCTACTCTGGATATTATTCCACTTCGTCTCTTTGCCATACTTTTAGCTGCCGGAAAGAATACAAGTAATGTGCTCTCTGGAATACAACAGCAAGCGAAGTCTTGGCCCTTACCAGGACCTAGCTGGGTGTTATGTACTATCGGACACAAACTACAACTGTCTTTATGCGGCCCTGCTATCTATCAAGGTGTGCGTGCAGAGCGCGCAAAAATCGGTGGGCGCATTGCGCCATCGGCTATTCACCTTTCACAAATACATACGCTGCTCGTTTGGCGCGTCCTGGCTTGGATCGCAATCCAAAGTTTGCTTTTAGGAATAATTTATCAAGGATTATGATGAATAAATTATGCTTCGCATTAACGCTGTTTGTTTCGACAGCGACCTTCGCTCAACCCGCTCAACGCATTATAAGTTTAGCTCCACATGCCACCGAAATTGCCTTTGCAGCAGGGCTAGGAGAGCAGCTTGTTGCTGTCAGCGAAATGAGCGATTATCCAGAACAGGCAAAGCAGCTAGAAAGAGTCTCAAATTATCAAGGAATTAAATTAGAGCGCATTATTGCTCTTCAGCCGGACTTAGTGATTGCTTGGCCAGCCGGAAACCCCGCTAAAGAGTTGGAGAAAATTAAACAGTTCGGTATTCCTATCTATTACTCCACTACAGGTTCATTAGAAGATATCGCCAATAATATCGAGCAACTCAGCCAATACAGCGAAACTCCACAAGTAGGAAAAAAAGCCGCTGAAGATTTTAGAACGCAGCTGAGTACACTAAAAGAACAGTACAACTCGAACGAGAAAGTTAGTTACTTTTATCAGTTGAGTGAAAAGCCTATCATCACTGTCGCCGGAAAGAACTGGCCAAGTGAAGTCTTTACTTTTTGCGGTGGTGAGAACATTTTCGCCGCATCTAGCGCGCCTTATCCTCAAGTTAGCATCGAGCAAGTCATTACTCGCCAGCCAGAGGTTATTTTTACTTCTCGTCACGCAATGAGTAACGATGGTATGTGGGCTGAGTGGAGTAATGAGCTTCTTGCTCTTAAAAACAAACACATCTGGTCCCTAAACTCTGATTGGATTAACCGTCCGACACCACGCACATTGAACGCGATCAAGGAAGTGTGTGAGCACTTTAAAAGCGTTCGTCAAAAACGCTAACGATTTCGTGGCAAATACCGTACAATTTCCGCCCATTTTTTCTCACACTATTTAAAGGTACTAAGTAACATGGACTCCATGCTGCTTTATATGATCGATTTGTTCGGTACCGCTGTTTTCGCTATCTCTGGCGTATTACTGGCGGGCCGTTTAAAAATGGATCCATTCGGCGTTGTCGTGCTCGGCAGTGTGACTGCTATAGGTGGCGGAACAATCCGAGACATGGCGCTTGGTGCCACTCCCGTATTTTGGATAACAGATACGACTTACTTATGGGTGATATTTGTTACGTGTCTACTAACCATGCTTGTTATTCGAAGACCCAAGCGACTCTCATGGTGGGTATTACCCGTTTGTGATGCCATCGGTCTCGCTGTGTTTGTGGGAATAGGAGTAGAAAAGGCACTCGCCTACAATGCATCTGGGATGGTCGCGGTGATAATGGGGGTTATTACTGGCTGTGGCGGTGGCATTATGCGAGACGTGCTGGCTCGCGAAGTTCCTATGGTATTAAGAAGTGAAGTCTATGCTACGGCATGTATTATTGGCGGCATCTTCCATACGATGGCGGTAAACATGGGTTATGACCACTCAACGGCTTTACTCGCTGGTGTAATCTCAACGCTCATTATACGTCTCGGTGCGATTCGTTGGCATCTATCCCTGCCAACTTTCGCCATTAACCGTTAAACACCAACAACATCACTCACCATGGAGTCGACCAAGTGTCGGCTCCTCTCATTTATGCTCATTTGATTCGCCAATTCTTGGGCAATTCGCTAAATTATCTCAACCATTCCTAACTTTCATTAATCATTATGTTGCTTGAAGGTATTGAAACGTTACTTGTCCTCAGTAAAGAAAAAACCATGAGCCGCACAGGCAGTCAACTCTATATTAGTCAATCTGCCGTGAGTAAACGTATTTCAAATCTAGAGAAGAAGTTAGGAAAAAAATTGATAGAGCCGAATGGTCGGCACATAAAGCTGACCTCCGATGGCCTTGCCCTCATAAACACAATAGAACCCACGTTCAATGAGTTAAGAGGAAAAATCCACGATCAACAACAAATAGAAGATACTTCTTTAATCAAAATGGACTGCTCTGAAACCTTAGTGGCGGGATACCTCAGCATGATCATGGCAGAACACTTTGCCCATGATCAGTACATACGAATATCGACCAATCATACGCCACGCATTATTGAGAATGTGAAATCAGGCAAAGCAACATTGGGATTTTGCGCTGGCTATCTACCACCTCATCATGGATTAATGAGCCTTCACCTCGCCGATGAACCTTTCTCAATTGTCAGTCGACATTCACTTTCACAACTACCTAAAGCTATTTTGACCAATGACTTAACTAACCCTGCCAACACATATCAACAAGCTATTTTATCCAAACACGGAATCGAACCTTTGATGGAAATGGATTCGTATACTGCGGCAGCACAACTGGCTTTGGGAGGTATGGCTCCCGCTTTAATCCCTAAATCTATCCTAACGACACTTAATATCACATCTAAGTTCTGCTATGACTTTGAAGAGCTAGATCAGTTAGTTCGACCAATACATATCTGCTTACGTCACAGCACATATCGTAGCGAACGAGTTAAAGCACTGACAGAATCCATTGCTGGTGTTGTTGCCAAAGAAGTTTCGTTGCCATAAGCATCGACATCACTATAACTAGAGGACGAATCCATTTTTGTCCTTTACTTACCACGACCTTCGCTCCTAACTGAGCACCAAGAAAACCGCCAACAGCCATGGTTAAGCCAAGCTTCCACACGGGCAACCCAGCGAAGATAAAAAAGAGTAGTGCCGCAATGTTTGACGTGAAATTGAGAATTTTGGTTCTAGCAGTGGCTTCGACCAAAGAAAAGTGACCTAGTGCAACAAAACAAACAGTAAAAATAGATCCAGTCCCAGGGCCAAAAAAGCCATCATAGAAACCGATTCCGCCACCAATGCATAGCGCAAACATCGCTTCAGATAACTTTGGTTCTCCATCGATTTTTCGCGTACTTGGCGCGAGTAAAAAATAGAGGGAAATGGCTATCAAAAGAACAGGGATCAAACTGGTGAGTACGCTAGCATCAATAAACTGCACAGCCTCGGCACCGATTGCAGCGCCTATAAAAGTGCAGAGTATCGCAAAACGCATTTCCTTTAAGCTGACAATACCGTTACGCACGAAATACCAGCTAGCAGAGAAACTGCCAAACGAACTTTGTAACTTATTGGTTGCTAGAGCTTGAGTCGGACTCAACCCCGCAGCCAAAAGCGCAGGGAGCGTAATGAGCCCCCCCCCACCAGCCATCGCATCAATAAAGCCTGCGGCAGTCGCAACCAAAAATAAGGCCAACAAAATCTCAACCGTGATTTCCACTACACTTCCTTTTTGAAGAGGTATCAAAGAGGAAGAAACGGTAGCACTTATTCACAAAACTACCAATGGAAAGTCAAGATACCAATCTATTCCTAATTTTCATCAGTCAATAAATCTAGAGAATGATACATTAAAAATATCAATTACATCCAAATATAGAGCCTCACCTCAAGAGCCTCTTAATATTTTGATAGAAAAAGAAAATGCTGTCTTAATAGGAAATATTTAATCTGATAAAAAACGAAAATAATGGAAGCCTTACTGACTCGACCATCAATAAAAGAACAGCAATTACGCTTAAAAATCGAACAGATAGTGAATGTTAATCAGCTATTCAACGTTATTGACGCTAAACCAGAGACTAGCGGTGCGGGTGTAATTTATATTGATAACAAATTCACCGTTGTACGCTTAAGAGACTTTAAATCCACATGCCATATCAATCCTACCTTTATCATTCTACGAGAACCGATAAAATTACAATCATCTCAAGAATTTGCAAAAAAAATAAAACAGGAAGAATCAAAATCAAGATTCAATCAAGAGCTTCTATCAGCGAGCATTAGCTGTATTGGTGCAGCAATTGGCTGGATTGGAGTAGTTGGTTCGGGGCTAACAATACCAGTAAGTGGTCCTGTGGGCGTAACTATGTCCTATATCTCACACGCCGCTACTGTTGCTGCCACAGCCCAATGTGCTATTGGAGTAGCAAGAACCCGTATGGTATCTAAATCACCAGATAAATTATCGGATATAGACAGTAATGAGTGGTATCAAAATACAACTAAAGCTTTAGATTACATATCCTTAGCTGGAGCGGGTGCTAGCGGATATCAAACGATAAAAATGGTTCAATCTCTTAAGCAAACCACTAAGAAAGGCGTTCCCGAGATTCTAAAAGGCTTAAACAGACAAGAGAGAACAAGATTAACTAAAGAAATCATCCGTAAAAACCTTCCGAGTATTTCGAATAAAGCTCGTAAACAGCTAATGTTGTCAGGAGAAATTCCTAAGAGGTATTCGCAAGCAACAATATCCGCATCCATTTCTCATCAGCTTCTAGATGCAATTGGAGGCTCAATTAGCATAGTAGGAAGTGGTTATTCGGGAGAGTTAAGAAATCTTGCAATTGGAATCTATGAGGAATTGAAAGTTGAATACTAAATCAATTAGCATAGCAAACATCTCACTAAGTATATGTTTATACTTGGCATTGACTATTGGTCTGGCTATTAGCTTGAGCATTTGGAGTGACTGGTTTTCTTTCACTCAACACATTGCTCTAGATACTTACCTTCTTACATTGGGAGCTATTACGGTTGTTGTTGTATGCATTCCAAACATTCTGACAATAAGCAAAGGATTAAGTATTGCTGCAAAAATAAACTTACTTACTATCTCTTTTATCATTCTCACTTGCAGCATTAATTTTGTTGTAGCAAGTGGTAGTACTATTTCTTCCTCTTTGGGCACATTGCTTGCCATCATTAGCTTGATGATCTTCAAAAGCGAAGCATACCAATCGTTCCTAGCACACTTTAATGCTCTTCATTTTAGAAAAACCTCGATATAAAAAAGCCCGCTCAAATGAGCGGGCAATGAGGTTGTCATGTAAGCCCTGATTAATGAGCTTACTGATTTTTATCTGTTACGCGTCTAGACTCGCTTTCACTTTAGCGTGTAACTCTTGAACCGAAGTTACTGACGCTTTTGCGTCTGCAGTATGAGACATACATGTAGCGAACGCTGCATTCAGTGTCGTTGTGTAGTTCACTTTTTCTGCCAGTGCACCACGGCGTAGAACTTTCGAATCTTCAATCGCTTGACGACCAGCAGCCGTGTTTACGATGTAGGTGTATTCGTTGTTCTTGATGCGGTCAAGAATGTGTGGACGACCTTCGTGTACTTTGTTTACCAAACGTGGGTTAATACCCGCTTCGCCCAGAATTACAGCAGTACCGTGTGTCGCATCCAACTGGTAACCCAGTTTCACTAACTTAGAAGCTAGGTCAACAACACGCTCTTTATCACCTTCACGTACAGACAGTAGCGCACGACCACCTTCAGGATAAACCGCACCACAACCTAGCTCTGCTTTCGCGTAAGCTTCTGCGAACGTTGCACCCACACCCATTACTTCACCTGTTGAGCGCATTTCAGGGCCCAATAGAGGGTCAACACCAGGGAATTTGTTGAACGGCAGAACCACTTCTTTCACTGAGTAGTAAGGAGGGATAATCTCTTTAGTAAAGCCTTGTGACTCTAGAGATTGACCCGCCATTACACGTGCAGCGATTTTCGCTAGAGGAGCGCCTGTCGCTTTCGATACGAATGGTACCGTACGAGCAGCACGAGGGTTCACTTCAATTAGATAAACGTCGTTGTCTTTCACAGCAAACTGCGTGTTCATCAAACCGCGTACACCGAGTTCGAATGCTAACTTCTCAACTTGCTCACGCATCTTGTCTTGAATTTCCTGACTTAGCGTGTATGCAGGCAGTGAACATGCAGAGTCACCAGAGTGAACACCCGCTTGTTCGATGTGCTCCATGATACCGCCGATAACGACGCGTTCACCGTCACAGATAGCATCAATATCAACTTCGGTTGCATCATCCAAGAAACGGTCTAGCAGAACTGGAGACTCGTTCGATACGCTTACTGCTTCGTTGAAGTAGCGACGCAGGTCTTGCTCGTCGTATACGATTTCCATCGCACGACCACCGAGTACATAAGATGGACGAACAACTAATGGGAAGCCAATTTCTTTCGATTTCTCAACCGCTTGCTCCATCGTTGTTACTGTCGCGTTTTCTGGCTGAAGTAGACCTAAACGGTCAACAGCGGCTTGGAAGCGTTCGCGGTCTTCCGCACGGTCGATAGCATCTGGGCTAGTACCAATGATTGGCACACCAGCCGCTTCTAGAGCACGAGCCAGTTTAAGTGGCGTTTGACCACCGTACTGAACAATCACACCTTTTGGTTTTTCAACGCGAGCGATAGACAGTACATCTTCCAGAGTTACTGGCTCGAAGTACAGACGATCAGACGTATCGTAGTCAGTAGATACCGTTTCTGGGTTACAGTTAACCATAATGGTTTCGTAACCGTCTTCACGCAGCGCAAGTGATGCATGAACACAACAGTAATCGAATTCGATACCTTGGCCGATACGGTTTGGACCGCCACCAAGAACCATGATCTTATCTTTGTCTGTTGGGTTTGCTTCACATTCTTCATCGTAAGATGAGTACATGTAAGCCGTGTCAGAAGAAAACTCTGCTGCACATGTATCCACACGTTTGTAAACCGGATGAATATCAAACTGCTCACGAGCACGGCGAATTTCACTTTCAGCGACACCAAGCAATTTAGACAAGCGAGCATCAGAGAAGCCTTTGCGTTTCATCTGACGAAGCACTTCTTTGGTCAAACCTGCGTAGCCGCCCGCCTTGACTTGTTCTTCGAGTTTTACAATTTCTTCGATTTGAACTAGGAACCAGCGGTCGATTTGAGTCAAGTTGAACACACCGTCGACTGACATACCCGCTCGGAATGCATCGGCGATGTACCAGATACGCTCTGCACCTGCTTCTTTAAGTTCGTGACGAATCTTAGTCAGTGCATCTGGCGCTTCCAGATCGACCATCTCATCAAAACCAGTTGCGCCAACTTCTAGGCCACGCAGTGCTTTGTGAAGAGATTCTTGTTGGTTACGACCAATCGCCATTACCTCACCAACCGATTTCATCTGAGTTGTCAGACGATCGTTTGCACCAGCAAATTTCTCGAAGTTAAAGCGAGGGATCTTAGTTACGACGTAGTCGATAGTTGGTTCAAATGACGCAGGTGTTGCACCACCTGTGATGTCGTTTTGTAGTTCGTCTAGCGTAAAGCCAACAGCCAGTTTCGCGGCAATTTTCGCAATTGGGAAGCCTGTTGCTTTTGATGCTAGCGCAGAAGAGCGAGATACACGCGGGTTCATCTCGATGATGACCATACGACCATCTTTCGGGTTGATACCAAACTGTACGTTTGAACCACCTGTTTCAACACCGATTTCACGCAGAACAGCTAGCGATGCATTACGCATAAGCTGGTATTCTTTGTCAGTCAGTGTTTGTGCTGGAGCAACCGTGATTGAGTCACCCGTATGGATGCCCATTGGGTCAAAGTTCTCGATTGAACATACGATGATACAGTTGTCCGCTTTGTCACGAACGACTTCCATTTCGTACTCTTTCCAACCGATTAGCGACTCATCGATAAGAAGTTCGTTGGTCGGAGATAAGTCCAGACCACGACGACAGATTTCTTCGAACTCTTCTTTGTTGTACGCGATACCACCACCAGTGCCACCCATGGTGAACGATGGACGGATGATACAAGGGAAGCCAACCATATCTAAAACTTTGTAAGCTTCTTCCATGCTCTTCGCTGTATCTGCGCGAGGACACTCAAGGCCGATAGACTTCATCGCTTTATCAAAACGAGAACGGTCTTCCGCTTTGTCGATTGCATCAGCCGTTGCACCAATCATCTCTACGCCAAACTCTGCGAGAACGCCGTGCTTCTCTAAATCTAACGCACAGTTAAGTGCTGTCTGACCACCCATAGTTGGCAGAACTGCATCAGGACGTTCTTTCTCGATGATCTTGCGTACAACTTCCCACTGAATCGGCTCGATGTAAGTCGCATCTGCCATCTCTGGGTCAGTCATAATCGTTGCTGGATTAGAGTTAACTAGGATAACTCGGTAGCCTTCTTCGCGAAGAGCTTTACACGCTTGTGCGCCAGAGTAGTCAAACTCACATGCCTGACCGATAACAATCGGACCAGCACCAAGAATTAGAATACTTTGAATGTCAGTACGTTTTGGCATTATCTACTACTCCGAATTAAGCGCTGTGTTTTTTGATTAGTTCGATAAAGTGGTCAAATAGCGGTGCCGCGTCATGTGGACCAGGGCTCGCTTCTGGGTGACCTTGGAAGCTAAATGCTGGCTTGTCTGTGCGGTGGATACCTTGCAAAGAGCCATCAAATAGCGATACGTGAGTAGCACGTAAGTTTTCCGGTAATGTTGCTTCATCTGCCGCAAAGCCGTGGTTTTGCGAGGTAATCATCACAACGTTACGCTCTAAATCTTTTACTGGGTGGTTTGCACCGTGGTGACCAAACTTCATTTTCACCGTTTGCGCACCTGATGCTAGCGCCAGAATTTGGTGACCTAGACAAATACCAAAAATTGGCAGGCCTTTTTCTAGGAACACTTTGGTTGCTTCAATCGCGTAAGTACATGGTTCTGGGTCACCAGGGCCGTTTGATAAGAATACGCCATCTGGATTTAGTGCCAGAACTTCTTCCGCTGACGTTTCTGCAGGTACAACCGTTAAGCGGCAGCCACGGTCAACCAACATTCGTAAGATGTTGCGTTTTGCGCCGAAGTCGTAAGCGACAACGTGGTATGGCAGCTCGCTGTCATCTTTCGCCTCTGGAAGTCCACCTTCAAGCGTCCACGAACCTTGCTTCCATTGATACGCTTCTTTTGTTGTAACTTCTTTCGCAAGGTCCATTCCTTTTAAGCCTGGGAATTCTTTTGCTTTCGCTAGTGCCAAAGCTTCGTCTAGGTTGTTGCCCGCAACAATACAGCCGTTTTGAGCACCTTTTTCACGCAGGATACGAGTGAGCTTACGAGTATCGATATCAGCGATGCCAACGATATTTCGAGACTTAAGATAATCAGAGAGGGATTGTTCGTTACGGAAGTTAGAAGCGATTAGAGGAAGATCGCGAATCACAAGGCCTTGTGCATGAATGGAAGAGGATTCTTCATCTTCGGAAGTGGTTCCGGTATTGCCAATGTGAGGATAAGTGAGAGTGACGATTTGCTGAGAATAGGAAGGATCAGTGAGGATTTCTTGATACCCCGTCATCGAGGTATTAAAAACGACTTCACCAACGGAAAGACCATCTGCCCCTATGGACACTCCGCGGAACACTGTCCCATCTTCTAGGACCAACAGTGCTAATTTACCCAAGACAACCTCCAGAATAAAAATGCAAAAAAAATAAATCAAACTGCAAACATGCCTTCCTTTACCTATAAAATCTACATAAATAGGTATTTCAGACAAATTGGCGGTATTCTAAAGTTGGACTCGAAACCTGTCAACCTACAATCAAAAATAAATGATTAATTTCTAGCGAGTAAGGTCATTTTGAATCAGTAAGGCCCAAAAAGATAACTTTTACATGCTATTACATAGAGAGGCATAGAGGTTTAATGAATTTTACAAATTTGAACTTTTTAGAGATCACAAAAAAGTATGAATTTTTCACGCAAACGTTCACTCGACAAAAAAGACATTAGTTTTTAGACATCAAAACCCAAAACACCCACAAAACAACCAAAACAACGACAAAAGTAAGCACCAAAATACTTTCTGTTAGAATCATTTCATTTACAAATAATTCTATAGATATAAAAAAGCCGGCTACCGCCGGCGAATAATTATGTATTTAGAGTTCATTCAATCCCAAAACATCTGTCATGGTATAAAAGCCCGCTGGTTTGGCACTCAACCAAACAGCGGCCTTGACGGCGCCATTAGCAAACGTCATACGATCGGTCGCTTTGTGCGTTATCTCCACTCGTTCCCCGATATCAGCAAACATGGCTGTGTGCTCACCGACGATATCGCCAGCGCGAATTGTAGCAAAGCCGATCTCATCTTTAGTACGTTCACCTGTGATACCTTCTCGCGCATAGACAGCTACATCATTCAGCTTGTTGCCCATCGCACCAGCAATGGCTTCGCCCATCCCGATAGCGGTACCAGAAGGAGCATCAACTTTATGACGATGATGTGCTTCGACAATCTCAACATCACAGTAGTCGCCCATCACTTTGGCTGCTTTCTCAAGAAGCTTAAATACTAGGTTCACACCAACAGAGTAGTTAGGAGCCATGACAACAGGCACTTGCTTAGCGGCTTCGTCAATCAGTTCACGCTCTGCATCACTGAAACCAGTCGTCCCAATCACAATACTCTTTCCATGCTTCTTACACAGTTCAAGATTCGCCAACGTACTTACTGGGGCAGTAAAATCGATGATTACATCAAAATTATCGACGTCTTTAGCAAGATCATCCGTTAAGAACACATCGAATTTGCCTTCACCACAAAGTTCACCGATATCGACACCGACAAGTGAGGACTCAGGTCGTTCTGATCCCGCGCTCACTGTCGCCTCTGGGTTAAGGTGTGAAGCTTTAACCAAATTACGGCCCATTCGGCCTGCTGCTCCTGCGATTGCAATACGAACCATTGCGCTTTCTCTCCTTCTCTGGATAACGAGGTTTGCTCTCGTTCTCTCGTTTCGCTTAATCTGTTTAAACTAACAACATACCGTGGTTACCACAAGCAAGTTCATCAGGCTTAAGCGAACTCTTTTACGACACGCTCCAAGATAGGCACGTTCGCTTCAGGAAAGGCATAGTTACCCAATTCTCTTATCTCAACCCAGCGACCTTCTTGACCTTCTCGGCCGTAAGGCTCATTACTGAACTTAGATACCGTAATAAAATCAAACTTAAGTGATTTGTCTGGATAGTCATATTCCAAATGCTCGAAAAGGGCTTGCTCAGTAACTTCAATTCCTACCTCTTCTTCAAGTTCTCTTGCTAGAGCATGTTCAATACTTTCTCCTGACTCGACTTTCCCGCCGGGAAACTCCCAAAACCCGCCTTTATGCTTGTCGTCTGGACGCTTTGTAATAAAAATTTTTGATTTGTCTTGGTTAAAAATAATAGCCGCGACTATGTGAATTCTTTTCATAGGGGTTCCTAACTCTCAAGCCGTTACACTTTAACGGTCTTTGCATCTCTAAAACTATCCGATGCTATCAAAACTTATGAAATTCGACAGCCACAGAATTTGCTTAAAAAAAGAGCCGCCTAGGCGACTCTTTAAAAAATTATCTGACTAATACGTTAGTCGATTTTGCCGTGGCACTGTTTATACTTCTTACCACTACCACAAGGGCAAGGCTCATTGCGACCTACTTTACGTTCATCACGTACCATTGGCTGACTTGAACCTTCTTCAGATTCTTCACCTTCAGAAAGAGGGTTTTGTGCTGCTGCGTGTTGCGCTTGAGCACGACGAGCGGCCTCTTCAGCTTGCGCACGACGTTGCTCTTCCATACGTTCAACTTCTTCTTGTTGCTGAACTCGAACGCGAGATAGAACAGTAATCACATCAGTTTTCAGCGCTTCTAGTAGGCCTTCAAACAGTTCAAACGATTCACGCTTGTATTCCTGTTTCGGGTTCTTCTGCGCATAGCCGCGTAAGTGAATACCCTGACGCAAGTGATCCATTGCTGCCAAGTGCTCTTTCCAAAGCGTATCCAGAGTTTGAAGCATAACCGATTTCTCGAAGTTACGAAGCACTTGCGCACCCACCACTTCCTCTTTCTCTTTGTACACTTCAACGGCTAGATTGATGATCTTCTCGCGTAGCGCCTCTTCGTAAAGCTTATCGTCTTCTTCAAGCCATTGCTTCACTGGCGCATCAAGATCGAAGTCTGCTTTCAAGCGCTCTTGCAGACCTTCAACGTCCCACATATCTTCTAGTGATTGTGGCGGGATGTACTCATCAATAACCGCGATTAGCACATCTTCACGGTTTTGCTCGATCATACCGCTGATGTCTTCAACGTTCATCAATTCGTCGCGCAGCTCGTAGACAACCTTACGCTGATCGTTCGCCACATCATCGTATTCTAGTAGCTGCTTACGGATATCAAAGTTACGGCCTTCCACTTTGCGCTGTGCTTTTTCAATTGAGCGAGAAAGCATTTTCGATTCAATAGCTTCACCTTCTTCCATACCACTTTGAATAAGGCTCGCCATACGATCAGAAGTGAAAATACGTAACAAAGAGTCTTCCATAGATAGGTAGAAGCGCGATGAACCCGCATCACCTTGACGACCAGAACGACCACGTAGCTGGTTATCAATACGGCGAGATTCGTGGCGCTCAGTACCAATGATGTGTAGACCACCAGCATCTAGTACTTGATCATGTACCACTTTCCACTCTGCTTTAATCGCATCGATTTGTTCTTGAGTTGGGTTCTCCAAAGCTTCCACTTTTGATTGCCAACTACCGCCAAGCACAATATCCGTACCACGACCGGCCATGTTGGTCGCGATAGTTACCGCACCCGGCATACCCGCTTCAGCAACAATTTCCGCTTCCTTCTCATGGAATTTCGCATTCAATACGTTGTGTTTGATCTTCGCTTTCTTCAAGGCGTTGGAGAGTAGTTCTGATTTTTCAATCGATACGGTACCAACCAATGTTGGCTGACCTTTCGCAACGCGCTCTTTGATATCTTCAATGATTGCAGCAAACTTCTCAGCTTCGGTACGGTACACCACATCCGGCATATCGTTACGAATCATTGGTTTGTTGGTTGGGATAACCACCGTTTCCAAGCCATAAATAGATTGGAACTCAAACGCTTCAGTATCCGCAGTACCTGTCATACCAGACAGTTTTTCGTATAAGCGGAAGTAGTTCTGGAAGGTAATCGAAGCCAAAGTTTGGTTTTCGTTTTGAATCTTAACGCCTTCTTTCGCTTCTACTGCTTGGTGAAGACCTTCAGACCAACGACGACCTGGCATTGTACGACCAGTATGTTCATCAACAATTACTACTTCACCTTCGTCAGTAACGATGTAATCAACGTTGCGCTCAAACAACACATGAGCACGCAAAGCGGCATTCACGTGATGTAACATGCTGATGTTAGTCGGAGAGTAAAGTGTGTCACCCTCTTCCATAAGACCATTTTTCACCAACAGTTCTTCAACGTACTCTTGGCCCGTTTCTGTGAGGTATACTTGCTTTGATTTCTCATCAACAGTGTAGTGACCATCACCACGATATTCTTCAGAGTCTTCTTTGTCTTGCTTTTTAAGATGCGGGATCAAAAGGTTGATTCGGGTGTATAGCTCAGAGCTATCTTCAGCAGGACCAGAAATGATTAAAGGGGTACGAGCTTCATCAATTAGGATTGAGTCCACCTCATCGACAACTGCAAAGAAGCGTTCACGTTGTACGCGATCTTCGCTACGGAAAGCCATATTGTCACGAAGGTAGTCAAAACCAAATTCATTGTTCGTTCCGTACAAGATGTCAGCTTGGTACGCTTCTTTTTTCTCTTGAGGAGGCATGTTTGGCACGTTTACGCCAACAGTCATACCTAAAAATTCAAATAGAGGGCGGTTTGTCTCTGCATCACGTTTAGCTAGATAATCGTTCACTGTTACAATGTGAACGCCTTTACCAGCCAGGGCATTTAGGTAAGCAGGAAGCGTTGCCGTCAGCGTTTTACCTTCACCCGTACGCATTTCAGCGATTTGACCCGCATTTAGAACCATACCGCCGATAAGCTGGACGTCGAAGTGGCGCATACCGTAGACACGCTTAGATGCTTCACGAACCGTAGCAAAAGCTTCTGGAAGTAGTTTATCAAGAGTTTCACCTTTCTCTAGGCGCTCACGGAATTCAACCGTCTTTGCTTTTAACTCTTCATCACTTAGAGCCTCGAATGTTGGCTCATAGTTATTAATTTCTTTTACAATTTTTCTAAGGCGGCGCAGTGTTCGGTCGTTGCGACTGCCAATCACTTTTGTCAGTAGCTTAGTTATCATTTTTCGTGAATCTCTCTTTATTCAGACCGTTCCCGATCTACTCATAATGCCTTCAGTCTCTGCCAGTTTGGAACTAAGAATACTGAGATAAATCATTTATCAAAGATATTGAGTTCAAACATCCATATTTCAAGGCTAAGTTTTGAAACAATGTGGCTTAGTGTAAGGATTTTTAATCGATACAACCATAAATAGACGTATTTGTTTGAAGCACTCTGAAGTTTTTACTTAAAGTGGTGACTGATTAGCCGATATTGCATACCGCAATATGTGTAATCCATCCAGAGCAAACTTTGCTTTTTACCTTGCTACATTGTAAAACTGAAGCTAAAGACGTTAATGTAAACTATACCTTGATAGAAAGCTGCTCTAGAATAGCTATATCTCAACAAAATTAGATTTTACCTATGCGTGATCACCGTCCAACCTCGACTGAAGATGTTATTGCTGAGTCACAGTTCAAGCAGATTCAAGAACATGCTGGAGAAATCTTACAGCTTAACCAAGCTTTGCAAGAGGTCTTACCCATGGGGACGGCCGATCATTGCCGAGTAGCGAATGTTCGTAACGGCCATCTATTGATCGATGTCTCTAGTGCCGCGATCAAAATGAAGATCGATTACGATCGCCTCATGATCCTAAATAAACTTCGTACTCAAGGCTTTGCCAAGCTGATGAGCGTTGAAGTGAGGATCAATCCTTCACTATATAGAAACCGCTTTCAACAAGACGACAGACCTAAGCGTCCACCACTAACAGAATCTGCAGCAAAGTCATTAATGACGATTGCCGACATGGCGCCACCTAAAATTCAAGAGCGTTTAAAACGATTAGCCGATATGGCAGAAAAGGAAGATCGTAAGTGAACGTTATTTCAATATGCTGAAAGCTTGAATGTTATTGATAAGTCGAAGATTAAAGCCAAATAGCAAAAAACCAGGCATAAGCCTGGTTTTTTATTAATTCTAATGCCAAGTATTTACGCAAGCACCATATTTGGTTCTGCGAATGCTACTGGTGAGCCGACTTCTTCTTCGAATGTAGTCCACTCCCACGCTTCCTGATCTGCAAGAACAGCACGTAACAGTTGGTTATTTAAACCGTGGCCAGATTTAAAGGCACGGAATTCACCAATGATTGGGTGGCCACACATGTAAAGGTCACCAATCGCATCCAACACTTTGTGAGTCACAAACTCATTTTCAAAGCGTAGACCTTCTTCATTAAGAATACGGTAATCATCCAAAACGATAGCATTGTCAAAACTACCACCCAAAACTAGGTTTTGAGATTGTAGATATTCGATATCACGCATAAAGCCAAACGTACGTGCTCGAGAAATCTCACGAACAAAGCCTTTTGACGAGAAATCAAACAGCAAACGTTGCTCGTCTGATTCAATCGCTGGGTGATTAAACTCAA
This sequence comes from Vibrio sp. 2092, assembly GCF_033339635.1. Lineage (NCBI taxonomy): Bacteria > Pseudomonadati > Pseudomonadota > Gammaproteobacteria > Vibrionales > Vibrionaceae > Vibrio > Vibrio sp. 2092. The sequence continues at coordinate 17,061 of NZ_JAWOUY010000017.1, read as the reverse complement.
TTTCGAAGTCCATACGGAAGCCGTTAAATGGTACAAATTCTGCCCATTTATCACCATCGTCAAAACGAACTGGCTTTTTGATACGGATGAAGCGTTTTGGCGCATTTTGCGTTTCGATACCTGCTTGTTGTAGCAAGTATACAAATGGGCTTGCACTACCATCCATGATCGGAATTTCAGGTGCGTCTACTTCGACAACAATGTTATCGATGCCCATACCAGCAAGTGCCGCATTCAAGTGCTCAACAGTTGAAATACGCACACCTTCATCGTTTACCAATGCAGTACAAAGCATGGTGTCACGAACCGAAGCTGGATCAGCTGGAAAATCTACAGGTGGATTTACATCTGTACGACGGTAAATGATACCTGTATTTGCAGCAGCCGGGCGCAGAGTAAGTGTGACTTTACGACCAGAGTGGAGACCCACACCAGTTGTTTTCACTATTTCTTTCAGAGTACGTTGTCTGATCATCTGCTTGCCTCTCAAAAATTTGCTACAAAACACGGCCGTCTGTAACGTCGACCGTGAATGCTACCATAATTTTGAGCCATGTCAAATTTATGGGTTAAAGATTAATCAGCCTGACGACGCAAAAATGCCGGTATATCTAAATAACCACTTTCCTTTTCTTGCTTTGGAGCCGCAGAACTTTGACTCGACGAAGCTGGAGAAGAAGAAGCAGTGTTTGTCGGCTGAGGAGTTACCTGTGGCTTCTCTTGCACTTGATTATTTTGCAAGGTCTGTGCCGGTTTTTCTTCAGCTTGCGTTGCCGCTGCTTGTTGCTGTGGTTGAGCTTGCGGCGTCGGTGCCACTTTCGCTTTACCACCCGCAACTAGCGTGATATCTGGCTTTTTCTCATTACCAATACCTGTCGCTACAACTGTTACGCGGATTTCGTCAGTCATATCAGGGTCTAGAGAAGTACCGATAACAACAGTCGCATTGTCAGAAGCGAATGCCTTCACTGTATTACCAACCGTCTCAAACTCGTCAAGACGCATATCCAGACCAGCAGTAATATTGACAAGAACACCACGAGCGCCCGCTAGATCGATGTCTTCCAGAAGTGGGCTAGAAATTGCCATTTCAGCCGCTTCTTCAGCTCGGTCTTCACCTTTGGCGATGCCGCTACCCATCATTGCGTGACCCATTTCAGACATTACAGTTCTTACGTCCGCAAAGTCGACGTTGATCATGCCAGGGCGAGTAATTAGCTCAGCAATACCTTGAACGGCATTCTTAAGAACATCGTTAGCGCTTGCAAAAGCTTCTAGTAGTGTTACACCACGACCAAGTACTTTAAGTAGCTTTTCGTTTGGAATCGTGATCAAAGAGTCAACATGCTTAGAGAGCTCATCGATACCTTGCTCAGCAAATGCCAAACGCTTTTTACCTTCAAAACTAAACGGTTTAGTTACTACCGCTACTGTTAGAATGCCAAGCTCTTTAGCCACTTCAGCAATAACAGGCGCTGCACCAGTACCGGTACCGCCACCCATACCAGCTGCGATAAACACCATATCGGCGCCAGTCAGGGAATCTTTAATTCGATCTCTGTCTTCGAGAGCTGCGTCACGGCCAACCTGTGGATTAGCACCTGCACCCAGACCTTTAGTGATATCACCACCGATCTGAATAACATTGCCAACGCTTGTCTTACGAAGTGCTTGCGCATCAGTGTTGACGCTGATGAATTCCACACCTTCGATGGATTCACGCACCATGTGTTCAACGGCGTTACCACCGCCGCCACCAACCCCAACGACCTTGATTACTGCATCGTCAGACATTTCCATCATCGGTTCAAACATGTGTTGTCTCCGTTTATCCTGCAACTCAGGTTAAAACTCTTTTTGTATCCAGTTACGCAATTTATCGAAAAAGCCAGTTACAGATGAGCGTTTAGGTTCATTATAATCGCTATCGTCGCTAGACTGCATGTCTCTTGCGTAATGAAGTAATCCAACTGCCGTAGAATGGTACGGCTCTTTTACATAGTCAGTTAATCCGCTGACTTCGAGCGGTTTGCCGACCCTTACTTGATTGCGGAATACGCGTTCCGCACATTCTACCACTCCGTCCATTTGCGCAGCACCGCCGGTGAGTACAACTCCCGCAGCCAGATGGTGCTTGATACCCTCTTCGCGCAATTTTGCTTGTACAGAGTCGATAGTTTGGTTAACCAGTCCCATAAGCTCAGAGTAGCGTGGCTCAATCACTTCTGACAACGTTTGACGTTGCAGGCTACGTGATGGTCGTCCACCTACGCTTGGTACATTAACCGTGTCATCCTTACTGACCAGTTCACTCAAAGCACAGCCATATTTGACTTTTATTTCTTCAGCATCGCTCACTGGCGTACCAAAAGCAAAAGCAATATCACTGGTTACAGCATTTCCTGCGTACGAAAATACTTCTGTGTGACGTAACGCACCGCCAGTCCAGATGGCCACATCCATCGTGCCGGCGCCAATATCAACCACACAAACTCCAAGCTCTCTTTCATCCTCGGTGATTACTGCATTACTAGCAGCAAGCCCAGAAAATACGAGTTGTTCTACTTTAAGGCCGCAGCGTTCTACCGCCTTAATAATATTGCGTGCCATGTCATTATGGCATGAGATAAGGTGGACACTCACTTCCATTCTTACCCCAGATAAACCAAGCGGATTTTTGATTCCTTCTTGGTAATCAATGGTGAACTCCTGCGGGATCACATGAAGAATTCGCTGTTCATCACCGATTTTAATCGATTTTGCGGTATGGATAGCGCGATCCATGTCTTCTTGAGACACCTCTTCATCAGAAATCGTGCCCATACCTTTTTCAATTCGGCTTGCGATATGCTTACCAGACAACGAAATGAAGACTCGGCTGATCTGGCACTCTGCCATTAATTCAGCTTGATCAATTGCACGTTGTACTGATTTTACAACCGACTCCAAATCATTCACGCCACCTTTATCCATGCCGCGTGAGGGGCTACTACCTGCGCCAATAATATTAATTTGACCGTCTGGTAAAACCTCACCCACTAGAGCCGATACGGTTGCAGTGCCTATATCAAGACCAACAATAATGTTGTCATCAGCGGCCTTAGTCATCTGTACTCTCTTCTAACTCTTGTTCAGGAAACCAACCAACTGCGGCTCCTGTATCGTACCTAAGATCGATATAACTGATTCTTTGCGTGTCACTGCCAAGCTTGTTATAGAGCTTAAAAAAGCGCTCTATACGCTCAAGAAGAGACTCTTTTCCGAGCTCTAATCGAATACCGTTATCAAGGATGATTTGCCAAGCTCGTCGCTCGTTTAATACCAGAGACGATATCGCTAAACCCAATTGCTGAAACTTAGGACTCAAATCACGGTAAGTCTGTAAGACTTCCGGTCCGCTATCTTTGGGTCCGTACAGCTTCACTTTTTCTTCTTGCAACAGAGCAACATCTCCATCAAAAACGAACCCGTTTTTATCTAACAGTTCGTTGCCATTCCAAATGGCTTCTGGTTGATGCTCCGTCAAAAAAACTTTTACTGTATCCGGCCACTGCTTTCGGATTGCGGCATGCGCTACCCATGGCAGAGCTTCGACACTTTGCTGTAATACATCAATATCCTGAGACATAAATGTACCGATGTGATCAATTCGACTAAATGCAGCCTGCACATCGTCAGCTTGGACATACTCCAGTTTCCCCTGAAGTACTATTTTGGAGAGAGGTAACCTTTGGTCATCCCACATCCAACTGATCGCCGCGTACAAAACAGAACTAATTAAAGTCACAACCACAACGAAAAATAACGCACCCAAGATTTTTTCTTGGCGACCACGGTTGTTACCCGTGTTTGGTCGCTCGTCATTCAGTGCAATATTCAACAACGTCTTCGTTTCCTGACTTTTGTCGTGTACTTTTTACCCATATAATTACGCAGAGGTAAAAGTCTTGACTTTAACCTTGGGATTATACTGAGCTCTTGTAAACTATCAAACACTGATAGCAATAAATCACAATGATATTGACGCAAAATCGAGATCTGAGTCTTTATCTGTCCTTCGCATCAACAATATGTGTCAGCCAAGCATCTTGTTTATATTCAATTTAAGACCTGCCAGCTGTTTCGCCACTTTACCAATATCACCCGCACCTTGCGTTAAGATTAGGTCGCCGTCTTGTATAACGTTAGCTAAAACTGAAGGTAATTGCTCGATTTCTGGAACAAAAATCGGATCTACCTTGCCTCGGCTGCGAATTGTGCGACATAAAGCGCGCCCATCAGCACCTGCAATCGGCTTTTCACCCGCTGCGTAAACATCCAGCATGATCAATACATCCACCTGTTCAAGCACATTCGCGAAATCATCGTATAAATCACGAGTACGGCTATAACGGTGCGGTTGGAAAATCATCACCAAACGCTTGTCTTGCCAACCACTGCGTGCTGCATTAATGGTTACATCCACTTCTGTTGGATGATGGCCGTAATCATCAACAAGCATTGCATGGCCGTTGCCAGTATCAAACTCGCCAAGGTGATCAAAACGTCTTCCCGTACCTTGCGTACCAGCCATTGCCTTTAGGATCGCATCGTCTTCAATGTCATCTTCAGTAGCAACCGCAATCGCAGCAGACGCATTCAATGCATTGTGACGACCTGGAATATTCAGCGTGATATCTAAGTTAGCTCGCCCTTTACGTACTACCGTAAATTTGCCTTGCTGCCCCTCTTGACGATAATCTTCAATACGTACGTCGGCATCTTCAGAAAAACCGTAAGTTATCACTTGACGACTAATACGTGGGATTAACTCTCGAACCACAGGATCATCAATGCAAACAATTGCTTGGCCGTAAAACGGTAGATTATGAAGGAAATCGATGAAGGTTTGCTTTAAGGTTTCAAAGTCACCACCATAGGTATCCATATGATCGGCTTCGATATTGGTAACAATGCTCACCATTGGTTGCAAGTGCAGGAATGACGCGTCACTTTCATCTGCCTCTGCAATTAGAATACGACTCGAGCCTAGACGCGCATTTGTACCTGCGCTTTTCACCAAACCGCCATTCACAAACGTTGGATCAAGACCGGCTTCAGAATAGATTTGAGTGACAAGAGCGGTCGTCGTGGTTTTACCGTGTGTACCCGCAACGGCAATACCGTGACGGAATCGCATCAATTCAGCCAACATCTCTGCGCGGCGTACAATAGGGATGCGTAATTCACGTGCCGCCATCACTTCTGGGTTTTCTTCGTTGATCGCCGTTGACACAACAACCACACTTGCTTTTTCTACATTACTGGCTTGATGACCAATAAATACCGTCGCACCTTTTGATACCAAACGCTCTGTCACAGCGTTCTCTGATAGATCAGAACCTGTGATTTGGTAGCCTTCGTTCAACAGCACTTCTGCAATGCCGCTCATGCCCGCACCACCAATACCGATGAAGTGGATGGATTTCACGCGGCGCATCTCTGGCACCATTGCGCGAATCTGAGCTAAGTCTTGTGTATGTTGGATTGTCATCAATTCTATTCTCAATAATTCGGTTAACGCTTTTCGGTCAAAGCGACAATGGCTTGTGCGACAACTCGGTCAGCATTCAATTTTGCAGCGCCACGCGCTTGCTCAGCCATTGTAAGTAAAGCTTGGCGATCCAATTGTTGGATCTGCTGAGTCAGAGACTCAACGGTTAAATCTGGTTGTTCAATCATTTTCGCCGCGCCGCAATCCACCAAGTGGTCTGCATTAAGTGCTTGCTGGCGGTCTTTGTGCATGAATGGAACAAAAATAGCGCCTACACCTGCCGCCGAGACTTCAGAAACGGTTAACGCTCCAGAGCGACAAACTAAAAGGTCAGCCCATGCGTAAGCTTCTGCAACGTCATCAATGAATTCCATTACTTCTGCATTTACCACACCATTAGCTTGGTATGCTGCATTCACTTCTTCGGCGGCACCTTTGCCCGCTTGATGACGAACATAGTAATCTTCGCCCAATTTCGACATCACTTCTGGCAGAGTTTGGTTAAGAATACGTGCGCCTTGGCTGCCACCCATCACCAAAATGCGAATTGGACCTTGGCGCTCTTGCATGCGCTCAGTTGGCGCTGCTAATTGAGTCACGTCCTCACGAACTGGGTTCCCAACCACTTCGGCATTTGGAAAAGCGCCTGGGAAAGCCTGAAAAACCTTCTTAGCGATTTTCGATAACCATTGGTTCGTTAAACCTGCTACTGCATTTTGTTCATGCAGAACAACAGGAATACCACTCATCCAAGCGGCAATACCACCCGGGCCGCTAACATAACCGCCCATACCAAGCACTGCGTCTGGCTGCCAGCGTTTCATGTGAGCACGAGCCTGCATGATGGCATTGATAATTTGAAATGGTGCTGCAAGAAGGCGTTTAACGCCTTGACCTCGTAACCCTTTCACTTTGATAAAGTCGATTTCAATGCCATGTTTTGGCACCAAATCCGCTTCCATTCGATCCGCCGTACCTAACCAACGGATCTCCCAACCTTGCTCTTGAAGCTGTTTTGCTACCGCCAAACCTGGGAATACGTGACCGCCAGTACCACCAGCCATCACCATCAAACGTTTATTTTGTTTCATTAGCTTGTTGTTCTGATTGTTGTTGCTCGCGTTTCAAGCGGCATTCGTAATCGATACGCAGTAATATGGACACTGCGACGGACATAATTATTAGACTAGAACCACCATAACTGATGAGTGGAAGTGTTAAACCTTTTGTTGGAACAATACCGGCGGCAGCTCCAACATTAACCAAGGTTTGAAACGCAAACCAAATACCAATTCCGAAAGCCAGATAACCTCCGAACATTTCGCCTTCTTCAAATGCACGCTTGCCGATGTAAACCGCTTTTAGCACCAAGCTAAAAATCAGCATTAAGACCAGCACTACGCCTACGAAACCAAGCTCTTCAGCAAGTACGGCAAACACAAAGTCGGTATGCGCTTCCGGTAGATATTCCAGTTTTTGAATTGAATTACCGAGACCTTGTCCGAACCATTCACCACGACCAAACGCCATCAAAGACTGAGTCAACTGATAGCCACTACCAAACGGGTCTTCCCACGGGTCAAGGAAGGAGGTTACACGTCGCATACGGTATGGCTCGACGAGAATCAAACCAACGACAGCACCAATACCTGCCACCATCAAGGCGAGAAACTGGGTTAGTTTTGCACCTGCGATAAAAAGCATGCCAAACAGCGTGACCAGCATCACGACGACCGTCCCCAAGTCTGGCTGACCAAGTAGTAATACTGCGAAGAAGGCAAACACCATGATTGGCTTCATAAAGCCACCAAAGAAGGTTTGTCGTACTTCGTCTTGCTTTCGAACTAAGTAACCAGACATGAAGATAAACAGCGATAGCTTCGCGACTTCCGCTGGCTGAAGGTTAAACAGCCCAAGGGGAATCCAACGAGACGCACCATTAACCGACTTACCCGCCAAGAGCACGATGATCAACAGTGCGAAAGAAGCCCAAAGTAAGTAATGGCTCTTCTTAAACCACTCTTGCAAAGGCACTTGCAAAATAACAGCGGAGGTCCCTAACGCCAGCACGAGAAACGTCGCATGACGAAACATAAAGTGGAACGGCTGTTCCGTTAATCGAGAGCTGATTGGAAATGATGCAGAGGTTACCATGACCAAACCAGTCAACATCAAACCCAGTGCAATCCACACTAACTGACGATCAAACATCGCCTCTGGGGCTGGATGCTTGAGCCAATTGCCAATACTGCGTTTAACGTTACCTAAACCCACGAAGTGTGTAACCTTTAATTATGCATATTTCTGAGCAAGAGCAGCGAAAGCATCACCTCTTGCCATAAAGTTGTCGAATTGATCAAAGCTAGCACATGCAGGAGACAGCATCACCATATCACCTGGTTTTAACTGCGAAGATACTTGTTGAATCACATCTTCCATAGTGTCGAAACGTATTGCAGATTCATGCAGTGGCATAAATTCATCGCCATCAGCGCCAAAGCAACACAGTTGCAAGTTAAGCGTCGCGAAGATCGGTTTTAATGGCGAGAAGTCAGCACCTTTGCCAACACCACCAACGAGTAAGTAGAGCTTGCCTGTCGATTCCAAACCAGATAGCGCAGCCATAGTGCTGGCAATATTAGTTGCTTTAGAGTCATTCACCCATTTGACGCCTTGATTATCCGCAACCACCTGGCATCGGTGTGTCAGTCCCGTGTAATTTTTAAGTGCATTCAATGCTTTGTGATAGTTTACGTCCGCAGCTTTTAATAGCGCTAAAGCAACCAGAGCGTTAGATAAGTTGTGCTTACCAACCAACTTAAGCTCATCACTTGCGACAACTCGTTGACCGTGATCGAGCAGCCAAGTACGGTTGCCATCCACCTCGAGACCAAAGTCCTGATTGTCGCTGCCAAATGTCACCAATGGCATCTCTGCGTCTGGGAAGGTTTCTTGATCATCACGGTTCACGACTGCAAGAACAGCATGGTTAAAAATACGCAACTTAGCTTGTCGATAGTCAGACATGCCTTGATAACGATCCATATGATCTTCAGAAAGATTCAGAAACGCAGCGGCTTTGAGCTTTAAGCTTGACGTCGTTTCTAACTGGAAGCTCGAGAGTTCGAGTACATATAGGTCTGCGTCTTGTTCTAACAAATCCAGTGCAGGCACACCGATGTTACCACCAACGCCAACATCCAAACCTGCAGCCTCAGCCATCACACCTGTGAGGTCGGTTACTGTGCTCTTACCGTTTGAGCCCGTAATCGCAATCACCGGTTTCTGCACCGCCCAAGCGAATAACTCGATATCACCTACTACTGCCGTACCTTTTGCTAATACGGCTTGGATCTCTGGTGTCGCTAGCGCAATACCAGGGTTGGTCACGATAAGATCCGCGTCAGAAAGCCAGTCTGTATTCCAACCACCACTATGCAGTTGAACACTTTCCGGCAAGCGCTCTGCACCTGGAGGGTTTACACGAGTATCAATGACTTTGACCACAAGTTGTGGCTGATTTTTTCTTAGGTGTTTAACGACAGAGAGCCCGGTAATACCGAGCCCTACGACGACAACACTATGTATGTTTTGCCAACGTTCCATATTTGATCACACTGTAAATCTTGTTCTTGGAAAGCGCGATTAACGCACTTTCAATGTCGCAAGACCAATCAGAACAAGAACCATAGAAATAATCCAGAAGCGCACGATTACGCGAGGTTCTGGCCAACCTTTCAATTCGTAGTGGTGGTGAATTGGTGCCATACGGAAAATGCGCTGACCACGTAATTTGTAAGAACCTACCTGCAGGATGACTGATAGCGTTTCCATTACAAATACGCCACCCATGATCACCAACACCAACTCTTGACGAACTAGAACAGCAATGGTGCCCAATGCACCGCCAAGCGCTAGTGAGCCCACATCGCCCATGAACACTTGTGCTGGGTACGTGTTAAACCACAAGAAACCAAGGCCTGCACCGACGATTGCTGTACATACGACAACCAACTCAGAAGCATGTGGTAAGTATGGTATATGAAGGTATTCAGAGAAGTTAACGTTACCGGTCGCCCATGCAATAACCGCGAAGCCTGCTGCAACAAGAACCGTTGGCATGATTGCCAAACCGTCTAGACCATCAGTCAGGTTAACCGCGTTACTTGTACCTACAATGACAAAGTAAGTCAGAATGATATACATCAAACCAAGCTGCGGCATGATGTCTTTAAAGAATGGCACCACTAGCTGAGTTGCTGCTGTGTCTTTACCGTAAGCATACAATGCGAAAGCGACGACAAACGCGATCAACGACTGCCAGAAGTACTTCCAACGCGCGATCAAGCCATCGGTATTTTTGCGTACCACTTTACGATAATCATCAACAAATCCGACCGCACCGTAGCCAAGTAAGACTGTCAGTACCGCCCATACGTAAGGGTTGGATAAGTCTGTCCATAGCAAAATCGTGATTGAGATGGCCGCTAAGATCATGATACCGCCCATTGTTGGGGTACCACGCTTACTAAAGTGAGATTCAGGACCTTCGTTACGCACTACCTGACCAATTTGCAGCATTTGCAAACGCTTGATCATGATTGGTCCCATCCATAATGACAGACCTAGAGCGGTTAATACGCTTAGGATTGCTCGAAAAGACAAGTATTCAAACAATCGGAAAAAAGACAGGTATGGCTGTAGCAGCTCGGCAAGCCAAATAATCATTAATAATACTCCTTCAAAGCAGCAGCGACTTCAAACATACGTGCACCGTTCGCTCCTTTCACCAATATCGTATGGTTTTCAGGAACGGCTTGGTCTAGATGCTGCTTGATGTATTCAATCATCTCTTGGTGCGTCTCAAAATGAATGCCTTGGCAAAGATCACTGATCACCTTGGCGTCTGCACCATATGTGAGAACATGTTCAAATTTTTGTGGGGCAGCATGTTCCCCGACTTGACGATGAAGTGCAAGACTTTCCTCGCCCAATTCCGCCATATTACCTAAAATCAGCCAGCGTTGACCTGGGAAAGCGGCCAATAAATCAACTGCCGCTTTCATGGCTGGCACGCTCGCGTTGTAGCTGTCGTCAATCAATTTTATCTTTTCGCTCAGCGCTTCAACCTCGACGCGACCTTTCACTTTGTTCAAATGTTTAAGGCCAGCGCGAACCTCTTCTAATGTGGCGCCCATTTGTAACGCAATAATAGAAGCAGCGATGGCATTCGCAACGTTGTGTTGACCTATAATACCCAGAGACAGTTCAATTTCTTGTGAGCTTGCTGCGATATGTAAGTCAAAGCTTGCTTCACCTGCGGCGTTCAATACGATGTTAGAAGCGAAGAAGTCTGCATCAGTATTACTTTGTGAAAAAGTAATGACTTTCTTATCTGCTAACACTTCATCCCACTTGGCTTCACCATTGCTGTCTAGGTTAACAATCGCAATACCACCAGCTGAAAGGCCTTGGTAGATTTCACCTTTGGCTTGTTTCACGCCATCGATAGAACCAAAGCCTTCAAGGTGAGCGGCTGCTACATTGTTCACTAACGCGATATCTGGTTTTACTAACTGAGTCGTGTAAGCAATTTCACCTATATGGTTAGCACCAAGCTCAATCACGGCATAATCATCATCCTGCTGTGAGCGTAATAATGTCAACGGAACACCAATATCATTATTGAAGTTACCCGCCGTGAATAGCACTTTGCCTTTCAATTGCAGGATACTCGCAACCATTTCTTTTACGGTCGTTTTACCGCAACTTCCGGTGATGGCAACGGTAGGTGTTTGGCATGCTTGATGCACCCAAGAAGCAAACTCACCCAATGCAAGTTTGGTATCCGACACCACAATTTGCGGCACATTCACATCTAAGCGTTTTTCCACGAGTAAAGCACCGGCACCTGCATCTACCGCTTGTTGGCAAAAGTTGTGCGCATCAAAGCGCTCCCCTACTAACGCCACAAATAGAGCCCCACGCTCAATCGCTCGTGTATCAGTAGAAACCGCGTCGATAAGTAGATCGTCGCCGAATCGCTCGCCACGAGTGATGTCTGCAATTTGAGATAACGTTACTTTGATCATGAGGTCAATCCTAAAAGTTGCATTGCGGACTCGCGGTCGGAGTAATGAATCGTTTCGCCATTACGAATCTGATAATCTTCATGACCCTTCCCAGCTAACAAGATAATGTCGTTTGGCGAAGCATTTTCAATGGCATAAGACAGTGCTTTGAAGCGGTCATGCTGAACAATCGCTTCAGCAGGTTTTGACAGCCCAGCTAACATGTCTTTCACAATCTGAACCGGGTCTTCGCTGCGTGGGTTATCGTCAGTCAACACCACTCTGTCGCCTAGACGCTCTGCAATTTCCGCCATCATTGGGCGCTTACCTGCATCGCGATCGCCACCGCAGCCAAAAATAGCCCACAGCTGGCCTTCACAATGAACTCGTAAAGCTTGCAGCGCTTTTTCTAAAGCATCAGGAGTATGGGCATAATCAACCACGACTTTGGCACGATCCTCAGTTTGGAATAACTCCATTCGGCCGAGTACAGGTTGCAGTTGACCTGCGGTTTCGAGTAACGCTTGTTTCTCTTTACCTAAGCTTAATAAGGTCGCAAAAGCGAGCATTAAGTTGGTTGCATTAAACTCACCAATCAATGGCGCGTGCAATTTACCTGAGCCAAATTTACCATCGAACTTAATAGTAATCCCTGACTCTGCGTAACTGACTTCCGTCGCCCAAATTGCGCTTTCAAATTCAGTGTTCGGCTTGAGCGAGACAGCGATCGCATTACTTAACTGCGACGCCCATTGATGACCGACTTCATCATCAACATTGATAATGGCACGTTCACATTGGTGTTGCGTGAACAACCCAAGCTTTGCATTGGCATACTCTTCCATCGTGCCATGATAATCTAAGTGGTCACGACTTAAGTTAGTAAACACGCCCGCCGCAAATGATAATGCTTTGACACGACCTTGCGTCAGGCCATGAGAAGATACTTCTAGCGCGGTGTATGTGGCTTGTTGATTTGCGAGAGAGGAGAGCGTTTTCTGAATTTCAACGGCATTCCCCGTTGTATTCGCAGCTTGTTGCAAGTTATTGAGGAAGCCATTTCCTGTTGTTCCCATTACCGCCGCTTTATGGTCAAGCAGTTCTAGCCATTGCGCTATTAACTGGGTAATGGTGGTTTTGCCGTTGGTGCCGGTGACACCAATCAAATCCATATCAGGGTAAGCATAGATCTTTCCAGCAATTGCGGATAAACGTTGGTCCAACCTATCAATGTAAATGACGGGAACATCATCAATGATTTCCACCGTACCATGTGTTTTGACATCGCAGGCTTGCGCCAGGGCTGCATTTGCACCTTGCTCAATTGCAGAGGCAATGAATTTACGCCCATCCACAACATGGCCAATCACTGCTACAAACGTGGTTCCAGGTTGAACTCTTCGGCTGTCGAGCTCCAATTCAGAAACAAGAACGGACGATAAGCTAGGGCAATCCACCCAAGGGGAAAGCAGCACGTCCATACTGATGGCTTTAGTCATATTTGTTCTCCGAGCTTTGGCTCAGGTTTTCTTAATTTTGTTTGCTCAGTAAACCACAGGGCTTACTGTTGGAATTTGTTTTCGTCAGGTGCAACATTGAGTATTTGTAGCGCGCCTTTCATGATTTCAGAGAAGACAGGAGACGCTACCGAACCACCATAGTAGTCATCACCTTGAGGCTCGTTTACGATCACCACCAAAGCAATTCGCGGATCGCTAACCGGAGCAAGCCCAGCCGTGTAGGTGATGTACTCGTCGCTGTACCCGCCAGCAGAAGCTTTACGTGATGTACCTGTTTTCGCTCCCACTCGATAACCAGGAACTGCCGCTCTGCGAGCCGAGCCCCCTTTTTGAGTTACGGTTTCCAACATGTCTAATACTTGACGCGCATACTTCGCACTCACCACTTGACGTGACATGTCATGATCATTGCTTTCAATAATATGAATAGGCTCGTATTTGCCAAGGTTTCCAAGCGTCGCATAAGCATGGGCTAGCTGGATTGGTGTAATTGATAGACCGTAACCAAACGCAATCGTGGCGCGCTCAATTGGCGACCAACGAGTTCGTGTAGGAAAAATACCCGTCACTTCCCCAACTAGGTTTAGGCCAGAAAGCTCACCAAAACCCACTGAACTGTACAGCCCAAGAAGCGCCTCTACCGGCATTTGCATTGCTAGCTTCGTCACACCGATATTACTCGACTTTTTAAGGATCGTGGTCAAGCTCGCTTTGCCTACGCGAGAGACATCTCTGACTCGACTACCACCTAAACGTAGGACACCATTACCGGTATCTACGATGGTATCTTTATCGGCTATCCCATTTTCTAAGGCGGCTAAAATAACGAAAGGCTTAATGGTCGAACCGGGCTCCATTGAGTCCGTGATCACTCGGTTACGCATTTGATAGCTTTGCCAATCGCTACGATTGTTAGGGTTGTAAGAAGGAGCATTAACCATGGCCAATACGGCGCCCGTTTTTACATCCAACATGACAACGGAACCTGAAGTGGCGCGGTGGTCCGCAACGGCTTGCTTAATCGCACGATACGCAATCGCCTGTAGGCGCTGATCGATGGTTAACTGAAGTGATTTACCTTCTTGCTTGTCTTGCCAAGCAATGTTTTCCACAACACGACCATAACGGTCTTTACGAATAGTTTTCTTACCCGCCGCGCCAGTGAGCCACTCATCGTAGCTACGCTCCACACCTTCTAGGCCATGCCCGTCAATGCCTGTTACACCGACTAAGTGAGCACTAACCTCACCTGCAGGATAATAACGACGAGATTCCGACTTAAGGCCAACACCTGGCAGCTTTAGCTCACGAATATAGTTCGCCATGGCCGGACTGACCTGGCGCTGCAAGTAGATAAAGCGGCGTTTTTCATTGCGCTTGATTTTGTCTATTAACCCTTGTCGGTCAATACCAAGAACATCCGCTAATGCATGCCAACTTTTGGTCTGGCTTAACGCGTTTTCTTTAAATATCGTGGCAGGATCTGCCCAAACCGCCTCAACCGGTACACTGACAGCAAGCGGCTCACCATTTCGATCCGAAATAATACCGCGAGCAGAAGGAATGGATTTAACACGAACCGAACGTAGGTCACCTTGTTTAATCAGGTTATCTGGCTCAATGATTTGGATGTAGGCTACGCGTGCCACCAAAAGGGCAAATGCACAAAAAACAAAAAACAGTAATAGATGGAAGCGCCAACGAATCAAGAAAGATTCTTCGACCGCCACTTTCACTGCTTTGTTATCGGTTTTCTTATCCCCCGTAGCCGCTTTCTCTTTTGCTACAGGTTTACGCTTATTGGCTTGTTTCGTGTTGGATTTTTTTCTAATCATTTGAGCGTGACAACCACTTCTTTATCGCCATCAGGTCGTTTCATTTCAAGTTCTTTTTTGGCAAGGTCTTGAACACGACTGTGTTCCGCGAGGGCAGTTTCTTCCAACATTAAGTTACGCCATTCGCTATCTAATCGTTCTCGTTCAACCAACGTATGGTCTTTCTCGGTAATCGCTTGACGCGCATGGTGGGTAGCAAATACCACTCCCATTGCCGATGCCACGATCAATAGCAACAACAGTAATGGCCAGCGACCAACGGTGAGGAGATCCGTCGCAATCAACTTAGCAAGATTAGGAGTGGGTTTCGTCATAATAATTAAAGCTTTTCCGCAATTCTTAACACAGAGCTGCGCGAGCGAGGGTTCATTTCAATTTCTTGTTTGCTTGGCTTAATCGCTTTGCTCACCGCTTTCATATTCGCACTACCAAGAGCACGAATTTGCTCTTCCGTCATTGGAATACCGTGTGGCACTTCAGGCCCTTTGCTCTCTTTACGGATAAAACGTTTGACCATACGGTCTTCCAGAGAGTGGAAGCTAATCACAGATAAACGGCCTTCAGGAGCCAGAATGCTCGCCGCGCCTTTAAGTGCCGTATCAATTTCTTCTAACTCACTGTTGATGTAAATACGAAAAGCCTGGAAAGCACGAGTCGCAGGGTGTTTTTTCTCTTTAAAACTTTTCGGTGCGGCATCTGAAATCAATTTTGCCAGCTGACCAGTGCGAACCATTGGCTCATTTTCTTCGTCTTCACGGTAGGCAACAATCGCTTTTGCAATACGGCGCGCATGTTTATCTTCCCCAAACTCACGAATGACCCAAGTGATATCATCGAGGTCTGCTTCCATCAACCATTGAGATACTGGAACACCTGATGTCGGGTCCATACGCATATCTAGCGGACCGTCTTTCATAAAGCTAAAGCCACGCTCTGCGTCGTCTAACTGAGGAGAAGAAACGCCTAAATCCAGCAGAACACCATCCACTTTTCCAACTAGCCCATACTCTTCAGCATACTCAGCAATACCAGAAAATGGACCATGAATAATGGTGAAGCGAGGGTCATTGATTTTGCCTGCCTCAGCGATCGCTTGAGGGTCACGGTCGATACTGTACAGTCGGCCATTTTCACCGAGTTTAGATAGAATTGTCCGGCTGTGACCGCCACGGCCAAATGTTCCATCAATATAGACGCCGTCTGGTTTGATAGCTAAGCCATCAATGGATTCATTTAATAACACGGAAATATGTTGGAAGGTTTCGGTCATAGCTTTCTCGTTGAATGATCTTGAAGCGATTCTTTAGTGTACTGATTTCCTACATCATCGCCACCACAAGTCTAAAGTTAGACGTGATTTACGCCAAGTTTATTGGTAATGACATAGTTTGCGTCAATTAAATGCAAAAAACCCATCACTACCGAAGTAGAGATGGGTCTCGAATAGGTGGAGCCGACACATAAGCCGGGTTCTGTTCCGCTTGCGCGGCGGTAGCCATTCGTCTAGGCCAGCAATCACTCACTGGCTCGAGCAACCTACCCGCCTCCTTACGCGAGCAACGCAATGTGGAGGCCTATTTGGTCTTGCTTCAGGTGGAGTTTACCCTGCTACGAACTATTGCTAGTCGTCCGGTGCGCTCTTACCGCACCCTTTCACCCTTACCTGTGCCCTAAGGCCATCGGCGGTCTTCTCTCTGCTGCACTTGTCGTAGGCTTGCGCCCCCCAGGCGTTACCTGGCACCTTGCTCTATGAAGCCCGGACTTTCCTCCCCTTTGTCAGTCTCCCGAAGGACGTCAACGTCAGTCTCCCAAAGGGACTTCGACGTCAGTCTCCCGAAGGACATCAACAAAGCAGCGACTACCCAGTCAGCTCCGAGGGCGGATTGTATAGAGTTCTCACTTCAGAGTCTAGTTAGATCACAGATATGATGAAATGAATGCACTAAGTGATGACTTTTTAGTCAAGGTGCCAAAAATAGATAATAAAAAGGCCGATGCCTAAACATCAGCCCTCATTGACCATTTTGTGCCGTCCTAAATAAGGTTGACACTTTCCCCCCCAAAAAAATTGGAGAGTGTTATGAAATCAACAACTAAAAGAA
>NZ_JAWOUY010000016.1:0-139214 GCF_033339635.1 Vibrio sp. 2092 | reverse complement strand
GAGCCTAGTGCGGTGAAAGTTGCACGCTGGGTTCTTAGAGGGACGGCACTTGGTAACAAGTATCGTCTACTCGACAGATGTGTTTTAGGTTTTACTCTAGCTCAGCCGATTTCGATTAATAAAGTAAGTTTGAACCCTACAGAGCAGGACATTATCCTTCATCGAACAGCCTTTTGTAGGGCCAGATAATACTCGATATCATCAGGCTTTACTTTTTGCTTATTGCGACCAGAGCGAATATAGAAGTGTTCTCTACCCACCTTCTCTTGGTAAAAGAATAAGTAATCTTTTGATGGCCTTATCTTAACCCAAGCGACGGTATGACCATTGATCGGCACTAGAGTAGTGGATAGTAGTTCGCTTGGCTTTGATTGTTTTTGATTGGTCATCGTTAATAGCACGAATGGAGATCTTATCTCGAAAAAGAGAAGTTAGTTGCATCACAAACTTGTCTTCAGAAGAATTATGATAGTGCTCTAGCTCCTCTTCAATCCCATGAAATTTGAGATAGTGTCGCTGCTGTCTAGTGCTCTCTTAAAATGTTTGTTATGCGCGTGGTTGGGGAAGAACCATTTAGGGTAACCTGTCAGATCTTGTCACATCGAAGTAACGAAACTGACAGTTTAGAGTCAGATTAATTCATCTAAATGACCTAGATATAACTTCTAGGTGACCTGGCGAGTTTATGCATTATCTTCAGCGTTAATTAGTGACTAACGCTTCATCTATAAATTTTGATATCTTTGTATGGCGGCTAAAAGCCTTTGATATAAGGAGAGATTCGTATAGAACCGACACATCTCCTACAAACACAACTTGGTGCTTTGCTCTGGTTAACGCTGTATAAATTAGATGTCGGTCAATGACCCTCGACTTTTTGATTACAACAATTACACGGTCAAATTGACTACCTTGGCTTTTATGAACTGTCAGTCCGTATGCATGCTCTAAGTGCTTTAACTCTGACGGGTTTAAGGTTACTTGTGTACCTTCAAAGTCCACAAAAACCTCTTGATTGGTTGAGTTGATTATCTTACCAATAGATCCATTTCTAATCCCTTTGGAATAATCGTTTCTTGTATACATGACAAGCTCACCAACCCTCAAGGTGCTACCATTTATAGCGTGTTGTACTGTTCCATATTCGGTATCTGTAAACTCTATAGCATCTCCCTTGGAAAACTTGTCATGTATGAGCGTATTTAGGCTTAGAACGCCGCCTGAGGAGGATTTAATTGCAGACAAGAGAAGGACATCATTATTTTCACCGTTTCCACCTAATTCTTCGTATAGCCGCAATGATTCTGTCTCAATATCTGCGTTGCTACACTGAACGAAACTAACGCCTTGCCCAATACCTTTATAGGGAGCGAAAGGGATGGGTTCTCTCGTCATTGGATAGCATCTCACTTTGTTTGCTACCGTAGGTATGCCAGAGGCTTCTGACTGTCGCTTAACCGATGTCAGGTTAGGATTGAAAATATTTTCTACACCAACGAGAGCATGGAAAATAAGACCGATTCCGACTGGTGGTAACTGTTCTTCATCTCCCGTCAGTATAATTCTCCCATTACTTGGAATTCTTTTTAGTAATTGATATATAGAAAGAATATCTATCATGGACGCTTCATCAATGATGAATGTAGCATCCTCTGGAATGTCATCCTGATTGACGTGATACATGAACGCTGCAATTGTCATGGCTTGACGTCCTGTAGCCTCCGTAATTCTCATGGCGGCTTTTCCAGACAATGCCATCAAATAGATTTTGCTAGTCAGTTTTAAACTTTCCAATGCGAAACAGATAGCTTCAAGTACGGTTGTTTTGCCGCATCCAGCACCGCCTGTCAGGACAGATAGTCTGGCAGCAGTACAAATCGATACTGCATGTTGTTGCTCTTCAGTAAGCTCAAAACCAACTCGTGATTCGTATTGCGCAATAATGGCATCAATATGCTTGCTAACAATTGGATTTAATGGATATTTAGTAAGACTAGATATTATTGAAGCGACACCTGATTCAACGATATCCATGCTTCTGACCTGCGCTATGTCTTCGTCAACAATTACTTCTTTATCTTCAATCGAGATATCAATAGCTGTCAGGGCTAAGTCACCAATTTTTCTTCTTAGTTTCTGCCTTAATTCTGCAAGCGGTAGGCACGTGTTACCTGATTTGAATCCTTCATAAAGTGTTTCTTTTGCATACGCTACAAGGCGTTCTGGGGAGTCAGATTTAAAGCCAAGCCGATTTATTGCATACTCATCCAGGGCTTCTAAACTCGCCATAAACATTACAAGCACATAGGGATTAGCTTTAATCTTGTCATAAGCACTTAGCCCCCATATTTTTAAGACAGATTCACCCACATATGCTGGTACACCTAAGTCGTCTAATAGCTTTAGACAATGTAACTCTTGATACGCATTCAGACCATCGATCAACGTCTGAGCAACGTGTGCGCCTAAGATAGGGGTCAGCCTATCAGCATCATTATTAGCCGCAATTTGGTATAGTTCGTCGCCATAAAAGGACACTAGTTTTTCAGCCTTTACTCCACTTATCCCTTTGAATACTTTGGATTCTGACAGGAGTCTCTTTAAATTTTCGTTTGCAGCCTTAACAAAAGATATCTTTGTGGGTTTTATGACTTTTTCTTCCTTTAACGTGCCATCTTTCCACGTTATTTTTTGTTTTTCTACGGTGCCTTCGACATGCCAAAAATGCTTTTCTTTGAATATTGAAGGAGTGGGTGCTACATCAAATCCAGCTTTAATGACAAAACGCGTGGGACTATCACAAAGAGTTACAGCAGAAAATATAATTCCTCCCTTTGCCCCTTTACTACGAATGGAACGAATTTGCACATCACCAGAGAATTGCTCCATTACAAGCGTCCTGTTTCCATCATGTAGCTTTCAATCACTTCTAGATGCTTCAGTTTTTCTTCAGTTTTTTGAAGCTGAATTTTGGTTTCGCTAAGTTCTTGTTCTAGTGCAGCATTGCATTCCTGAGCAAATTTCAGAGTCTTTTTATCTACACTATTTGAGATAGCGGCAGATTTTTCACTTACCTGGTCTGTACCAGTTCTTGAATCCTTGGTGAGTATCCCTTTCTTTAATAAATCAGTGACGACTTCATCAAATTTTTCAATGATTTTAGAATTTTCATTAATTCTTTTCCTGTCAAAGCCACATTCTTTAGCGATAGCTTGTTTGTTCAAACTGTGATTGTCTCTAGAGCGATAATCTTCCCAATCTCCCTCAGATTCTCGCTCTCTCACAAATGTTATGAACTTTTGGTAATTAACTTCTGCTTGAGGATTCGCCATTAATTTTCCTTATGTTTTTTCAGCTTTGTCGGATAAATAAACTCAGGGTCAATACCTTGATCTTCCAGCATTTGATAACAGTCATTTAAGCGTAATTGAAGGGCTTCAATCTTACGGGTCAATTCCTGATTCGCTTCCTTTTGTGCTTCATACTTTTCCTTGTAGCCATCAATAGGCGTTGCTCCTTGCGAAGGATCTACGGTTTTATATCCTCGCAGAAATTCTCTGACTTCTTTATACCGCTTCATATATGGTGTGTTGCGATTCAAAGTCATACGAGTTACACCACATCTGTCAGCAATGTAATCATGTCCAAATTCGTGCTTATACTCTGGGTTTTTAATAAAAAACTCTAAACTACTCAGCGCAATAGTTTGCCACTCTGGAGCCTTACTCATCTTTTATATTCTCTGGATTAAATATTTGAACGATAGGAATTTTATGAGCTTCATTTTTTTCTGCGTTTTCATAGGCTTTTAGTGCAGCAATGCAACCGTTTATTGTGTCTATACAAAACTGTACATGTTGGTCTAGAGGTTCTTGGTTATTCAGTTTCAATGAAAGCTCATCGTAGTTTGGCAATAGCGCACTTAGCTGATTTTCATAATGAACCTTTGTATTGTGAATATTAACTAGAGCTTCTTTATCGGTTGGATCTATTCCAAAATGATTGCATGTTTCACCATCATTACCCCGTAGACACATCATTCCTTTTTGACACGGTGATACGTCTAAATCTCTGTCGCAAGTTCCCCAAGGGGTGTAATGAACAGCAGACATGGTGTGATTTAGAGCTGTCTCTATTTCATCTAGCGAAACGTTATTATTTCTCATACGCTTTATGCGTCTGCCCAGAACATCATCGGGTGGATTTTCAGACATATACCGTTTACGCATTGCCTCAGCTCGTTCTTTCGCTGTTCGATGGTCGTAATGTCTTGTTTGTCCAGGCGTTCGCCCCATCCATAGGTCAATTGCTGATTCGTTTTTTCCCGCCCGAATTAGGGCTGTAGTAACCCAGTGGCGTATTTGATGTGAATTCAAAGAAACAACGTCACCGTTTTCATCTTTAATATCGTAGTTTTCGAATATCGTTTTATGGCGGCTTCCTTTTTCGTCATTGTTTATCCATCGAGTGTAAGCCCTATATGTCAAAGGACATGGAATTAAGCCATGAGATTTTGTCCCTGCGTCAAAAGTATCATTCTTAGCAATAAACAAAAATTCACTAAAAGGCATATCAATTGTATAGGAGGTTGATACAATCTCTTCTTTTGCATCAACGTTATCATTAGCTCGATACACCATCCTTTTGGTGTCTTCATACTCTTTCAAACAAAGTTTGCTAAGCTCTTCTTTTGAGATAATGACTCTTTGTCTTGCGGCTCTTTCGTCACCATACTTACACTTTAATTTACCGACAATTGATTGTGAGTATCGACCCTGAATAGCTTTACTTTCTCTCAACAAACTTACGGTTAGTCCCGAAACATGTATGTCACCACTTGTGCCTATTTCACTACGAGCAAAATGAAGAGCGGGGTCATATCCATGTTCCTTGAGAGCATTCTCAAAATTCTCAGGTCGATCTGGAAAGGTAAATGAATTTATAAATGCTTGAGCACCTTCTTGCTCAACTTTACGAGCAAAGTCTCGGTGAGGCTTTGTTATTTCAAGGATTCTTGCATGGGCATCTACTATCACTTTTTCCCAAATTTTAGGGATAGACTTAGCGAAAGCAAGTTCCCCTTTTTCGACTGGCACTCTGAGGAAATAACGCTGTCTGTCTTCATCGAACCCAAGGCAATCTTTGTGAAGACGAAGTACTTCTCCGATACGTAGCCCTAGACCTTCCATAAAAGGTGTAGCTAGCAATCTAAGCTCATCATATCCATCTTTTGGTTGAAAGTATTCTGGTGTACCGCCTGATTCGACAAGGCGTTTAGCCGCATCAAATTTTTGTTTTATGCGCCCAAAGTACAGACCAATATCTTCAACATGTTTTTCTTTCTGAGCTTCCTTTTTTGTATTCGTGGTTACGTCATTACGTTCCAATGCAGGGTTTTTCATGTTAACTTTAGGCACAAAGGTCTTACAAAAGCTCTTCTTAACTACAAAATTCTTGATAAAAGATACCGAGTCTTTATAACGCTCAAAGGTGCCTCTGGGCTTTTCATAATAGGTTTGTAGTAATGGTATTAGGGCATCAATTTTACTTTGATCCATTGATAGCAATGCGTTTTCATCAAAGTTTAGTGAAGTTCCTAGCCAGGCGATACGACTAAGTAAGCCTGGAATAGTTCGTTCATTTCCAGATTTGTGTTTTTTAATACTATGTAGTGTAAAAAGGCGATATATGTCTCCCCATATCCCTTGCATCAAGACGCTATCTTCAATTTTTGTATGGGAAGTAACGATTGCTCCATTTATATCAAGACATCCTCTAAAATAGATAGTGCGACCGCGATACTGCCAACCGCTCTCATCCCATTGACCTTTTATGGTTCCTTTCGACACTAATGTGTCGAAGTCAACTTGTGCTAAATTCCTCTCTTCATGAACACGGTCTATTAGTGTTTGTAGAGCCTTATTTACTTTTTGAGAGCGAAAATCGATAGGGTTCATCGTTATTTTTCACCCCTCATAATTTTTTGAGCTTCAACAATTTGTAAAGCACCTTCATATGCTTCGCTTAACTGATGTTGAACCGCTCCTGTTGAATTATTTTTGACAAATTCGACTTCTTTCTCGATTACTTCTAGTTGTTTTTGATGATTAGCGTCCTTGAAGGGTCTAAAGCGGCTACAGCCATAGCAACTCACTGTTGGATGATATTCACATAAGGTCTTTTTTAAACACTTCCCAATAGAGAGAACATCCGATACACGAATTAGGCTACCTTCAAGATTATCGTCTTCATCGATAAAATAACCTTGCCATCGTAAAGCGGCATTTTTTAGAGCAGTAGATACTTCAAACGTATCATCGATAAAATCAATAAGATCTTGATTGTATTTAAAATAGTGCTGTACTGATGCGGTTGTTGAATGGTCTAGAGCTAACGCAACTTCTTCAGGTGTCTTGCCCTCCATCACCATGCGAGTGCCTAACGTATAACGGAAACGATAGGCGTTCATTTTAAGTGGATAAGGATTACCGTCTTCATCCCTGCAATACACAGACTTTAATTGCAATAGTTGAGGAATTTCAATGCCAAATGTGGAAGTGATTCTTTTTGAGTTGACATGCCATGCATAAGGAGCCAATAGCTTATGTTTTAAGAATTCACTATTAACTTTTTTTGCTTTAAATAATGGTCTCGGAAGTTCTTTACCGTCTGCATCCATTTCAACTAAGTTGGAATGGTCTTGAATTAATTGATTAATCTCTGCTGCTAACTCTACTGGCAATTCGCGAACAGTAAAGTTCCCTTCGGTTCTACGCAATTGTGCGGCACGCCCCTTTACTCGTGGGATCAGAATATACCAAGCTAGCTTCTTTTTATCGTAATAAATATCGTCTTCACGTAGTAAAGCTAGTTGTATAGGTCTAAGTCCAAATCTTTTGGCTAATCCAACTAAAACGCGAAACTCAGTCTTAACTTTTTCATCCTGTATTGCTGTTGTTATTTGAGAAATTTCTGAGCGAGTGAAGGGGCCATATTCATGATCTAACATAGATACGCGCTCTTTACGTCCAATCGCTTTAACCGCGACTTCAGAAACTTTTAGTTCTAACTCATCTGTAAAGCCCCAGTAATCATTGGCGATACCGTACTTAACAAATTGTCTAATAGATAAGAAAGCTCGCTGATTATCCTTATTTTTGAGGATAACTGAAGATAGTTTTCTGCCTAGTTCTTTCGCAAATTTTCTTTCATTTGAGTAGGTATCTTCGGTAAAGCTAATACCTTGTAATACGTTAAAACCTTCGGAGATATGATTAATTGAAGCTGGAGATCTTTCAATTGCTGTATCTATCCAACATTTAGCAGCGATGTAGTCGAGGTAAGTATCGCCAGAATAATGATCACTTAAGTTATAAAAATCATGGCCTTTACCTACGTTGATTAGCTGAATTCTATTCAACAAACGTCCGCTTAGATCCCGTAACTGAACAGTTTGTCCAAAATAAGTTTCAATCTGAGATGGGAAAGGGTCACAATCACCATTTAAGCTTGAGACGAAATCATATACTTGAGAATAAGGATCAAATGAATCTTCTGATAAATATTGTGTAGCCGCATGCCCCATATTTATTCACTCTTTGCTAAATATTCAGATAGCTTTCTTTGTAGAAGCCCTTTTGTATAGTGCTTAGGCATATTACTGGTTGAAGACCAACCGCCCCAAGTCGTTAATGTATCTTGCATATCTCCCGATTTAGTCATTGGAGAGTTGGAACCTTCATAATCTTTATCAACGGCATCGCGAACTTCAATCCCTTTAGTAACTCGTAAGCGGTGAGGATGAATAGTGTTAACCAGTTCAGGCATTTTTCGATAAAGGCTGTCGATCAAATATGATAGCCCATCGGTAGTCATTGCTCCCCCATCTGATTTACTTACAAATAGGTAGTCTGTTAATTGATCATTAAATGGTTTACGTAGCTTAGGTCTATCTTCTTCAATATAATCAATAAGTAAGTTCGACAAACCTTGAGATATGGGCAATTCTCGCCCTAAGGTTTTATGCGAAGCTCCGTCTGCTCGACCCCGAAAACTTTTACTGTTTTTATCTTCTGTGGTAATCACCACAGTTGGATTGGTTGTTAGTTTCAGATGCTCGTCGTTATTTTTAATTAAAACTAGCTCAGCAGCACGGCAACCTAGCTCAATGAGTAATAGAATCGCACAAGCATTTCTTCTTTGAAGTTCTGGGCTAAAAGGGTTTACTTCATTAAAAAAGTCTATAGTCGAGGGTCTTACAATATCCCTAATTATGTTCACTTCCTCGACTGATAATGACTTAGCTTGGTTCGTATGGATTTCTATCTCTGTCTTGGAGTAGCGTTTTTTCCTAAACCGTCCGATCATCGCAAAAACATGTTTTTGTCGGTCATCCATACGTTCCAAGTCATTCAATCTATTAACATAACGAGAATAATGAAAACTTAAAAATTGTGATATAGAGTCAATTCGACGATTAAAGGTGGACGGTTTGACCACTACACCATCATCAACAGTGTAATTGTAATTCACTAATAGAGCTGAGCTTATAGCCGTAATTTGCCGATGGCTGAGAATTTTAATGGCTGCGGCATCTTCGAAAAATGAGGGATGATGTCTATCGACATACTCATAGAAAACAGCTAAGTCACGTAATCGCGCTTTTACTGTATTTAGCGGTTTGCTATGCCACAAATCGAATCCCCATAGCGCAGCCGATGGAAGTGGGCAGTCGCAATCCTCGGTATCAACCAGCATTGGAAGGAGTTGATTATCATATTTAGGGTGACGAATGTTTTTGACTTTGTATCTCATAAGCGATGTTACATATCCATGTAAGGTGAAATATCCTTATGGGTTTTAGGTTATATCTTAAATGTTACATATTCAAGTGGCGTGAAATATTTTCACTTTAAAATAAAAAAAGGCGTCACAAGGACGCCATTATAAGTAATTGTTTAATAAAAACATTTTTTAGTTAACCACAAAAAATGTTACATATATAAAAACACACCAGTTATATCTTACAACCGCCGCCAGCACAATCGTCATCTTGTGGTTGAACAGCGTCTTTCTGTTCATCTTTCGCGCCATCACGAGTGTTGTGGTAGTAAAGCGTTTTCACACCAAACTTATACGCTGTTAGCAGGTCTTGAAGCAGTTTCTTCATTGGAACCTTGCCAGTCTCGTAACGTGACGGGTCGTAGTTAGTATTAGCAGAGATAGCTTGGTCAACAAACTTCTGCATAATACCCACAAGGTGTAGATAACCGTCGTTCGAACCGATATTCCAAAGCAGTTCATAGCTGTCTTTAAGTTCTGTGAACTCTGGTACAACTTGCTTCAGGATACCGTCTTTCGAAGCTTTTACTGAAACGTAACCACGTGGTGGCTCAATACCGTTAGTTGCGTTTGAAATCTGAGAAGAAGTCTCAGAAGGCATTAGCGCAGTCAGTGTTGAGTTACGTAGGCCGTGCTCCATAATTTCTTTACGTAGGCTGTCCCAGTCGTAGTGCAGCGCTTCGTCACAAATTAGGTCGATATCTTTCTTATACGTATCAATCGGCAGTAAGCCTTTCGCGTAGTTCGTCTCGTCGAAT
Organism: Vibrio sp. 2092; assembly: GCF_033339635.1. Taxonomy (NCBI): domain Bacteria; kingdom Pseudomonadati; phylum Pseudomonadota; class Gammaproteobacteria; order Vibrionales; family Vibrionaceae; genus Vibrio; species Vibrio sp. 2092. The sequence goes on along the minus strand of NZ_JAWOUY010000016.1, from coordinate 129,615 downwards.
GAAGGACACTTACCTTGTTCTTTCGCCAGTGCTACAGATGCTTTCAATAGGTAGTACTGCATTGCTTCGAACGTACGGTGAGTTAGGCCGTTCGCGCTACCGTCAGAGTATTTCACGCCATTCTTCGCTAAGTAGTAAGCAAAGTTAATCACACCAACACCTAGCGTACGACGGTTCATAGTCGATTTGTATGCCGCTGGTAGAGGGTAATCTTGGTAATCAAGCAGTGCATCTAACGCACGAACAACAAGATCGGATAGCTCTTCGAAATCATCTAGAGACTTGATAGCACCTAAGTTGAATGCAGAAAGCGTACACAGTGCGATCTCGCCTGAGTCATCTTCAACGTTAGTTAATGGTTTCGTTGGCAGTGCGATTTCTAAACATAGGTTCGACTGACGAACTGGAGCGACTTCAGAATCAAATGGGCTGTGAGTATTACAGTGGTCCACGTTCTGGATGTAGATACGACCCGTTGATGCACGCTCTTGCATTAGCAGAGTGAACATTTCAATCGCTTTAACCGTTTCTTTCTTGATTGAAGGATCGTTCTCGTACTTCACGTATAGACGCTCAAACTCTTCTTGGTTTTCGAAGAATGCGTCGTACAGACCAGGTACATCAGATGGTGAGAATAGCGTAATATTGCCGCCTTCAACTAAACGTTGGTACATCAGTTTGTTTAACTGAACACCGTAGTCCATGTGACGAACACGGTTTTCTTCAACACCACGGTTGTTCTTAAGTACCATGAGTGAGCGTGCTTCACCGTGCCACATTGGGTAGAACACAGTAGCTGCGCCACCACGTACACCACCTTGTGAACAACATTTTACTGCTGTTTGGAAGTACTTGTAGAACGGAATACAACCAGTGTGGAATGCTTCACCACCGCGAATCTCTGAGCCTAATGCACGGATACGACCTGCGTTGATACCAATACCAGCGCGCTGAGATACGTAACGAACAATTGAGCTTGCTGTTGCGTTAATAGAATCAAGACTGTCGCCACACTCGATCAGAACACATGAGCTGAACTGGCGAGTAGGGGTACGCACGCCAGACATAATTGGCGTAGGTAGAGAAATCTTAAATGTCGATGTCGCATCGTAGAAACGTTTGATGTAATCAAGACGTGTCGCTTTTGGATATTTCGCAAATAAGCACGCTGCTACAAGGATGTATAAGAACTGAGCACTTTCGTAAATTTGGCCCGTAACACGGTTCTGTACGAAGTACTTACCCTCTAGCTGCTTAACTGCCGCGTATGAGAAATTTAGGTCGCGTTTATGGTCGAGGTACGCATCAAGTTCGTCGAGTTCTGCTTTTGTGTAGTCTTCTAGAATATGTTGATCGTACTTACCCATATCGACGAGGCGAGACACGTGATCATAAAGCGTTGGTGGCTCGTATTGGCCATACGCTTTTTTACGCAGATGGAATACCGCTAGGCGAGCAGCTAGGTATTGGTAATCCGGAGTCTCTTCAGAGATCAGGTCTGCCGCAGACTTGATGATTGTCTCGTGAATATCTGTCGTTGTGATGCCGTCGTAAAACTGGATGTGAGCGCGAAGTTCTACTTGAGAAACCGAAACATTATCTAGACCTTCTGCAGCCCAAGTGATAACGCGGTGGATTTTATCCAGATCGATACTTTCTTTACGGCCATCACGCTTGGTGACGGTAAGTTGTTGGTTCATTCTGCTTTATTTCCCTAAGAAAACTGATAAAAGCCGTATTTTTGTTTGTTTATGTGCAATATGAGTAAAGCTTGCGGCGGCTTTGTGATCAAAGTCTATCTATATATTGTCGCTTAAACACAACATATAGGGGTTCATTTGTTTGCGGGTTACAAGATAGTGCTATTACACTGATTTATCAAGGTACAGATCGGGGATGACTTGTGGATAACTGACAAAATGAAAAAAAACAGTAAGTGAACACTAACCGATGAGAAAAGGGCAGACTTGAATGGTTAAAAGTACGGTTTCGAGATCGGTTTAGAAATAACCGCATGCAAAAATATTTTCCTTGATCTTTGGCCGTTTTTATCTACGAAAAATGGCTTGGTCAAAATGGAATCTAGAGCACGAATTTTAGCCATAAAAAGACAAAAAAAGCGGCAACTTTGTGCTACCGCTTCCGATTCATTTTCTTTAAAAAATGTCAATCACAAAACTCATTTTTTAACTTAATAGCGTTCAGTATTTTTTAGTATGAACGATGTAGTTTACATCTACATTACGACCGAGTTTGTAGCTATCATTTAGAGGGTTGTAATGAAGCCCAGTAATGCCCATTTCCGTCAGGTCAGTTTGGTCTATCATCTTCATCATTTCGGCTGGCTTGATAAACTTATCGTGCTCATGAGTGCCTTCAGGAACAATCTTAAGAAGCTTCTCAGCACCGACAATAGCAAATAAGTACGACTTAATGTTTCGGTTCAAAGTTGAGAAAAACACGTGACCACCGGGTTTGACTAGCGCAGCACAAGAGCGGATAACGGAGAGAGGATCTGGAACGTGTTCAAGCATCTCCATACAAGTCACGACATCGTAAGTTCCTGCGTTTTCTATAGCGTGGTCTTCTATTGTGCTCTGAATGTAGGTCAGTTGAGTGCCTGTTTCTAATGCATGTAGTCGCGCGACTTCTAATGGTTCTTTACCCATATCAAGCCCCGTCACAATAGCGCCTTCTTTTGCCATGCTTTCAGCAAGAATGCCACCACCACAGCCGACATCAAGTGTTCGCTTGCCAAACAAGCCATTTGCTTTTTCAAGTACATAGTTCAAACGAAGTGGGTTAATTTGATGAAGCGGCTTAAACTCGCCTTCTAAATCCCACCATCGAGAAGCCATGTCCTCGAATTTCTTAATTTCACTTGGGTCGACGTTTTGTGCTTTAGTCATAATTGGTTTTATTGCATTCAATCTGAGTCCTTTAGAGGGCGCCAGTATACTCCAACGTTTTACACCCAAACAACCTCGATGTGCTTAGTTAAGGGACAATGACAGAGTTCACTGGCGCGGCAATCGAGACAGGTGCCTGTAATTTGTAAAGCGCTCGCTATTGTTTTTGCTTCATCCTTGAACTGGTGCCAGTGACAATAACTCTAAAACCTGCATTTTCGCGTTGTGTAGTTAAAGGAATTTACCTCGCTTTTCCGCGTAAAGAGTCCGATTTTGCTCAATATTGACCGAAATATAACCACTAATCAGAAAGATATGGGATGAGTGTGCAAATTCTCGACATTTGATTCATAACCAAGCTCACAACCTGATAAAAGGAGAGGGAAAGTGATGCCGAAGTGATGAATTGTGTGTTATATTTTTGCACCTTACACGTATCGTAATTACGATCAGATAATAGAGGGATAATGGCTCTATGAGCGATTTAGCTAAAGAGATCACGCCCGTAAACATTGAAGATGAGCTTAGAGGTTCATACCTAGACTACGCGATGTCAGTCATCGTGGGTCGTGCTCTTCCAGATGTGCGTGATGGCCTAAAACCAGTACACCGCCGCGTTTTATTCGCGATGAACGTACTAGGCAACGATTGGAACAAACCATATAAAAAATCAGCCCGTGTTGTCGGCGACGTAATCGGTAAATATCACCCACATGGTGATATTGCTGTGTACGACACAATCGTACGTATGGCTCAGCCGTTCTCGCTTCGTTACATGCTGGTCGATGGTCAAGGTAACTTTGGCTCGATCGATGGCGACTCTGCTGCGGCAATGCGTTACACCGAAGTTCGAATGGCAAAAATTGCCCATGAACTATTGGCTGACCTAGACAAAGAAACCGTAGACTACGTACCAAACTACGACGGTACTGAGCAGATCCCAGCGGTTCTTCCAACTAAAATTCCAAACCTATTGGTTAACGGTGCTTCTGGTATCGCAGTAGGTATGGCAACCAACATCCCGCCTCATAACCTTGGCGAAGTGATTGATGGCTGTCTTGCATACATCAATAATGAAGAAATCACTATTGATGAACTAATGGATTACATTCCTGGTCCTGATTTCCCAACGGCGGCGCTTATCAGCGGTCGTAAAGGCATTGTAGACGCGTACAAAACAGGTCGTGGCAAAATCTACATGCGTTCGAAAGCGGACATCGAAGTGGAGAAGAATGGTAAAGAGACCATTATCGTCACTGAAATTCCTTACCAGGTGAACAAAGCTCGCTTGATCGAAAAGATCGCTGAGCTAGTTAAAGATAAGAAAGTAGAAGGCATCAGTGCACTGCGCGACGAGTCAGATAAAGACGGTATGCGCATTGTTATTGAGTGTAAGCGCGATGCTGTGGGCGAAGTAGTTCTAAACAACCTTTACGCTCAGACTCAGCTGCAAACCACTTTCGGTATCAACATGGTGGCCCTAAACAATGGCCAGCCACAGCTATTCAACCTAAAAGATATGTTGAAGTGCTTCGTTGATCACCGTCGTGAAGTTGTGACACGTCGCACTATCTTCGAACTGCGTAAAGCGCGTGAACGTGCTCATATCCTTGAAGGTTTAGCTCTAGCGCTTGCTAACATTGATGAAATCATTGAGCTTATCCGTAAGGCACCTACACCGGCTGAAGCAAAAGCGGGTCTTATCGCTCGTGGTTGGGATTTAGGCAACGTTTCAGCAATGCTAGAGCGTGCTGGTACAGATGCTGCGCGCCCTGAATGGCTAGAGCCTGAATACGGTATTCGTGATGGTCAGTACTTCCTGACTGAGCAACAAGCACAAGCTATCCTAGATCTACGTTTACATAAACTAACAGGTCTAGAACACGAGAAGATTCTAGGCGAATACAAAACACTTCTAGAAGAAATCGCTGAACTCATGCATATCCTTGCGAGCACTGAGCGTTTGATGGAAGTTATCCGTGAAGAACTTGAAGCGGTTCGTGACGGCTTTGGTGACGCTCGTCGTACAGAAATCACAGCTGCGAGCCATGATATTGACATGGAAGAGCTGATCGCACGTGAAGACGTTGTAGTTACTCTATCTCACGGTGGTTACGTTAAGTACCAAGTACTGAGCGACTACGAGTCACAGCGCCGTGGTGGTAAAGGTAAGAGTGCGACTAAGATGAAAGATGAAGACCATATCGAGCGTCTTCTAGTGGCGAATACCCACGATAACATCTTGTGTTTCTCTACTCGTGGTAAGACATACCGCCTGAAAGTTTACCAATTGCCTCTAGCGAGCCGTACTGCGCGTGGTAAGCCAATTGTGAACATCCTTCCATTAGAAGAAGGTGAGCGCATTACCGCGATTCTGCGTGTTGATGAATTCTCTGAAGACAAATTCATCTTCATGGCAACAGGTGACGGTACGGTTAAGAAAACGCCGTTGAACCAGTTTGCAAACGTACGTTCAAACGGCCTAATCGCTGTGAACCTACGTGAAGACGATTCGTTAATCGGTGTGGATATCACTAACGGCGAAAACGAAATCATGCTGTTCTCTAAAGCGGGTAAAGTGGTTCGCTTTAAAGAAGCAGAAGAGATTCCAGTACTTGATGAAAATGGTAAACCAGTTCTTGATGAGAATGGTCAGCCAGAGATCAAGTTTAAAGGTGTTCGTCCTATGGGTCGTACCGCCTCTGGTGTTCGTGGTATGAAACTGGCTGAAAATGACCAAGTTGTATCACTTATTGTTCCTTCGCACGAAGGCGACATCCTAACGGTTACAGAAAACGGTTATGGTAAACGTACAGCACTTAGCGAGTACCCGACAAAAGGTCGTGGCACTCAAGGTGTAGTTTCTATCAAAGTTTCTGAGCGAAATGGCCCGGTAGTTGGTGCTATCCAGGTTGTTGAAGGTGATGAAATGATGATGATCACCGACGCTGGCACGTTAGTACGTACTCGTGTGGGTGAAGTTAGCCAGGTTGGTCGTAACACACAAGGTGTAACGCTTATCCGTACTGCGGAAGATGAATCAGTTGTTGGTTTGCAACGTATTGAAGAAGTTGATGATGAAGAGCTGCCTGCTGATGAAGATGCAGAAGCGTTAGAGTCAACAGGCGAAAATACGCAGCAAGACGCTTCAGAAGCTCCAGCTGCTGATGATGCAGAGGAAGGTAACGAAGAGTAATCTTACATCGTTATCTTGATATGAAAAGCCGAGCCTTAGTTGCTCGGCTTTTTTGTATCTGTATCAACGCATTTAAAGTAAGAACTGCGTACACTGACGTTATCTTTGTTTACAGGACGTGTTATGTCTGTTTGGTTTTTCGCTGCCATCACTCTGATGGGGTTGTTTATCGTACTCTTATCACTGAGTGCATCAAAAGTGAAACCTGCTCAATGGTTTGGCTTTTGCCTGTTAGTACTTGTCGTGACGAGTGCCAGTTTCTTATTGCTGCATCAAACACCGCCTAAACGAATACAAGCGGAAATGTCACGAATGATGACTGCTCGTGACATCATGAAAGAGATTCAAGACCAGTTGCGTGAAGATCCGAACAACGCTGAATTGTGGTTCCAACTCGGGCAGGGCTACCTGCTAGAGGGGGAATTTGACGGCGCGCTGATTTGTTTTGATTACGCGATCCAACTGACTGAGCCAGTCAATGCCACGCAACTTGCTGCGAAAGCGACGACCTTGTACTACATTCACCAGCAATCAATGACGCAAGAAGTCAGTTTGCTTCTAGAACAAGCTCTACAGATAGAACCGCATAATGAAGCGGCTTTGTCTTTGATCGCAAATGATCATTTTCTGTCATTCCGATTTCAGGAAGCGATTGATGCCTGGGTAATATTATTAGATTCTAATGATCCAAATTTAGATAGGGTGCAAATCATTAACTCTATTAACAAAGCAAAAGAGCTATTGTAAGCGTACAATTTAACAAGCAATAGAGAGAAAGGTGGGCAACGAATGAAAAATAAAGCACTAAGCATATTGGTTTTGCTGTGCGGCTCTGTGCTGGCGGGTTGTAGCTCTTCCGATCATTCTGGCTCTTCCTCTATGGTTTATTATTCATCGGGTTATTACGATCCGTGGTGGTACGATCATGACGACTACTGGATTTATTACTATCCGGGCTGTTGCGATAACGACGATGAATACAAAGAGAAACTGGAAGAGTGGTGGAATGGTTTAGATGAAGACCAACAGCAATCCATCAAAGACAAAGTCGAAGATTGGAAAGACGATGATATGTCCGCCAATATCGATAACATGAAACGCCAACTCGACGATCATTGGCAATCATTGCCTGACGAGCAAAAGCAAGAGATTCAAACCAAATGGGAGAATCGTCCGGAGCGTATTGAGCCAGCGGCTTTACAAAACAAAGCGGTAAAAGAAAAGGTTCAACAAAGAAAAGCATTACCGGAAACGAAGATCCAACGCCCAGTTGCTCGTCCAAATGTGCAGATGCCTAAGGCACGTCCAAATATTCAACCGAGGCCGAGGCTTCCTCGTCGCTAGTACATTCGATTTTGTCTCTCGATAGAATCGAGGATGAAGAAATAAAGATAACAAAGAAACAAATAAACAAAAAAAAGGGGCGTTCAGTACGCCCCTTGTTGTATCTATAAATTAACCTCTGCCAGTTAGACTAATACGTGGCTTCGCGTTCAGCTGCTGCTTTATCCCATTCTGGTGCCACCGTTTCTAGGAAGTGTTTCTTGTCTGCGTTCATCTTATCCATATCCATGCCCAGTGCTTGTTGTGCTTTCGCTTTGGTCGAGATATCTGGAATTTGAACAGGGTCAGTAATGCCTTTGGTTGCTAGTAAACGAACCAACTTGGTACGAGCGTCAGCGGCGCGGTCAACTGCAGTACCTAGTACTTCAAGTGCTACCTCAGGAGCATGCATGTGAACACCGTGAGAAGCAATTGCGTAGTCCCAACGCCATTGTGCGTGGCGAATATCTTGCAGGATAGGTTCCATCTCTGCTTCTGTTGCACCTGCTTTCCACGCAGCGCCTGCTTCAAAGTGTGCTGCTACGATTTGCTTCTCGGCGGTTAGCTTCATGTTCAATACTTGCGCTTTGCGAGTCGAAACGATGCCTTGTAGTTGTTCTTTAGTTTGGGTATGGCATTGTGCACAGGTGTCTTCAAAGCGATCAAATGGGTTACCCACTTTGTGGTCTGTGTACACCGTACCGTCTTCTTTCGTTACTTTAGGCATATGACAGTCCACACACACCACTTTGTTTTTGCCATGGATGCCATCGCGCCACGTTTCGTAACCCGGGTGTTGTGCTTTTAGCATCGGAGCTTTAGATACTGCATGCGTCCAATCTTTGAAGTTCAACGCGTCGTAGTATTTCTCCATGTCATTAACGGTGGTGCCCATATCCCATGGGAACTTAACCGCTTTAGTTGGGCCGGTGAAGTAGTATTCAACGTGACATTGAGCGCAGACCGATGCTTGCTTATCTAGGCGAGATTGTTCATCAAAGTTTTTACCAATAGTATCAAAAGCACGCTCGACATAAGGGCGAGTTACCGCCAGTGCTGGTTCGCCTTTCTTAAATTCTTCAGAGCGAGTGTCGTGACAGTCAGAACAACCAATAGGGTTGACGATTTCTGAGCCCAAGCGTGCCCATTTACCTTCGAAATAACCGTCTTCACCACGTTCATCAATCACGCGAGCAACGTCAGGGCTTTTACAGCTCCAACAGGCCATTGGCATAGGGCCGGATTTTTCATCAGTCGGTGCGCCAGTACGTAAGGTTTGGCGAACATCATCAAGTGCGTAAAAGTGACCGCGCGCTTTGTTGTAGTCTTTCGCAAAGCCGTAGCCAGCCCATAAGATCACCATGTTTGGGTCTTCACTTAGGGCATCCTCAATGTGTTCGCTTTCGGATGTTGCTTTCCAAGAGTGGTATTGGTCGGGGTGGTTCTGTTCAAAGGCGTCATTTCGAGGATCGATGAGACCTTTTTCTTCTGCCGCCAACGGAGCGCCGACCAAAAATAATTGGCTGGCGAATAAGGTCGCAACCGCGATAGGTGCGCTCATCCAGTGTTTTATGCTCACGGTGTTATCTCCATATTCGTTTTTATTAGCAGCGTTGTGAGAAGCTATTCCAAATAAGAACTGGAGATCTACGATTAATAATATTGCTTAATTGGATAGATGAAATAGTGAGCGAATCTTGTCTTGTTTTAGATCAATTTACACCAGTGATCTCAGTCATGTTTGAATTTATATACCCCTAAAGTGGTAGTTTATAAGTCCTTGTTCGTCAATATCTTGGGCTTTTAACCTTTTTAAAAATAGGGTGATTTGGTTCGCTTTTTGAGCAGGTGTTTCTACCCCTTATGAATAATAGAGGTATTATAAATATAGGTTTAGCGTTGTGGCTTTCCGAAATAAGAATTGATGTCATTTGAAGATTTAAAAAATATCTTCAGAGGAAATTAATTGTCGCTCAAATAAATAATTGAGAATAGTTATCAATTATTGTCGAGCTAAGGAAAGAACAATATGGGCAATATAAAATTGACCATAGAGACAATGCTGAAACTTCTCTTCGTCTTTGCCATCTATGGTTTCTCCATCGCCGCCCATGCGACTTCTTCAGAGCCGATTGAAGGTGCTCAAGCTGAGCGTCATCAAGTCGAGTTGATCCGTGACCGAGACTACAAGTGTCTGCAATGTCATAAGGATGCCAAAGAGACTCTGAACCTTTCGCATGACCCGCAAGCACTACTCAGCCAAGGGAAGCAACTTAATTGCACCAATTGCCATAGCAATATTGGTCCCGACCATCGTGAAGGCGCGCCTGATGTGATTAAGTTTTCTGCCGCGCAATCGAAAGAGGTACACGACAAAGTGTTCCTTGATCCAAGCATGATTCTTAAAGCTAACAGCCAATGTGTGGATTGCCACGCACCGGCACAGCTGAGAGAAAGCCACTGGACACACGATGTGCACGCCAAAAACCTCACTTGTTCAAATTGCCACGATGTACACGCAGCGAAAACCAAAGCGTTGTCATACGACAGAAAACAACTGATCAAGCAGTGTGTGGATTGTCACTCTGAATTTGCCGTCGAACCTGAACTTGCCAAAGAAGAGGAGAGATAGCATGAAATGTTCGAGAAGAAACTTTTTAGCCGGCAGCGGCGCGTTGATTTTAACTACAGGCGTTGCAGGCACTTCCGTTGTTAGCTCCTCTCTCTATGCCAGCAACAGTGAACAAGCGAAACGCATGGGTATGGTTCATGATGAAAATGCCTGTATTGGCTGTACCGCTTGTACCGATGCTTGTCGCAAAGTAAATAAAGTCCCTGAAGGCGTAACGCGACTTAAAATTCATCGCAGTGAACCGATTGGCGAATTTCCAGATGTGGAATACCAGTTTACTCGCGAATCCTGTCAGCACTGTGATAACCCACCATGTGTGTACGTTTGTCCAACAGGCGCTGCATACAAAGATGAAGCGACCGGCATCGTGGATGTGCACAAAGAGAAATGTGTCGGATGTGGTTATTGCCTTGCCGCTTGCCCTTACCAAGTGCGCTTCTTTAATCCAGTCGATCACTCTGCGGATAAATGTAACTTCTGCCGTGATACCAACCTAGCGCAAGGTAAGCAGCCAGCTTGCGTGGAATCTTGCCCAACAAAAGCACTCATCTTTGGTGATTTGAATGACCCAACTAGCGAGGTGAGCAAAGCTATCGAAAGCCATGTTGTCTATCGCGATAAATCGCATTTAGGTACGCAACCTAAACTGTACAAAATTCCGCATAGCAAAGGGGAGGTGTCATCATGAACGGCTTCGAAAGTGCATTCCACTTTGACTCGTTAGTCTGGGATTGGATCATCGCGATTTACTTATTCCTTGCTGGGATGTCAGCAGGTGCGGTGATGATTTCTATCTATTTAAAACGCAAAGTGATTGAAGGTGATCCCGCAAACAACGGCATCATGAAAGCTATGGCTTGGCTTGCGCCATTTGGCATCATTGCTGGGTTGGTAATTTTGATTTTCCATTTAACCAAGCCTTTAGAGTTTTGGAAGATCATGATCTACTACAACCCAACGTCTGTGATGTCGATGGGCGTGATCTTGTTCCAAGTGTACATGCTGGTGCTGTTTGTTTGGATTGGCGTTATCTTCCGCCATCAAATCATCAGCTTCTGTGAAGGGAAGTTACCAAGCAAACTGCTGGATTTTGCCGATGGCATTTTGATTAAGGCGGGGAAAGCCAACAACGCCATTGAATTGTTCTTGGGCTTCTTAGCCATCGTGCTTGCAGCGTACACTGGCTTTCTATTGTCTGCATTGAAGACTTACCCAATGCTAAACAATCCAGTACTGCCAATCTTGTTCCTGTTCTCTAGTTTGTCCTCGGGTGCAGCGGCATGCTTGATGTTCGGCATCTTGGTGTTTAAAGAGTCGACCAGCAGCCCAAGTGTGTCTTGGGTACACGGATTTGAACGCCCAGTAGTATTGTTTGAGCTGTTTGTCTTAGTGACTTTCTTTACTGGACTGATCTTCAGCGGTGGTCAGAACGAAGTCGCGGCTTGGAATGCTATTTCGAGTGGATTCTGGGCTCAATGGTTCTGGGGTGGGGTAGTGTTCATCGGCATGATAACGCCTTTGACTCTCAATTGGTTGGCGCCTTCTGAAGTGCGCCACAAAGGCAGTTACGTTTTTGTGGTCACGACGTTGAGCTTGGTTGGCGTACTTATGCTGCGTACTTTCATTCTCTATGCCGGTCAAATGACCTTAGTGTAAGGGGGATAAATGGAAGCTGAGCTAGGGTTCTTCTTACTGATATTGGTGGCTGTAACATCGACTTGTGCATCGTTGCTGCATTGGCTACGTCGTGCTATGAGTAAGAAGGCGACATTGCCGCATCAAGTCGCGATGTCCCACATCATTAGCTTAGCTTCCTTCATTTGTTTAGCACTTCTGATCGTCTGCTTCGTGCAAGACAACTTCGCGTTGGAATATGTTGTTACGCATTCCAACAGTCAACTTCCCGTAGCATTCAAGATTGCTGCCGCTTGGGGCGGGCACCAAGGCTCCATGTTGTTTTGGGTCGTCACCCTGAGTTTATGGGCGTCGTTTATTGCATTTAAGTCACCGCTCAACGCCCAATATACTTGTGACTGTTTAGGAATCATGAACGTTCTTATTGCAACATTTGCTTGGTTCACGTTAATGACCTCTAACCCGTTCGAATATGCCCAAGTATTGGCGTCGGAAGGGCGAGATCTAAATCCAATGCTGCAAGATGTTGGGCTTATCATTCATCCACCATTGCTTTATCTCGGTTATGTCGGTTACGCAGCAATATTAGCTTTTGCATTAGCGGCGCTATTGGGTAAACAACCGATGAGCGATTGGTATGTGGTCGCTCGTAGCGCAGCGTTTTTTGCATGGGGAACGCTTACATTAGGTATCTTGGTGGGATCATGGTGGGCGTACAATGAGCTAGGGTGGGGCGGCTGGTGGTTTTGGGACCCTGTGGAGAACGCTTCTTTACTGCCTTGGCTTACGGGTACTGCTTTGTTGCACAGCGGTGTTGTCGCAACACGTATCAGAGGCGCAATTTGGAGCTCCTATGCACTGGCGTTTACCACGTTCTGCCTAAGCATTTTAGGGACATTCGTGGTGCGCTCTGGCGTGCTGACTTCAGTGCACGCTTTTGCGGTGGACCCAACTAAAGGTTTGGTGCTGCTTGGTGTATTGAGCTTGCTTGTCATCATCACTTTTGGCGTACTGATTTTGCGAGGAGAACAACTCCCTCGCTTCAAACTTCAATCTCTAGCGAGCCGAGCTTACACTGCTTACATCGCCAAAGGGCTGCTGGTTATTGCGACTGCTATCGTTTTTCTTGGCACTTTTTATCCGATGGTTTATCAACTGCTCGGTTTAGGAAACATTTCAGTTGGCGCACCTTATTTTAATAGTCTGATCTTCCCATTAAGCATACTGGCTCTGATTTCCTTAGCTTTCATGCCGCTGCTGAAATGGACAAAAGGCACAGTGCCGAGTGTAAGCGCTGATATTGCGATCAGTATTGCGTTATCTCTTGTCTCTGGGATCGGGTTTATCTTCTTAGTGCACGCACTGCATTTCGAAGTATTGCTAACCATAACGTTGGCTACTTGGGTGATTGCGGCGCATCTCGTTATGCTGTTTCGTTGTTCCAATAAGCGCAAACTCATGCCAATCGTGATGGCACATATCGGTTTTGCGCTGGCGGTGAGTGGAGCTGTATTCAACAGTCACTACTCATATGAACACAATTTACGTGTCGAACCCGGCAGTTCTCAACAAAGGGCGGGGATCACTATCGATTATCATGGTATCGAATGGCTGGTGGGGCCAAACTACACCGCTGAACAAGGACAGATCACCTTGCACTTGGAAGATGGCCGCATGCTCAATTTCAACCCGCAAAAGCGTCATTACCCTGTGCGAGTGATGAATATGACCGAGCCTGCGATTCGTTCACTATGGCATGGCGATTATTACGTGACATTGGGTGACAAAGTCGATACTCATGCTTATGCGATTAAAGTTCAGTACCGCGCAGGTATTTGGTGGATATGGTCTGGCGGGCTACTAGCTGTGTTTGGCGCGCTATTAACCGGCCTAAAGAAAAGGAGAGAGGCTATCAATGCGATCGAGAAATACGCTTAAACTCGCAGGTCTGTTTGTGGCTGTTGCCGTGTTTGCTGTAGTAACTGCGGTGGCTTTGTCTGAGCGACCACATGTTGAATTGTCCCCACAACGAAATTTAGAGACACCTAATTTTCGCTCTACTTCTCTGATCTCTGATGACATGGTTTCTGAGCAGTTGTTCAAAAGCGACGGATATAAATTATTGAATGTTTGGGCATCTTGGTGCGGAGTATGCAAACGAGAGCATGAAGAATTATTGCAGTTAGCAGAACTCGGTGTGCCTATTATTGGGCTGAATTATAGAGATCAAAAACAAGCCGCTCGTGAATATTTGAGCTCTAAACGAAATCCATATATTGAAGTAATTAGTGACCCTAATGGAAAGCTCGCTGTGGAGCTAGGTGTTATCGGAACGCCGGAAACTTACTTGATTGATCCAAATGGTCGTATATTGATCAAATATCGTGGAGAGCTAACGGCAGATAAATGGAACGATATATTTTCAGGATACTTGAATGTTTCGATTTAATAATCTTCTCCTCACTTTAATCCTATTTATACTATTTTCTCCTTTCACGAGAAGTGCGGATATAGAACAGAATGTTGATCTGTTTGAATTTCATTCTGTTGAAGTGCAACAGCGTGCAACCTCGTTAGCCAAGACATTGCGCTGCCCGCAGTGTCAAAACCAAAACCTTGTCGAGTCTAATGCACAAGCGGCTAAAGACCTGAGGTTGAAAGTGTATACGATGGCCAATGAAGGCAGCTCAGATCAAGAAATAAAGGACTATCTAGTTGCTCGTTATGGGAATATTGTTCTGTATCAACCACCATTAAATTATTCCACGGCGCTGTTGTGGATCTTTCCTGTGCTATTTTTGATCTTTTTTGTCTTATATTCGATCCGAATGGTGAAGCGTAATTAATGTGACCGTTATTCCACTATTAAAAATAAATTGTGCACTTAACAAGCAGAATGTTATCATTTTTCCGAATTTATGAAGTTTCCAGTATAAAGAAAATAAAAATTTTGAGCTGGATAAGTAATAAAAGAACGAATAGGTGCACGCAGTGGATTCAGTTATATTACAACTTAAAAAAGACTTCTATTCGCAGATTCGTGCATTGCAATCACCGAACCTGCCTCAAGTTACTTCAACGCTCGCCGTGTTGACCGACGAGGAAATCCAAGAACTCGAAGCAGTTTGGATTGAACTCGCCGTTTGGAAGCGCAGTCAGACCCATTAAAAGATAGACCAAACGACCTTCTTGAAACCCCAGACAAAATTTGTCTGGGGTTTTTTATTGTAGTTTTTTTAAATTGTTATAATATAACAATTGTTCAGTTGGAGAGTGTTTCTCTTTTGCTGTCTTGAGTGGATAACTGCCCTCAATTGTGATCTCTATATTGCAAAATGCGGTATCAGTCCCCATAGTTGAAGAGCAACGAGTAAATCCCATGAATGCAATAACGAAAACGCATCAAGCGCATCAAGCAATAAATCGAGTGAGTATAGATATGGCGGAAGTACGTGCCAGAGTAGATTTTAAAGTCGGGGCAAAAAGTAACATTGATGCCGAAATTCTGTCTTTCCATGGTCTGAAGACAGACAAAGAGCATGTTGCTATTATCTTTAAACAAGCGGACCAAACTCAGGACATGCCTTTAGTTCGTATGCACTCTGAGTGTTTGACAGGCGATGTGTTCCACTCTTCACGCTGTGACTGTGGTGAGCAACTAGAAGAGACGATCAATCGCATGGGCGAGTCCGGTGGTATCATCTTGTATCTCCGTCAGGAAGGTCGTGGTATTGGTTTGTACAATAAGATCGATGCATACCGCTTACAAAGCCAGGGCATGAACACGTACGAAGCTAACAACCATTTGGGCTTTGATGATGACCTGCGTGATTTCACAGAAGCAGCACAAATGCTAGAAGCTTTAGGCGTGAATAAGATCCGCCTCGTGACGAACAACCCTAAGAAAATTCGTGAGTTATCTGAGTACGGAATTGAAATTGGCGAGGTTGTCAATACCTCTGCACATATCAAAGATGGCAACGAAAATTATCTGAAGGCAAAAGTCTCTCACGGAAAACATGACCTAAAGGTTTAATCCTAAAGATAAAACTGACAATAAAGTCTGTGAAAAACCTCATTTTTATGAGGTTTTTTTGTATCTGGAGTTGCAAATAAATTGTAAATTTGTATTATCTCGAGACTAAAGTGCAAATAAGAATAATTAGCACTACCAATACGATAATTGAAAAGCTCAACAAGGATGCTTCAGATGAATGCAAAAAAAGTTTTAGTCCAATCTATTGCTGCATCACTCCTCATTGCCAGTGGTTCTACCGTTGCTGCCACAGTAACTAAACAACAAGTAGTCGAACATTACGCGGACGTTGCCCATGCTGTGTTTGCTGATTCAGTAACAACAGCGAAAGCGCTGGATGTAAAAATCGACGAATTCCTAAAATCACCATCAGCGAAAAAGCTTGAAGAAGTAAAACAAGCTTGGCTAGATTCTCGCGTGCCTTACCAACAGTCTGAAGTTTTCCGTTTTGGTAACGCGATTGTTGACGATTGGGAGGGTCAGTTAAACGCGTGGCCACTTGATGAAGGTCTGATCGACTACGTAGCGGCTGATTACCAATACGAATTGGGTAACGAGGGCGCTGCTGCCAACATCATCGCGAACACTAGCCTACAGATCGGTGCTTCTAAACTGGACGTTTCAAAAATCACTCCAGAATTGCTAGCGGATCTAAACGAAGTAGGCGGTTCTGAGGCAAACGTTGCATCAGGTTACCACGCGATTGAATTCTTGCTTTGGGGTCAAGACCTAAACGGCACTAACGCGGGTGCAGGTCAACGTGCTTACACTGATTTCGTTGTGGGTTCTGAGTGTACGAATGGCCATTGTGAGCGTCGTGGAGAGTACCTAAAAGCAGCCGCTGATCTACTGGTTCAAGACCTTGAGTGGATGGAAAAGCAGTGGTCTGCTGAAGTAAAAGGTAACTACCGTGAAGAGCTACTAAACGAATCTGCTGATAATGGTCTTCGTAAGATGCTATTCGGCATGGGTTCTCTTTCTCTAGGTGAGCTAGCGGGTGAGCGCATGAAAGTGGCACTAGAAGCGAACTCAACTGAAGACGAGCACGATTGTTTCTCAGACAACACGCATAATTCTCACTACTACAATGAGCAAGGCATCTACAACGTTTACACAGGTACATACAAAGGTGTAAACGGCAAAGAGCTATCTGGTCCAAGTATTGCTGATCTTGTTGCTCAAAAAGATAAGAAAGCGGCGACCGAAATTCAAAAACAGTTTGATACAACACGTAGCCAAGTTGGTGAGCTAGTGACTTCTGCAGAGAAGAACAACCAGCACTTTGACCAACTTATTGCGGCGGGTAACGCACAAGGCAACGCGCTAGTAAACGACACCATCATGTCGTTGGTAGCGCAAACTGGCGCGATTGAGCGAGCGGCAAACATTGTCGGCATCGACAGCCTAAGCCCTGATACTGCTGACCACGAGTTTTAATAAGAAAACCATAATAAATAAGGGCTCTTTGTGAGCCCTTTTGACGTTTGAGCTCGTTGTTATCACCCTTGTTGTCTATGTAGAGCAATGATATGAAGCCATACCTGATTTCTGCGCTAGCCGCGATCCTTTCTTCTTCTGCCATGGCTTACGATGTTAAGTCCGGTGGCAAAACCAGTGTTAAAAAAGACGGCGCGAATGCCTATTCTCTTCCTGCTGCTAACTTGCCAATGAGCAAACGCCTCGATTTTAGTGTCGGTAACAGCTTTTTCCGCAACCCTTGGGTACAAGCGCCAGCGTCAACAGACGCTCGTGACGGCCTAGGCCCGCTTTTTAATACCAATGGTTGTCAGAACTGCCACATCAAAGACGGTCGTGGTCATCCGCCAGAGAAAGATGATTTACATGCCGTGTCTATGTTAGTGCGCTTAAGCATTCCTGCGATGACGCCAGAACAAAAGAAAGCTTACATCAAAGATGGCGGCATACCTGAGCCGACTTATGGTGGCCAGCTTCAAGATTTCGCCCTGCAAGATCAAACGCCAGAAGGCAAAATCGAAATCACTTACACCGATGTCCCAGTGAAATTTAAAGACGGTACGACGGTGACGCTAAGAAAACCTCATTTGAACATTACCGATCTGGGTTACGGCGATATGCACCCTGATACCGAGTTCTCAGCACGCGTGGCACCGCCAATGATCGGCCTTGGTTTGTTAGAGAGTATTCCCGACGAAACGCTACTTGCTTGGGCTGATGAACAAGATGCCGACAAAGACGGTATCTCAGGCAAAGTCAATAAGGTGTGGGATATTGAGAAGGACAATTTCTCGATTGGTCGTTTTGGCTGGAAAGCAGGACAACCGACGTTAATGCAGCAAAATGCAGCAGCATTCAATGGTGATGTCGGTCTGACGAGCCATTTATTCCCAAATGAAAACTGTACCTCGAAACAAAGCATTTGTGACGACATGCCAAATGGCGGCAAACCAGAAGTGAGTGAAAATATTCTCGACTTCGTAGAGTTTTACAGCCAGCACTTAGCCGTACCTATTCGCCGTAACATCAATGAGCCTAACGTGAAACTTGGTCAGCAAATCTTTGCTGCGTCTGGCTGTGAAAGCTGCCACAAGACCAGTGTTAAAACGGCGAAACGACCAGAGTTACCAGCGCTTTCTGAGCAGCTTATCCACCCATACACCGACATGCTTCTGCACGACATGGGTGAAGGCTTAGCCGATAACCGTCCGGAATACTTAGCAAACGGCCGTGAATGGCGAACGGCACCGTTGTGGGGTATTGGTTATACCGAAGAAGTAAACGGACACACGTACTTTCTACATGATGGCCGCGCTCGTAACCTGATGGAAGCGGTGTTGTGGCACGGCGGCGAAGCTGAAACGGCGAAACAAAATGTTTTAGCTCTGAACAAAAAAGAACGTGATGCTCTCATTGCGTTTCTGAACTCTCTATAAGGAAGCAACCATGAAAAAAACACTGTTAGTGAGTGCGATTGCCGCAACGTTAAGTTTGGTTGGTTGCCAATCGACCATCGGTTCGAGCTCAGCCAAGCCTGAGAGTACAAGTCATATTTCTCAAAGCGTGTACGAGGTTGAGTTTCAATCAGCTCAGACGTTTTTAGCGCAAACCACAGAACTTGAACAGCGCTTCGCGGATTACTGCGCATCAGAGTCGAAAGATGATGCACAAGTAAAACAGCAATGGCATCAAACGATGCTTGCGTGGATGGCATTACAAGGTCAAGAACGTGGCCCTGCTACGGCGTTGGAGCAAAGCTGGAATGTTCAGTTTTGGCCAGATAAAAAGAACACCACTGGTCGTAAAATGTCTGTACTGACGAAATCTGATCAAGCTTGGAGTGCAGAAGGTATCTCCACCCAAAGTGTCACCGTGCAAGGTTTAGGTGCATTGGAATGGCTGCTTTACGATAAAGCGTCGACCTTATCTAGCAATAGCAATACCTGTGTGACAGGCGTAGCGATTGCAGAAAACCTCGATAACAAAGCGCAGATCATCGCGGATTCTTGGGCAGAGAACCCTTGGAAAGCGCTAGAGATGACGGAATGGGAATCTGAGTACATTTCACTGCTCTCGAATCAGCTTGAGTACAGCATGAAGAAGTTGAGCCGACCGCTAGCGAAGATTGGTAAGCCTCGCCCGTATTTTTCAGAATCGTGGCGTTCAGAGACCTCACTTTCAAACTTAAAAGCCAACCTTCAAGGGATGGAAGCGTTGTACTTTGCGAACGGAAATGGTCTAGATGCGCTACTAAGAGAGCAAGGCCATGCAGATCTCGCAGACCGTGTTGTTCATCAGTTTGAAATGGCGTTAGAAACTTGGCCAGAAGATAAGAGCTTGTTTGCTGCACTACAAACAAAAGAAGGCTATCGCATGGTGCTTGCTCAATACAATAAGCTAGAGCAATTGAAGTACCTGATTCACGAAGAAGTGGCAATCGAGCTTGGCGTAGTTATAGGATTTAATGCAACCGATGGTGACTGATCAAACCCGCCGAACTTTGCTGAAAGCCGCTCTATTCGGGGCGGCTACACCTATGATGCCATTTGGTTGTTCTTCAACAAGCTCACGTGAGCCTGCGTTGATCGGCTGCTCTATCATTGGCCGAGATAAATATGCAGCGGTGGTGGCGGATGAGCATGGTATGCCGCTATCTTCATTGCCGATTCCTGAGCGTGGTCACGGTGTGGCAACCAACCAACAAGGCCACGCCGTAGTTTTTGGTCGTCGACCTGGTACTTTCTTCATGGTGTTTGATTATCGCTCAGAGCAGATGATCAAACTGCAACTAGCAACGCCAAATCGCCATTTTTACGGACATGGTGTTTACTCCCATGACGGCACGTTGCTATTTGCCACAGAAGGGGAGAGGGGGACAAGCCGCGGGATCATTGGTGTTTATGATGTACAGAAGCAATATCAAAAGATCGATGAGTTAACAGGCTTTGGCCTTGGCCCTCATGAAGTGATCATGATGCCTGATGGCGCATTGGCGATTGGCGTTGGTGGCGTACACACTAATGGCCGTGAACCTCTCAATCTTGATAGCATGAGACCGAGTCTGAGTTACCTTTCACAAGAAGGGGAGCTATTGGATCAAGTGTCTTTACCGGATCATAAGTTGAGTATTCGCCATTTAGCTCATGATGGTGCGGAAACCGTGCTTTGTGGGCAACAATATCGTGGTGAGCCGGACGAGTATCCAGCCTTGATCGCCATGCACACGCGTGGTGGTGAGATGCAGGATCTACAAGCTGATCCTGAAGAGTGGGCGCGTTTCAATCACTACGTTGCGAGTATTGCAGCAACCGATGAATGGATCTTAGCCACTTCGCCTCCGGGCAGTTGTTATGGTATATGGTCTAAATCTACGGGCAAATTGGTCGAGCTAAGTGCGTTACCAGATGCCTCTGGTGTTGTGGTCTATGGCGATGAGTTCCGAGTCAGCTCTGGGGCGGGAAAAGTGGTAGAGCAAAGACCTGAGGAGTCAAAAAGTACCTTCGCAAGCGGAGTGCAATGGGACAACCATTGGTCGAGAATTATCTAGAAAGATCATTGAGTAATTACTTATAGAGAGTTTTGTTGTCGTTTTCGGCATCAGATTCTTAATTTTAAACCTGCAAGCTGTGAGATATTTGCCATACTTTTTATTATGGCAAGTAGCGCAAGGATCATTTCAGTGTTTGCTAGGGTTTTAATCATGACGGCACTTCTGGTGCCGTTTTGCAGCTTTTCCACCGTCGTTTCTCTCGAAGCTTCAGCGCAAGTCGAGCAAGAGGGAGCGGTACAAAAGCTGTCTGTAGAAAAAATGATCCATTATCCAGAGGTGATTGATCAACTGTATCAAAGCACCAATTACCGTTTGAACTGGGAAAATGAAAGTGATATTGAGCAGTTTCTTTTTCAAGTAAACCTGGTTGCACTTGCGGATGTCACCGATGAATTCGAAAATCAACTTCACCGGATAAACCAAGTAAGGTGGCAGGGAGATAATCTCGACTTCGATTTAGTGATGACAGATTCACTCTTGATGTACCTTAGTTATCTTGAGCAACTCCCCGAAGAAGGGATTAATTGGCTATTTACAGACAAAGCCCATGTTACGTTACCCGCTCCTAGCATCGATACTTTATCGGTTCTGAGTAATGAGATTACGGTTGGCAAACTTGGTCAGTTTTTGGCAAGTCTCCGGTCTCCATTACAAACAGATGATGCTTTCTACTCCGCCTATTCTTCGCTATCGGAACATTCTCAGTACCAATATCCTGCCTATCAACAAACTGGGCTAGCACGTGTTGGCGATATATTAGAAAACAGACCCCTATTGATTGAGCGAATGGAGATCGTAGGCGTAGATGTTTCTTACTTGGATTTAGTCACTGAAGAATATGACGAACAATTAGAGCTTGCGATAAAAGAGTTCCAGCGTATTCATGGTTTGAAAGAAGATGGCGTTATCGGCCCGAATACCATTCGATGGATCAACTTTTCTCCTCAAGAGCGATTGCATCTGCTGGCGTTGAATTCTGAGCGTTCAAGAATTTGGTCGAAAGAAAGGGATAATGTTGTCTTTGTTAACGTGCCTGGATACGAAGTCACGTATTGGCATGACGGTCAACCCTTGTTTGAGTCTAAAGTTGTGGTAGGGAGAGCATCAAGAAAAACGCCCATCATGTCGGTAGCACTGGATTCAGTTATTCTCAACCCAACTTGGAACGTGCCTTGGAATATCATGGTTAAAGACATTATTCCTAAAGTAAAACGTAATCCGATGTATTTGATTAACCATAACATTCAAATCATTCGGTCTTGGACTTCGAACGAAATTATTGACCCTACAACCATCAATTGGGCAACGGTGAATCCGAGAACATTTCCTTATCGTATGCGACAGGCGTCGGGCTTACAAAATGCACTGGGATTGTACAAGTTCAATATGCCTAACCCACAAGCTATTTATTTGCATGACACGCCAAGTAAGAACTTGTTTGAACAGGACAGACGCGCATTCAGCTCAGGATGTGTCCGTGTCGAACATGCAGACCAGTTAGCAGAACTTCTGTTCAAAACTCAGGGGTTGGAAGAACGTTTAGCGAAAAAGCGAGAAAGTTCTCGTCGGTCTAACACGTCAGTTCCTTTGGGAGAGCGCATTCAAGTACACATCATTTATCAAACAGCATGGTTGGAAGAGGGAACGCTTTACTACCGTGATGATATCTATAAGTACGATCACCGCAGTTGAAATCTTTAAGGAAAATTTACAAAACGAAGAATTCTCTTTTCGTTCAATAATTAAGCAATAATTACTGCATCTGAAAATCAAGATGGAGTGTTTTATGCATTTGACGTGACAAATGTGTTTGGTTAATGTCCACGACTTGTCTAGTTGTTGAGCACTGTATTTTGAAATGGTAAGTCGTAACTTTTCCCGCCGAGATTTCCTTAAAATGACCGCTGGTGGTGTGGTGTTGGCGTCTGCCCTGCCATCATTTTCTTGGGCTTCACTCCCTGACGAGCCACGTGCGCTGGCGATGAACAACCTTAATACTGGAGAGATCCTCGAAACATGCTATTTCGATGGAAAACGATACATTAATGATGAACTGCAAAGGCTGAATGAGTTTTGTCGAGACCATCGACGAAATGAGGTTCATCCGATGGATCGACGCTTGTTCGATCAAATAAGCCAAATTCAAAAGTTAATTGGTACAGAAGCAGAGGTGATCGTCATTTCAGGTTACCGTTCTCCTGCCACTAATGCCTCGCTGCGCAACGGGTCTTCTCGTGTAGCGAAAAAGAGCATGCACATGGAAGGAAAGGCCATTGATTTCCGTTTAGGCGGCGTGAAGCTTTCAACGGTTCGTGATGCTGCATTAAGCCTAAAAGCCGGTGGCGTGGGTTATTATCCAGGTAGTAACTTTGTTCATATCGATACGGGTGCTGTTCGTTCCTGGTAGTGCCAGTTGAGACAAGGTTTCTAGTCTCAGAACGTCGTCGATTACCCACAGTTCAAAGCTTGAAGTCGCTAGGCCTTAGTGTCATAGTTGCGGCAGTTTTCACGCAAATTTATTCGGTATAGGTTATCTATGGCTCTGAAATACCAAGTTGTTCCAGTAACATCTTTCTCTCAAAACTGTTCTATTGTCTGGTGTGACGAAACCATGAAAGGCATTGTGGTTGACCCAGGCGGCGATGAAAAGCAGCTCGCTATGCTTATCAAAGAGCTGGGTGTTGACGTGGTAAACCTAGTGCTCACACACGGTCACTTGGACCACGTAGGTGGTACAGAACCGCTGTCTGCAATGCTTGGTGGTACAGAGATTGTTGGCCCTCACAAGGCAGATAACTTCTGGTTGCAAGGTTTGGAAGGTCAGAGCCAAATGTTTGGTTTCCCGCTGACAGAAGCGTTTGAACCGCACCAATGGCTAAATGAGGGTGACACTGTCACTTTTGGTAATCAAGTGCTGAACGTATTCCACACACCTGGTCATACACCTGGTCACGTTGTGCTTTACAGCGAAGAAGCGCGTTTAGCGTTTGTGGGTGACGTTTTGTTTAACGGTAGCATTGGTCGAACTGACTTCCCACAAGGCGATTTCAATACGTTGATTAGCTCTATCAAAGAGAAATTGTGGCCTTTAGGCAATGATGTCACGTTTGTCCCTGGTCATGGCCCTCAATCGACTTTCGGTCACGAGCGTAAAACTAACCCGTTCGTTGCTGACGAGATGCCGCTTTACTAAAAGTGCGTGTACTAAGCATTATTCTGGCTCGGCGGCAGCTAAGTATCGCCGAGTCAGTCCCACAAAATCCTCAGCCTCACGATCTAGATCACTTGCTGATATAAATAGATCGTAGCCGTGGAAACCTCTCTGATACTTCATCCGGTTGGCGAGCATCGCTAACAAACCTTTGTACTCAATCCCATCTCTGTTTATATACGGTTTAGGGTCAAGCACCATATCCTCAAACTTATCTTCACACTGATTTTGTTTCGCGCCTAAGTAAAGCAGTGCTCGCTGGCTGAGGAGAATTTCTGTCGCTATACGAGGGCAGATTGAATTTAAGTAGGGTGAGTAGTGTTTTAGACGAATACCGATCCAAGGTAGCGGTTGGTGCCACCCTTCCTGTTGGTAGCTACAAATACCGATTGACTCAATATTTCGCCATCGGACGACCCAACCTCCTTTAAAAAGGTGTTGCTGAAAGTGAGAAGCTGTCAGCGTAAAAGTGACTTGGCTTTTCTTAATCATCAAGATGGCGAAACCAACGATTGCAGACATCAAAATGACCGACAACATGGCTTGCTTCCATCCCGGAGAAATGGCAACCAAAAACAAAGTGATGAGTGCAACGAGCAACAAAAGTATTCTGTTGATAGGGGAGTCGGGTTTGAAATGTGAATTTGTTAGATGCAGCGTTTCCATGCTTATAACCTCATCGAATACTTGTCCAAAAATAAGTGGGTAGCTTTATGTGCATTGATTTGCATTTAAAATAAAACAAACCTCTGTTTTTATACCCAGTATTCAATAAATCCGTTCATAAAATATCTGATTAAATAGTAGACGTTCTATGCTTTGAGCGCATTTTTCATCGCGTTTCGCCGCTAAAACCTACAAATTGCTTGTGAATTTTGGTATAAAACGCGCTTCAAATTTTCATCCCTGCTGAGATGCAGTGAACTGGAGAAATATTCAATGAGACTTGCTCATAAGCGTAAAGTGCAGATGAAACTGCAAAAACGCATTAAAGCGACAGTAGCAAACTTAGCTGCAGCACCTAAAGCAGTGAAGCCTGTTGCGGAAAAAGCAGTAGCACCTTCTGTTGCTGAAAAAGCTGTTGCGGAGAAAGTAGTAGCTGATAAAAAAGTAGCTGCAGTGAAAACAGTTGATGTTGCCCTTACTCCTAAGCAACAACAAGTATTAGACATCGTTATGGCGAATGCTGAAGGTATTAACCCTAAAGGCATCGGTCTAGCTGCAGGTCAAGAAGATACTAAAGCGGCATCATGGGCTACTGGCGCACTAAAGAAGCTTCTTGAAGAAAACCTAGTTCAAAAAGAGCAGTTAGCAGGTAACAAAGTTATCTACAAAGCAGTTTAATTACCGCTACCGTTCTAGATTGAATACCTCGGCCGATGCCGAGGTATTTTTTTATCTTGGTATTGGAAATAATGCATTAAGTACTGACTTTAACACTGCCAATAAGTGGTTTGTCACATTTTCTTAAATACTATGTAAATTTTTTGGCAGAAAAATACGTACGTATTCTCTTTTATTTTTATTCATAGATAAAAATATAATTTATTGATTTTGCTATTAACAGTCTTTTGTCATGACGGTTGTCCTACGTACTTGTACGTAATACCTTAGGCTAATGCCTTATTGATGAATTACTCGCTTCCGTGTTCATGCCCATTTCGCATTAGACAACATTGTTACATCTTTTATACCGAATACAGCCAATCCTAATGAAATGGATGACAACAATAACCTTGGTGATAAAGGACGTGAACGATGAGTCTAATCCAAAAATCTTTAAAACGAGTGCTCAAAACAACCGCTGTCGCTGCCGCGATGGCACTTGCAGCGACTTCTGTAAACGCTGCTGAAAAAGTCTATCGTTTAAAGCTTGCTGAAACTTGGGGGCCTAATTTCCCAATTTTTGGTGATACCACAAAAAACATGGCCAAAATGGCGGAAGAGATGTCCAACGGACGTTTGCAAATCCGCATTGATTCCGCAAACAAGCATAAAGCGCCTTTTGGGGTGTTTGATATGGTTAAGTCGGGTCAGTATGACATGGGTCACTCAGCGTCTTATTACTGGAAGGGTAAGGTTCCAAACACACTTTACTTCACTTCTATGCCCTTCGGTATGCTGCCAACTGAGCAGTATGCATGGTTTTACTACGGCGGTGGTATGGAGCTGATGGAAAAAGTGTACTCTCCACATAACTTGATGTCTTTCCCTGGCGGTAATACCGATACTCAGATGGGCGGGTGGTTCCAAAAAGAGATTAAGTCCGTCGAGGACTTACAGGGTTTGAAAATGCGTATCCCAGGGTTTGCTGGTGAGATTTTGGCTGAGTTAGGTGCCAAGCCAACGAATATCGCCCCTGGTGAGCTATATACTTCTCTAGAGCGTCGCACAATTGATGCCTTGGAATGGGTTGGTCCATCGCTGGATCTACGTATGGGCTTCCACAAAATCGCGCCTTACTACTACACAGGTTGGCATGAGCCAGCGACTGAGCTTCAGTTCCTCGTTAACAAGCGTACCTGGAATCGTCTACCTGATGATCTAAAAGCGATTTTACAAGTAGCCATGAAAACGGCCGCTTACGATATGTACACGCAATCGAAACACGAAAGCGGCAAAAACTGGGCATCTATTAAGTCTGAATACCCAAATGTTGAAGTAAAAGATTTCCCACCTGAAGTCGTAGCTGCGTTGCGAGAAGCAAACGATCGTTTGTTGAAAGAACATGCAGAAAAAGATGCTTTGGCGAAAGAGATTCAAGAGTCGCAAGCGAACTATATGAATCAAGTTCGACCATGGTCAGATATTTCGCACCGAGCGTACTTAAACAGTCAAGCTCCACAATAACGTTATGAAGCAGGCGATGCCGAGAGGTTTAGCCTGCTATCGAAGCCCAAGAAAACTTCATAATGAATGCTCCGCACCATAGCGGAGCGCATCTAAACGTTCCACGGAGTTCGGAATGAGAAGTCTTATTTATATTGAGCGATTATTTAACCGCTTTAGCGATTTTCTCGGATGGTTATCCAGCATCCTGTTTATTTTGTTGTTAGCAAACGTTGTGTACGACGTTGTCATGCGTTACGTGTTTAATGATGTGTCTATCGCATTCCAAGAAATGGAATGGCATCTATTCTCTGCCGTATTCTTGCTTGGTGTGCCTTACGCAATTAAGTCCGGTGGCCATGTCCGAGTCGACATTTTTTATGAACGCTTATCTTACAAAGCACAATCCATCATCGACATCATAGGCACACTATTTTTCTTATTCCCTTTTTGCCTACTGGTCGCTTGGTTTGGTATTGATTTCGCCAAGGAAAGTTACGCGTTAGGCGAGACGTCTGGTGACCCAGGTGGGTTACCATATCGTTGGATTATCAAAGCGATGATTCCGCTGTCATTTTTCTTTATGGCGGTGAGTGGTATTGGATTGTTACTTCATTCAATCAACAAAATTGTCAACCCTCATCTCATCTATGCCGGTAATAACGGTAAGTCGTAAAAGGAAGTCATTATGATCGGTATAGTGATGTTTTTTGTTGCGCTCTTTGCGCTTCTATTGGGATTTCCCGTTGCCTTTACTTTTGGTGGTATCGCGCTGATTTTTGGTGTTTGGGCTGAAGGCATCGAGATGTTTGCTTTTATGCCATATCGAATTCAGTCCATTATGGAAAATACGGTGCTAATGGCCGTACCGCTGTTCGTTTTTATGGGGCTAGTGCTACAGAAAACGAAGCTTGCTGAACAGCTACTAGAATCAATGGGGCGTTTGTTCGGTGGCGTTCGCGGTGGTATCGCTATTTCTACCGTGTTAGTTGGCGCATTGCTTGCAGCTTCAACGGGTGTGGTAGGCGCATCAGTTGTTGCGATGGGCTTAATATCTCTTCCTGTGATGCTCAAGTACAATTACGACAAAGGTTTAGCGTGTGGGACTATTTGTGCGTCTGGCACGTTGGGCCAAATTATCCCACCTTCTATCGTGTTGATCTTGTTGGGTGATGTACTTGGCGTACCGGTAGGGGACCTATTTCAAGCTGCGATCTGGCCCGGTATTACACTTGTTGGCGCCTATGTGATCTATATTCTCATCTACGCGAAGTTGAACCCTCAAGCCGCACAGGCGATAGAGCGCGATGAGTCGATCAGTCGTAAACAAGAAGTGCTCACCGCACTGAAAGCTGTATTGCCACCTTTAGCATTGATCATCGTGGTATTGGGCTCCATCTTTGCAGGGATTGCAACACCAACAGAGTCAGCGGCACTGGGCGGTGCAGGTGCGATAATTTTATCACTATTGTATAAACAGTTTAGTTGGTCGATGATTTATGATGCATCAAAAGAGACAGTTAAAGTAACCGCAATGGTCTTTGCGATCTTACTTGGTGCGACCGCCTTTTCAATGGCATTTACCTACACTGGTGGTGATTATTTAGTTGAAGAGTGGATGTTAGAACTGCCGGGTGAAAAGTGGGGATTCCTTATTATTACCATGGTGGTGATTCTGATTTTAGGTTTCTTTATCGACTTTGTTGAAATCTGTTTTATCATCGTGCCAATTATTGCGCCAGTCGCTGAATTGATGGGCATTAATATGACGTGGTTTGCGATTCTTATTGCGATGAACTTACAGACGTCGTTCCTCACACCGCCATTTGGCTTTAGTTTGTTCTATCTAAAAGGTGTCGCTCCAGCAGGGGTTACTACGCGAGATATCTACAAAGGTGTGATGCCATTCATCGCGATTCAGATTGTTGTGTTGGCGTCTTTGCTGTTTTTCCCAGGTTTTTACGGTATGAGTTAATCACTCGATAATAAAGAGATTTTGTGAACTGAGAGTTTTTACCTTTTGAGACAAGTTGTTAAGCTGTTAATTATGTCTATGCAGACACAATCGATTCGTTTGTACTGCTAAGATAGTAAGCTGTAAAGGCAGCGTTTCATGGAGGGAAGGGATGCCTCTCAAAGCAAAGTTAATTCTGCTGACACTGATACCCGTGGTATTGGTGTCAGCGAGTATCAGCTGGATCTCTATCTATCAAACTAAGACCCTTGGCAAAAGGGAGGTGGAGATCTTTCATCAAAACCTGATCCAATCAAAAGAAGCGGCGCTGAAAGATACGGTCGACGTCGCTTTTGACTCCATTTCTTACATCTACAACGATCCGACTTTAGAAGAGAGTGTTGCCAAAACGCGTGTGAAAGCGATTTTAAATCGTTTGAGTTATGGGTCGGACGGCTATTTTTTTGCTTATGATAAATATGGTACCAACCTTGTACACCCAGTTCTTCCGGAGCTTGTCGGGGAAAACTTACTCTATCTTGAAGACGAAAATGGCGATCGCTTAATCGAAGCTTTATTGTATCAAGCGCAATCTGGTGGTGGATTTCATCAGTACCTGTGGCAAAAGCCATCTACGGGTGAAGTTGTCCCTAAGCTTAGTTACGCTGCATGGCTCGATAAGTGGGAATGGATGATAGGGACTGGGCTGTATATTGAGGATGTAAGCCGAGAAGTCGCCAATATGCGCGCGGCGGTGAACAAAAATATCGAAACGACATTTTTCTCAGTCGTCGTGATCTTAGCGGTGACCGTTGCTGTAATCATTGTTCTCACTCTGGCGATCAATCTGCACGAGCATCGCCTCGCTGATAAGAACCTGAAAGAATTGGCACATAAAACCGTGATGTTCCAAGAAGATGAGAAAAAGCATTTAGCGCGAGAACTGCATGATGGAATCAATCAGTTGTTAGTCTCCAGTAAATGTCATTTAGACTTAATGAGTCATAGACTGGAAGACGAAAAACTCAAATCCCACTTAGATAAATCACAACGATCGCTCGTCACCGCGATAAATGAGGTGCGGCATATTTCTCATCAGCTCCGTCCAA
Organism: Vibrio sp. 2092; assembly: GCF_033339635.1. Lineage (NCBI taxonomy): Bacteria > Pseudomonadati > Pseudomonadota > Gammaproteobacteria > Vibrionales > Vibrionaceae > Vibrio > Vibrio sp. 2092. Next base: position 99,755 of record NZ_JAWOUY010000016.1, on the reverse strand, counting down.
GCGCCCTCGATGATATCGGTTTAGAAGCAGCACTGACGACCTTGCTACAGGACTTTCATTCCCATTCCGGGATTGATATCGAGAGCAATTTCGATACTCAGCAGCATAAACTGACTTCGGAAGTCGCAACGACACTATATCGCGTCGCTCAGGAGTCTTTGAATAACATTGAAAAACATGCGCGAGCGAAAAAAGTAACGGTTACTTTGCAAAAAATGGGCAATATGCTGCAATTACTCATACGTGACGATGGGCTTGGATTTGTGGTTAACCATGCAGTGCACCAACAAGGGATTGGGTTAAGGAACATGCAAGAGCGTGTAGAGTTCATCGGTGGTGAATTTGAGCTAATGAGTGAGCTTGGCTTGGGAACAGAGATTACCGTGCTGCTTAATTTGGATGAAATAGTTTATGGATAAACCGATTAGTGTAGTGATTGTCGATGATCATCAAGTGGTATTGGATGGCTTCATGGCTCGTTTGGAGTTAGAGCCTGACATCGAAGTGGTGGGTACAGCAAGTAATGGTTTGGAAGCGATAGAGGTCGCAAAGCACTTGCAACCGGACGTCATATTGATGGATATCAGCATGCCAATAATGAACGGTATTGAAGCGACTGGTGTAATTAAAGAAGCTCGCCCAGAGAGCAAAATACTTATGTTGACCATGCACGATAATCGCGAGTACATCATGAAGGTCATGCAAGCTGGTGCCGTAGGATATATGCTCAAGGAAATCTCGGCCGAGAAAATGGTGCAAGCAATAAAAACGGTGAACCAAGGCTCGACGTATTTCTGTGAATCCGTCACACAAACACTCTTTACCCAAGAAGTGGTGCCTGCCACGCAAAAAACGAATCCTCTCAGCCGCAGGGAAGAAGCGGTACTTAAATTAGTTGCTCAAGGAAACAGCAGCAAGAAAATCGCCACTTTACTCAATATTAGTTATCGAACGGTAGAGACGCATCGCCATAACATTAAGCACAAGTTGGACTTACATTCGACGGCAGAGTTAGCAAAATATGCGTTTGAAACTGGGTTGACTGAGTAGGAGAGTAGTGCCCGCAAAAAGCGAGCACGTGGGAGCGAAACTAATCGGCTTTGGTAATGCTACCAAGCTCTAGCATTGGAGCAACATCGATGTCCTCTGCATTCATCATCGTCGAGATGCGTTGAACGGAAGATAGTAGAAGGGATTGCTCCCATTCTTCCAATTTTTGGAATCGATTAATGAAGTGCTCTTGCAGCGGCGTTGGTGCTTGTTTTAAGGCTTCTTGGCCCTTGCTCGTAAGTACAGCATGCACTTTACGCTTGTCTTGAACACTGCGCTGACGCTCAACAAACTGGCCTCGTTCTAGTCTATCTAGAATGGTCGTTGCGGTCGCTTGGCTCATGTTAGTGTGGCTAGACAACTGTTTAATCGTCACGTTATCTAAGTCATTGATAGCGCGCATCAAAATCAACTGTGGAGCAGTCAATCCAGACTCTTTGCTCAGCTTTTTAGAATGTAAATCAATAGCGCGGATGATCTGACGAATCGAGACCAATACTTCTTCGTACTTTTCCAATTTATTCATCCAGTCTGTAGGGAACATTTATCGAGGCGACACTAACTTAAATGCGCCCTTATTTAAAGGGGGGAAATCAAAAATTACCCCTACAATTTTACGCCGTGTCCTCAATACCATTTTGTCGCGCCTTTTCGACAAAATAAGAAGAGCTAAAATTATTATAGCAATAAATGTTTGTGGTCTAACTATTGTAGTAGTGATTTGTTCTATCAAAGGCCGTAACCACACAGTGAAAAGTAAGTTATTGGATTTTTTAATAGCAAAAAGATAGACAAAAACGTGTCAAATGATAGGATCTTGCGCCTTCACGGAATGCAAAACGTATCGTGTTCGAAAGATTTTTTTGTTTGGTACGTAAAAACACTACAAAAATAGAGAGGAACGATGACAAAGGGTATAGATAAGTACAGTATCGATAGTACCGACTATACGGTAGGTCAGGACAACGTTCAAAAATGGGGTTTTGATGTTCATAACCCAGTTTTTGGTATTAGTGCAGGTTTAATTGCGCTGTTTCTTGTCGCTGCATTAGTTCTAGATGCACATACCGCAAAGACGGCACTTGATGGGCTGAAGTGGAAAATTATTGGTTCATTCGATTGGTTGTTCATTATTGCAGGTAACATTTTCGTTATTTTCTGTTTGGCGCTTATCGTCTCACCAATGGGTAAGATTCGACTAGGTGGTAAAGACGCTGTTGCCGATTACTCGTTTATGTCATGGCTTGCAATGCTATTTGCAGCTGGTATGGGTATCGGTTTAATGTTCTGGAGTGTTGCAGAACCTGTCGCTTACTTCACCGGTTGGTATGAAACGCCACTTGGTGTTGAGGCAAATACACCAGAAGCCGCGAGATTGGCACTGGGTGCAACGATGTTCCACTGGGGCCTTCACCCATGGGCAATTTACGGTGTTGTAGCACTTTCTTTAGCATTCTTTGCCTACAACAAAGGTTTACCGCTATCTATGCGTTCGATCTTCTACCCACTTCTGGGTGATCGTGCATGGGGTTGGGCTGGCCACATTGTGGACATTCTGGCTGTGCTTGCGACTTTATTTGGTCTTGCTACATCCCTAGGTCTAGGTGCGCAGCAAGCAGCAAGTGGGATTCATCACGTATTTGGTGTTGAGCCAGGCCTAGGTCTGCAAATCGTCGTTATTACCGTGGTGACTTTACTTGCTGTTGTTTCAGTCGTACGCGGCATCGATGGTGGTGTTAAAGTCATTAGTAACATCAACATGGTTGTGGCGTTCTTGCTACTTCTCCTTGTTGGTCTTATCGGTTGGGCGGCGAGCCTAGGTTCGATTCCAACCACACTTATGGCATATGTAGAGAATATCATCCCACTAAGTAACCCGTTTGGTCGTACGGACGAAGCTTGGTTCCAAGGCTGGACAGTGTTCTACTGGGCTTGGTGGATTTCATGGTCGCCATTCGTAGGCATGTTCATCGCGCGTGTTTCTCGTGGTCGTACCGTTCGCGAGTTCATCACAGCAGTTCTACTGGTTCCAACTGCGGTTACCGTTGTTTGGATGTCTGTATTTGGTGGCCTGGCGATCGAGCAAGTTGTTGATAAAGTAGGTGAGCTGGGCACAAATGGCTTGACTGACGTATCACTTGCTATGTTCCAAATGTTTGATGTTCTTCCATTTGGTAGCATGCTTTCTATCATCGCTGTTGTGTTGGTACTTGTGTTCTTCATTACGTCTTCTGACTCTGGTTCACTTGTTATCGACAGTATCACGGCAGGTGGTAAAGTCGATGCACCTGTACTTCAACGTGTCTTCTGGGCATTCATGGAAGGTGCAATTGCGGTTGCTCTGCTATGGATTGGTGGCTCCGAGGCGGTTCAAGCTCTTCAGGCTGGTGCCATTTCTACAGCACTGCCATTTACCTTCATTCTGCTTGCAATGTGTGTGAGCTTATTGATGGGTATGCGAACTGAGCGTCAGTAATTCGGCATTTTATAAAACCGTTTGACTAACAATTAATCAAAAGGCCAGCAATTTGCTGGCTTTTTTTGTGCGGTTTTTATGACGCTCGAGACAAAAAAATGACACATGAAAGTTCATATTTTACAAAGAGTTAATGTGCTATTTTGTTTTTTAAAAATTAGTGAATAGTCGTAAAAAAGTGTGTAATATTCATGCACCTTAACTGTTCTCCCAACTCAAAAAACTATAAATATGAAATTATCATTAAAACAAAAGCTTATAGGCGCAAGCCTTTCTGCTGTTGTTGTGATGGCAACAGCACTTACTTGGTTGTCGGCTGGTCAATTATTTGATCAGACTCGTTCAGGTGTCTATTCACGTGCGCAAAGTCTTAGTACTACTGCGTCAGAGGGAATTTCTGATTGGGTCAATATCCGTAAAGATATTGCCACTGCGTTCAACGACTACTCGACCGAGCAAGACGTTGTTCCTTTCCTACAACAAGCTCGCAAGGCTGGTGGCTTCGATGACATCTTCCTTGGTACACCAAACGGTGATATGTACCGCTCTCATCCGGAGCGTAACCGTGCTGATTATGACCCTCGCACACGTCCTTGGTACAAGGATGCTGATGCCGCGGGTAAGCAAATCATCACAGCCGCATATCAAGACGCAATCACGAATGCACTACTTGTGACCATTGCTGAGCCAGTAATGAAAAATGGTCAGTTTGTTGGTGTTGTTGGTGCGGACGTACTGATCGATCAGCTTATCAGCGATGTGATTAACTTAGATGCAGGTGAAAACGCGCATGCGATGCTAATCGACATGAATGAAGGCACCTTCTTAGCGCATCCAGATAAAAGCTTGACGCTTAAGCCTATCACCAGTGTTCTAAAAGATTTTTCAGAAGAGGCAATTGAGCGCGCCGCCGATGAAGGTCGTATCGAAGATACGGTAATCAAAGGAAAAGAGAAGCTTTACTACTTCAATAAAGTTCCTGGTACGCATTGGATGTTTGCGATTGAAATGGATCGCGCAACAGAAGAAGCTGGTCATGCGGTATTACTACGAGATCTATTGTTTACTGCTGTGGCGATCACGATTGTAGTTATTCTTGCAGTTTCTTGGCTAGTTGGTTTCTTGTTCCGTGACTTGAACCGCGTATCAAATGCACTGGAAGAAATTGCATCTGGCGAAGGTGACTTAACGCAACGCCTAGAACCACGCAGTGATGATGAAGTAGGTAAACTGGCGGAAAACTTCAACCGTTTTGTTGGCAACATGCACACAATGGTTACTAAGCTTAGCCACGTATCTTCTGCGCTTTCAGAGCAAGCACGCACGACAGCACAGCAAGCTGAGGAGCGTAGTCAGCGTATCTCTTACCAGCAAGATGAAATCAACATGGTGGCGACGGCTGTGAACGAAATGGCAGCAGCGACACAAGAAATTGCAGGTAATGCTGATAGTACGGCAAGTAACTCAGAAGAAGCGGTTCAAGCTTGTTCACACGGTTCAAGCCAAGTAACTCAAACGCAAGGCTCTATTCAGAACTTAGCGCAAGAAGTTCAAGTTGCTACTGATGTGATTCAAGAGCTAGAAGCACACGGAAATAGCATCAATACGATTCTATCAACGATTCAAGGCATTGCAGAGCAAACGAACCTACTTGCACTTAACGCGGCGATCGAAGCGGCACGTGCAGGTGAGCAAGGCCGTGGTTTTGCTGTGGTTGCAGATGAAGTCCGCGTATTGAGCCAACGTACTCATGCTTCAACGCAAGAGATTCAAGAAACTATCGAGATGCTACAAGGCACAACAGCCAAAGCGGTCGGTATTATGGGTGACAGTCGTCGTCTAGCTGATACCAGTGTTGATGATGCCAATGCGGCTGCAGCGAGCTTGACGCAAATCCACACTGCTGTTGAGCGTATCAGTGATATGGCAACGCAGATTGCTTCAGCAGCAGAAGAGCAAGCATCGGTAACCACTGAGATCACTCGTAACACTGAAGGTATTCGTGACGTGTCTAACGAGTTGTCAGTCGAAGCTCATCAAGCAGCAGAACAAGCTGCTCACCTGTCTGAGCTATCACACGAACTTGAACAAGAGATTCAACGCTTTAAGCTGTAATCTTGTCTCAAGCTAAGCAAAAAAAAGGAGCCATCTGGCTCCTTTTTTGATCGCTATTAAGCGTGAAGTATATTACAGCCAGAACTCACTGATGGGTTGCTCTTCACTGTAATGATGGGCGATTTGCGCTTGCAGTAGCTCTGCGGTAGCAATTGCATCGGTTAATGCATGGTGAGGCGTATAGTCTGGCAGCCCATAACGGCGTCGAGATTGCGCTAGCCGAACCGATTCTGGTTTTTTCCCTTTTAAACGCTCCCAGAGAGAGCCTGAACGTTTCTGTTGAATCGTTTCTTCAAGGTGCAGCGTATCTAAAACAGGAAACTCGATACCTTCCCCTAAACGGCTTTTGAGCGCTTTATCCAGAAACTCTCTCTCGATACGACGGTAATGAACAACAATGATTTTCCCGCTTAAGCATGGTAGCAGCTCGCTTAAGATATCGCCTAAGTCAGGCGCATCGATCAATTCGCTGTGAGTAATACCGTGTATAATGACTGAATCTTCATCGAGTGCACGCTGTGGACGTACCTTCCAATGACGCGAGTTACGTAGGAAAATTCGCTTCAGGTTAAACGGCACCAAACCAATAGTAATGATGTCATGTTTTTCAGGATTCAAACCCGTCGTTTCGAAATCTAACGCCACGAACTCTACCTCAGATAACGGTGTTTCTGGAGCAGGCGGCTTGTTGCTATAAAACGCAATTAAATTCTCATCTTTCGCCATCTCCAGCTTTTGTTCAAACTTCGTTGGCCACTGAATGGTTGGCTTCTGAAAGAGCTTTTTAATCATGCTAAACCTCACTTAAAGCTCTTGTTCGCTTGGTAGCGGAACTTAAGGAAATTTTGACCATTGCTTAGGATCTGGAATGCATCCTTTAGGTTGCGACGTTCAAACTCAGAGAGGTTTTCCGGTTCGATATTGTTATCAGGCTCAATGCCTAGTTCCACATCCGTCGCTTGGTGACGAATACGTACCATGGAAATAAATTCTAACGCGTCTTTTAAGTCTTGTGCTCGACCTTTTGGCAAAATGCCAGCATCAATAATGTCGTCAAGACGCTCAAACGAGTTCTGTGCACGTGAACCAACCGCCAGAGAGTGAACGCGAATTAAGTCGACCAGAGGAGCAGTACCGCGACGTTTGAGGTTGATGGAGTTGTTGTGTCTGCCATCTTTTTCCATCACGAAGTCTTTAAAGAAGCCCAGAGGTGGTGTTCTGTTTAGTGCGTTACGAGCCAAACACGCTAAGAAGCGGTTGTTCTTTCGAGCGCGACGAACAATAAAGCTAGTTAACTGTTCTGCCCATTTTAAGCGGCCATAGACGCCATCCAAGTCGAAAAAGATGGAGGCATTGAGTAGTGCTTTCGGGTTCGGGTTATCAATCCAGTCAGCAAAACACTCTTCCCACTCTGAACGAGTCATGCGCCATAGTGGGTTGGTTGCCATAATATCGCCTGTGCAATATTTGTAGCCACAGGCATCTAACCCATCGCTGACGTATTTTGCTAGGGCTTCGAAGTATTTACCATGTTTCTCTTCTTGATAGGTCTCATCTAGAATGATGGCGTTATCTTGGTCAGTCACCAACAGTTGCTCATCTCGTCCCATTGAGCCAAGTGCAAGGAAACAATAAGGAATTGGCGGTGGGCCAAGCTCTTCTTCTGCCATTTCTAGCAGACGCTGTTTGAAGCTTCGGCCAATGACCGACATCGCGCTACCCACCATGTGAGAGTTGGCATCTTCATTGACCAGACGCACGAAGCTGCTTTTCACTTCTTCGGCAACAACGGCTAAATCTTCGATAGTCTGTTGTTGGAAAATACTACTCACCAACAACAACGAATTCTGAGATTCATAACGAACAATGTCGGTTGTTTCGATAATACCGATTGGTAATTGGTTTTTTACCACTGGTAGGTGATGTACGTTGTAACGCAGCATCGTTAACATTGCTTCATAGATGTAAGCGTTGTGGTCAAGAGACATGACCTCCGTGGTCATCACACTGGACACATCGTCCTGTGGGGACAAACCTTCAGCTAACACACGGGTACACAAGTCACGGTCAGTAATGATACCAAGTACTGGGGACTGTGGATCGTCTTCGTCACGAACGAAATCTGGGTCGACGATAAGTAAAGCCGATACGTTGTCATTCGCCATTTGCTGCGCGGCTTGCTGGATTGTCTGACCACGATCAATCGTATGAGCATCGCCAGTCAGCAAGGTTTTCACTTTCGACGTCGTCAGGTCATTGGCGTCTTTGTTTTCTGAAATGGCTTGGCGTAAACGAGCGCTATTTTCAACTTCAACAAAATCCGCAAAGGAATCAAAGTTATCGTAAATTTCTTGGAAAATGTCACCAGGAATACAGTAGAGCAGGGTATCCTCAATGGCTTTTACCGGAAAGCGGACTTTGTTATTGGTGAGCATGCCCATCTGGCCAAATAGGTCACCTTCGTCAAGGCGATTATACAGCTCACCTTTGCGTCGATAAACTTCAACAACACCGCTTCGCACCACGTATAAATCTTGGATATAGTCTCCAAAATGGATGATGGGGGTATCTTCTCGGTAGTACGAGATTTCGACACTCTCTGTCACCTTGTTTAGTGTTTCTTCAGGGAGTTCATTGAACGGGGGATACTTGGCGAGAAAGTTGTAAATCTCGAGAAGTTCTGCATCCATCGAAGGCGCCTTTTAGTTCGCAAATAATAAAGTAATCTTAACTTAGTTTTAAAACAGAGTCTTATCTGAACCGCGATTTTCGTGCTCAGTCATAAGATTCTGACATATCGCACGATAAGGGAGCTTCATTTTTACTACTATATGGTCACCTCAATTGAAAAAGACGTCGTCGATATGTTTTCTTCGTGATGACTGATTAGATCTTTGGCTGTTTCAGATCGTTATCACGTCTTTAGATTAAGCTATTCTTCTTGAGCCAAGTAGCTCAGGCGATGGAATACAGTGTTTAGATAATTCTCATGAAAGGAAGTCGAATGGTGAGAAATTTATTGCTTGTTTCTTTAGCTGCTTTGCCGGCGATATCAAGCGCAGCGGTCATGGACCAAGCAGAAAAATTTGGGTACGAACACATTCATTTGGATGTTGGTGCCGGAACGACAAACGAAGAATGGTTAGATAACTCTAATGCGACCACAGTTGGACTCGGTGGTAACTATTTGTTTACTGAGAACTGGTTGTTTAATGTTGATTACTCAGCGCAGTTTTTCCATCCGGATGATTTTACTCTTCGCATTGACCGCCTTTTGTTTGGTGGTGGTTACCGTTATGGAGTTACAGAGCAATTCGATATCTACGGGATATATGGAATAGGCGCAATCAAAGCGAAAGCGACGGACGACAAAACGGATAATACGTTGTCTTCCGATAGCGAATTGATTCAAGCTGTAACTGTTGGGGTGAATTACTTGCTCAGTGAAAAGCTTATTGCGACAGCTGAAGTGGAGTTGAACCGTAGTGATATAGTTGATGAGAACAATTTTAAGATCGGTTTTAACTACCAATGGCATAAAGTCATCGGCACTGGTCTTTTTTATCAGTTTAGAGATACTGATTACAGCGGTGAAAGCTCAGATTACGTCAATGAAGTTGGGCTGAGTTTGAAGTTTGTCTACTAGATCGGACGGGTTCGTTTTTGGCGTTAAGTTAAAACAAAAAAGGTCAGCTTATGCTGACCTTTCCTTTTAATAAAGTATGCGACAGTCGATTATAAAACCGCTGCAATGCCTTTACACAGAGGGCCCATATTTGACTTCGTCATACCAGCAACACTGATTCGGCCAGAACCGACAATGTAAATACCGAACTCTTCTTTAAGGCGGTTAACTTGCTCTTTAGAAAGACCAGAGAAAGAGAACATACCATTTTGACGTTCGATGAAACTAAAGTCTGCGTCCACACCCTCTGCTTTTAGTGTCGCTACAAACAGTTCACGCATTTCTTGAATACGGTCACGCATTTCTGCTACTTCAGCTTCCCATTCCGCACGCATTTCGGCGTTGCCAAGAATGTGAGTCACGACAGCGCTGCCGTGTGCAGGTGGGTTAGAGTAGATAGAGCGAATAATGGCTTTAACTTGAGAAAATGCGGTTGTTGCGACTTCTTCTGACTCAGCTACTAACGTGAAGGCACCTACGCGTTCATTGTATAGGCCAAAGTTTTTCGAGAAAGAGCTCGCGACTAGGATTTCTTTGTTGTATTTAGCAAAAGTACGAAGACCTGCAGCATCTTCTTCCACACCTTTAGCAAAGCCTTGGTAGGCGAAGTCGAACAGAGGAAGCAATTTCTTCTCTGCGATAAGTTTCGCCAATGTTTCCCACTCTTCAGCCGTAGGATCGATCCCTGTAGGGTTGTGACAGCAGCCGTGTAGAAGCACGATGTCGCCTTCAGATGCAGATTGCAGATCATTTAGCATCGCATCGAAGTCTTTGTCTTTTGTTTCAGCATTGTAGTAGCTATATTGTGCCGTTTCGATACCAGCAGCAGTAAATACGCCGTTGTGGTTCGCCCATGTTGGGTTGCTGATCCAGATCTTTACATCGCCTAGTTGACGTTTAATGAACTCGCCGGCAACACGTAGTGCACCAGTACCACCCGGAGCTTGAGCTGTTTTAGCACGTTTTTCGTTTACAATTTCTGCATCAGAGCCGAAAAGCAATTTTTGCACTGCAATGCCGTACTCTGCTGTGCCTTCGATGGTTAGGTAAGATTTGGTTTTTTCAGTTTCAACAAGTGCTGCTTCAGCTTTCTTTACTGTCGCAAGAACGGGAGTTTCGCCTTGCTCGTTTTTGTAAATACCTACGCCAAGGTTAATTTTTTCTGCGCGAGCATCTTTTTTAAACTCTTCAGTAAGGCCAAGAATAGGGTCAGCCGGAGCGGCAACTACTTTTTCAAACATAATCTTCATCCATGTTAATCGAAGGGGTGTGCTAACATTTATACCTTTCAGCAATATTGGTTACAACCGTTACTGAAAAGAAAACCTAAAAAGTTGCGATTTGAAACAGAATTCTAACATAACTAAAGTTTTTGCCATGAAAACGTTTGGTAGGCACAGAGTTTGAAGGGCATTTATGCCATGGTTGGAGAAGTTTTGCACACATCCCAATCGTTTCAATTCAGTGCTTTGCGTTAACGCGTTTATAGTTGTCTAGTGAGGATTTGTTGAGACAAAAACGCCCCACCAAAGGTGGAGCGTTTACTGTTAGAAGTATGGATATCGGTTGGGGTTACTTCTTCAGATTGATTTCCGACTCAACCGCATTGGTTTCGATGTCAGGGTTAGAAGAAAGTTTTTCAGTCGCCCAGTCGTTCATATGCTTTAAGATCGCTTTTAATGCGTGTTTTTCGGTTGGTACTTCTGTCTTTTCAACTTCAAGTTTTTGCTTCGGATGCGTACCCGTCGCATCTTCTGCAACGTGTAACCAATCTGGATGCCAGTAATAAGGTTGGCCGGAAGGAGAGCTCCAAGAATGTACGCCGTTGGATTCACCTTTGTATTTAATATCTTCTTCGTTGTATTTCGCCATTATTGTTTTCTCTCATAATCCATGAGTTGAGGTGTGCATCACCATTACTATTTAAATGTAACAGATGTAATGAAAATTAATGTGATAACAATCGACTTATTTTGCCCTTTGAACGCGATAGAAGATGCGTACTTCTCATTCAGAAGAATTTACTATTTGGCAGGTTTTAGCTTTATTTGTGTTTAAAGCATACGACGATGGATTCGCCTACCTAATGCTATTCTTGAACGGTGATAGAGCCTAAACTACTCGTCATTCAAGTGTTTGAGAATCGCCGCTTTTGCATGCCCTTCTGTCGCTGTTTCTCCATCAGGGACTTCAAGGTCAGCCTTTTTGTGCTCACCCAAAGCATCTTCAGCGATATGCAGCCAATCAGGATGCCAATAATAAGGGGTGGTACTGCCAGGATGGTCCCAACTATGTACACCTTTATGTTTTCCGCGATACGAGAGATCGTCCATTGTAAAAACTTTCATCGCTTCCTCCTGATTTAAAGACAGTAGTTCGAAGTGAGTTTAACGCACTCAGTCCAACGTAAAACCTTGGCTTTTAGGTATTGCAAAGATGTGAGGCAATATGTGTGTAACGGTCAAAGTATGGGATATAAACGCTCACTTCGTGGCTGAAATATCTATTGATAAGCTTGATAAATTACGTTGCTAAATTGAATACTCCCATATCAGAATGCTGGCGCGAAGTATGCTATGGTGCGGCTGTAAGTGAAATGAGGGAAACATGAACCGATACCGTCAACTGGCTGAGCTGTTCAAAACGCAGATTCAGCAAAATACTTGGAGAGCAGGGGAAAAGCTGCCATCAGTGCGTGTAACAAGCCGAAACCATTCTGTCAGCGCAGGTACGGTATTACAAGCTTATCAGCTGCTCGAAGCACAAGGTTGGGTCGCAGCGAAACCTCAGTCTGGATACTTTGTTACTGCGGAGTTGGACCGCTTCGAACCGAGTTCTCCAGCCACTTCCGTTTATCGCTCTAGCATCAACGATGAACTTTACGACTACCTCAAAAATCAGGCCTCACCGAATGCGGTGAAGTTTGGCTCCGCGTTTCCAGACCCAGCATTGTTCCCATTAGAAGCGCTAAACCGCAACCTAGCCAGCTCAGGCAGGAAGATGGGGGCAGAGACGTTATTGGATAACTTGCCGCCGGGCTGTGAGTCTCTACGCCGTTTGATTGCTCAACGGTACATCCAACAAGGTATGGTGTTTACCCATGATGATATTGTCGTTACTTCTGGCGCATTAGAAGCGTTGAATTTGAGCCTTCAGGCCGTGACCCAGCCTGGAGATACTGTTGTAGTTGAATCACCGACGTTTTATGGCGCACTTCAAGCGATTGAACGTTTAGGTCTAAAGGCGATAGAAATAACGGTGGATCCGTTAACTGGACATTCAGTGGATCAAATTGAAGCGACTTTTGCCGGCAATGATGTTCGCGCATGTTGGTTAATGACTAACTTTCACAATCCAACAGGAACTTTATTAAGTGACGGGCAGAAGCAACGTATCGTCGAACTGGCTGACAAATACGATGTGTACTTGATCGAAGATGATGTGTATTCAGAGCTTTATTTTTCTGAAAAAAAGCCAAGCTCACTTAAAGCTTTTGATACACAAGAGCGCGTGTTGCATTGTGGATCATTTTCAAAAAGTCTTTGCCCTGGCTATAGGCTGGGCTGGGTGGTAAACAAACGCTTCAATGAGCAACTTCAAAAGCTGCAACTTATCTCGACGTTGTCAGGCAGTGCACCAATCCAGCAGGGTATCGCGCATTACTTGCAAAACGATAGTTATGATAGCCATCTTAGAAAACTGCGAAAGAATCTTGAGCAGCGGCAATTGGCGTTTATTGAACTGGTTGATAAGTACTTTCCCCAATCGATTCGTTACACGCAACCGGAAGGCGGCTATTTTCTTTGGATAGAACTGCCGAAAACAAAGTGCGGAAAAGCGATTTATCAGAAGTTATTGGAAGCGAACATCACTGTAGCATTTGGTCAGTTGTTTTCTATCGCTCCAAATTATGAGAACTACCTGAGGCTTAATACATCGTTACTTGTAAATGATGAATTAGAACAAGCCGTGAAGACGGTCGGAGAATTACTTCATTAGCCAACTGTTTACCTGTTTTTTGCTCAAACTGTATCAGTGGACGATACCGAAGCTGTGTTTCAATCATGGGCAAACAACCATTTAGGTTAGGAGCCGTAATGAAAAAGCAGTTGGTAAAGCATGAACTTAGGTTGATGGGTGTTGCTATTTTTAGCGCATTTTTGTTGGTGTTTGCACATTTGATATTGGCGAAATCTTTTTCTCATATGGTTTGGACGGAATACACTGCTGCCGTTATCCCATTTGTGATGTTTGGCTTGTGTGTGGTTGGAGTAAAATACGCAGCGCGAGCAGATGAGGATGACGACGAAAATAACAACTAGAGTGCATACATCGGTTGCTAGAAAATCATTCGTACAAAATAAAAGACCTCCACATGGGAGGTCTTTTTAATTCCATATCACTAAAAAGTGATTAGAAGTTCGCAGAGCGAGGAGTACGTGGGAATGGGATCACGTCACGAACGTTGCCCATACCAGTTACGTAAGATACTAGGCGCTCGAAGCCCAGACCGAAGCCTGCGTGTGGCACTGTACCGTATTTACGTAGGTCGCGGTACCAGCTCATATGTTCAGGATCGATACCCACTTCACGCATACGTGCATCTAGAATGTCTAGGCGCTCTTCACGCTGAGAACCACCGATGATTTCGCCGATGCCCGGTGCTAGAACGTCCATCGCTGCAACTGTTTTACCGTCATCGTTAGCACGCATGTAGAATGCTTTGATGTCTTTCGGGTAGTTCTTAACGATTACAGGTGCTTTGAAGTGTTCTTCAGCAAGGAAACGCTCGTGCTCAGAAGACATATCGATACCCCATTCAACTGGGAATTCGAACTCACGACCTGAATCAAGAAGGATCTGGATTGCGTCAGTGTAGTCAACTTGCGCGAAGTCAGAAGAAACGAACTGCTCTAGACGAGTGATTGCTTCTTTGTCGATGCGTTGAGCGAAGAACTCAAGGTCATCGCGACACTCTGCAAGCACTGCTTTAAACACGTACTTGAGCATGTCTTCAGCCAGTTTCGCTACATCATCCAGTTCTGCGAACGCAACTTCAGGCTCAACCATCCAGAATTCTGCTAGGTGGCGGCTTGTGTTTGAGTTTTCAGCACGGAAAGTAGGGCCGAAAGTGTAAACTTTGCTTAGCGCACAAGCGTAAGCTTCTGCGTTTAGCTGACCAGATACGGTTAGGAACGTCTCTTTACCGAAGAAGTCTTCGTTGTAGTCCACTTTACCAGCGTCAGTGCGAGGAAGGTTTTCCATGTCTAGCGTAGATACGCGGAACATTTCACCAGCGCCTTCAGCATCTGAAGCCGTGATCAACGGCGCAGATACCCAGAAGTAACCTTGCTCGTGGTAGAAGCGGTGGATTGCTTGAGATAGGCAGTTACGTACACGTGCTACTGCACCGATTACGTTTGTGCGCGGACGTAGGTGCGCAACTTCACGTAGGTACTCGATTGAGTGACGAGTTTTTGCCATTGGGTAAGTTTCAGCATCTTCAACCCAACCAACCACTTTAACGTCAGTGGCAGCAAGTTCGAAGTCTTGACCCTTTGCAGGAGATTCAACAATCTTACCAGTTACTTCAACAGAGCAGCCAGTCGTTAGCTTTAATACTTCGTCTTCGTAATTATTAAGATTATTTGGGACCACGGCCTGAATCGGGTCGAAACAAGAGCCGTCATATATGGCAAGGAAAGAGATTCCAGCTTTGGAATCACGACGTGAACGGATCCAGCCACGAACAGTCACTTCGCTGTCTACTGCTAGCTGACCTTTCAATACGTCTGATACAGGCGCGTAAGTCATGTTTTCAATATTCTCCATTGAGGTAAAAATTCAACTCAACGCTTACTTAAAGTACTTGTCTAATAACATTTTTGTTCAAAAAACAAGCTAAGCGCTGAGTTGGGTAGCATTTTACAGATTCAACGAGACATATTACCTGTCAATTCGCTCGCATCAACCTTTATATTCGTTTTGATGGGGAGAATCTCTCTATTTATTCACTCTTTTGTGCTCTGAAAGTGTGAATTGGTTTAGTAATTGCTCTAAACGTTCGGATAGATGCTCTAAATCAACACTAATATCACGCGTGTGCGATGCTGATTGCGATGTGTCGTTAGCATGCAGTGTGATCACATCTATTTTAGATTGAATATGCTGACTTACATCAGATGTGGTTTGCGTCTGGTTTTGGATATCTTCTGCATGTCTGAGCACTTGGCGCATTTCGTCAACAACGTTATGCATTGTGGCTGATAGTGCCTCGACATCGACAGAGCGTTGATGAGCAAACTGGCAGACGGTATCAACAGAAGTTAATGACTCTTCACTTCCTTGCTGGAATTGAGAAATGATATGTTCAATATTACCAGTGGCCTCAGCCGTCCTAGAAGCCAGGTTACGCACTTCTTCCGCGACGACCGCAAAACCGCGCCCTTGCTCTCCGGCACGGGCGGCTTCAATAGCAGCATTCAACGCGAGCAGATTGGTTTGTTCTGCAATACCCTTAATAACCACAAGAATGGACGACACTTCTTCGGTTCTTTGGTTTAGAGAGCTGATTTTTTCCCGTACGGTATCAATGTTACTTACTAGTTGTTTGATGTCTTCACTTACATTGTGTGCTTGGCTTGCACTATGAGTGGCGACATCAACGGTGTGATTGACCAAAACAGTAGCATTATTAGTCGAGTCCTCAACCGCAGTTTGTTGCTGCAACATATCGGTGATATTAATTTGTACTTCGTTGGTCTCTAGCTGTTGGTTATTGGCCGCTTTATCTGTGGACTGCGCGACAGCAGTTAGTTTACTCGCGGAGTCGGCAAGTGAGTGAGAGGTGTCTTGCACACGTTCTAAGCTTTCGGAGACCGTATCCATGAATGAATTGATTGAAGTAGAAAGTTGGCCCACTTCATCCTGTTGGTGATGCATAAGTCGTTGAGATAGATCTTTGCTATGGCTCACATTCGACATGAATTTCGACGTTCTTTGAATTGGTCGTACAATGATTTTCTGAATCAAACTCATCGTTATGATGAAGCCCACAAATGCGATTACGGCCATTATTCCCATCGCAAACATTGCCTGTTTACTGATCATTGAATTGACGTGGTTCATGTTGTATTCCAAGCGAATCGCGCCCAACACTTCTCCTGCTGGTGCAACGTGGCAAGAAACGCAGTTGGTGCCACGGTAATTTTCGCTCGATTTCATTGGTAGTGCGACTACTAACCCTTTGCCCCAATCGGCTGAGATTGGTTCAATCACCAGTTCACCATTCAACGCTCGTTGATCAATATCATCGACAGGCTGCTGGTTTTGTTGCCCAGGTCCGTAAAGTTTGGTCACAGTATCAGCTCGCAACACGCGAACTGCTTCAATGCCTTCTTGGGTCAGGGCCTTTTGACGTAAGGTTTCTTTTTGCGACATGGTGCCCGTAAGCATCATCATATTTAGGCTATCGAAATAATTGCTAGCCTTATCATGGAGTTGTTCACTAAGAACATCATTGATTAAGGTTTTTTGTTGATGGTATTGGTAAGCCGTAGAGGCAGCTAGAACGCAGCTGAAGACAGCAATTAACGCCAGTAAGAGCTTAAAAGTGATAGTTGAGCGCATAAATTTATAAGTGTAATTGGAACGAACTGCACAATATTAATGTGCACAAATGCGCACTGCGAACAACGAAATGAATGATTGTGACCCCACACATGTTGGGGATATGTAATTGTGATGTGAGTGCTGTGTAATCAAATGTTTGGCGCGTGACAGAAATACGGCGCTCTGGTGTGAGTGATAGCAAAGAGGCCAGGAACCAGCGGAAGTTTTTGCTACGCTTGTATGGGGTAACGCTTGTCTCTTGGCAGCGAATTCCTTAGTATTGCCTGTCTTTTTAAAGCCTGAGAATCAAGATGAAAACAGAATTATACAAAGGGAATATGTTTTAATTTCAACGGCTTTCTAGTAGCTTCGGAAATCTACATCGTTTATCATGTTAGACCAATAAATACGGGGCTTGCGAGCTTCATGGCGTTTCTTCATGTAACATGAGGAAAATGCCCGAAGAAACGTAATGTGTGTATATATTGTGTATATGACAAGGTAGATTATGACCATTACCGAACGGGCTTTAAAGTCCAAAAATAACTTCCCAACAGACAAACCACACCAAGATTTAGCCGACGGCGGTGGCCTACTTGCGCGCTTTTATAAGAGCGGAAAAATTAGCTTTTGTTATCGCTTCCGCTGGCAGGGTAAACAAGCCATTTTAACAATCGGCACTTATCCTCAAGTTTCTTTAAAAGAGGCTAGGGATATCCACCGAGAAGCCAAAAAGATGCTTGAGCAAGGTTTAGATCCACGAAACCACAAAGCCAAAAAGAAAATCTCAACTGTTCAAGAGTGTATTGAGTTTTGGATTAAGGAAGAATTGATCCCAAGACGCAAATATCCAAAGCTAATTATCAACGCGCTAAATACACACATAATTAGCAAGATTGGCTCTAATGAATGGGAACAGATGAAAACTGTTGATTGGATCAACGTGATTAAGACTATTGAAGGGAAAACTGTTCCGGTTCGATTGCTGACAGAATTAAAGCAGTGTGCCAAATACCTAATGGCTGTAGACATTATTGACGAGAACAAGCTGATCAATATACAAAGTCGCTTTGTTGGTACACCGTCTAAGCCAAGGGATAGGGTTTTATCATTCAAAGAACTCAAGCAAATTTACGACTATTGCCGTTCTGGTAAATACCCTCCTGAGTTTGCGGCAGCTTGTTTAATTCTCATGTTTACCGGAGCGCGTAGCGGAGAGCTGAGAACGGCCAAGAAAGTAAACATCGACCTGAAAGATAGAACTTGGAAAGTGCCACCAGAAAATAGCAAGAACGGGCGTTTAATCGTTCGTCCAATTCCAGATTTCTTGTTTGGTTACTTTGAGTTTTTATACAACCTTCACCCAAACTCCGAGAACTTAATTATCTCAAATCGGGGTAGGGAGTTAGGAGTACAAGGTTTTCAAAGTCGTTTTAGACCGTTACAAGCGGCATTAGCGTTACCAAGCTGGTCGCCACACGTATTTAGACATACTTTAGCCACACACTTCGGTGATTTGAAAATTGAGCCTTATATCGCTGAGAAGATGCTAGGACATGAAATGGCTGGTGAAATGAAAACCTACAACAAAGGTCAGTATTTAAGTCAACAGTTAGACGCTATGAGAGTCTATCACGACGCTGTAGTTAACTATAAAGAGAGTAATTAATTTAGAACCCTTTTGAGCGTATTAGTCTACAGATTCTACACGTAAAAATACGGGTGTTAGCACTGAACTTAGAACCCATGAATGTAAGATTGCGAGTGCTAGTTGTATAAAGTGATTGATGCTTAATGGTTTTTTGTTATTTTATGTTTATTTTTCTCTATATTGAAAAATAAAGCTTTACATTTAATACGGAACTAGTGATACTGAACTTGCTCTGTTGTAGTTCAGAGTTATTAAATGAAAAATAAAGTTTTTAAGTTAAGCCCTCAGAATTCCTTCATTGTTATCCTCAGAGTTTCCCTCTCTAGCTTCATTATAAACATTAAATAATTCAAGATTTCAGTGCTTCTCTCGCAAGTTACGCGTAAATTATATTTAAAATAAGGGACAACATATGTCTAATAATAAAACTGGTTCTGTAAAATGGTTTAACGATAGTAAAGGTTTCGGATTTTTGACACCAGATGATGGTAGTGCTGACGTATTCGTTCACTTTAACTCTATTGTTTCAGAAGGCTTTAAAACTCTAGCTGAGGGCCAAAAGGTTAACTTTACAGTAGAGCAAGGCCAGAAAGGTTTGCAAGCTGCAAATGTAGTTGTTGCATAAAATTATTTGTAGAGGTGTATTCACACCTCTACTACTCTCATCTCCTCTAAACCCATACAATTTATTTATTACTCAAAGAACATAAAATATCTTCATTTAAATTAAAGTATTAAAATAAATTATAACTAAGACTAAGAAAAATATGCCTACATTCAATATAAAATATATAAACGAAAGTAATAGTACTTTACGCATGGAAACTGTTTTTATGCGTGGATTAAAAGGTGCAAAAATATCAGCATCCTCCTGCGCTCCATTTTGTACAAATAGGATTGAGCTTCGAGACCTTATTGGTACATTGTTAGCCCACAAAGAGGGCGGGATCTGGGTGAATGCTGTAAAAGCTTAATCCAAAATAAGTACAATACAATATCATTCGCTATAGCTTTGTCGCTCTCCTTATATAACAGGAAGTTAGAAGATGTTATAAAAAGTCGTAACCTTGATTTTTCTCCCACCTTAAGACATCTTCCGTTTTCCAAATGAGTCTCGGTGAAGAGATTACAGGTTCAGGAAATCCTTTTGTTTTACGCCAGTTGTATAGGCCACGTTTTGTGAAGTTTTCACCATCGCGCATTGCAAAAGGGCGATATCTAACAAGCAATTGTTCAATACTAATTAATTTTTCTTCCACTTTTTTAACTCCTCATATTGAAGCTGAATTTCCGTTCAGTATGGTTTTGTGAGTCCAAACTCATCAAAATTAAACTTGTTGCCGATTGGTTGTGAATACATCCCAACTATTTATTGATTTTGTGAAGCGCCGCTTTTCATTGAACCGCTAGTTCTTTTTGAGCTGAATTGCCAAGGCGGATCGGCATAAATCACACCGTATCTCACTTGCGACGAACCTCGTTTACTTGCTCTTTCGTCCAGTTCTCGCGTTCCCAAGGTTGAACGATCTGTTCGTCAATTGCTGCTCGGATTCTTGACGCACTTGCTTCGCTAATGCCCTTAACTGATTTTGC
The DNA here is from genome assembly GCF_033339635.1 of Vibrio sp. 2092. Lineage (NCBI taxonomy): Bacteria > Pseudomonadati > Pseudomonadota > Gammaproteobacteria > Vibrionales > Vibrionaceae > Vibrio > Vibrio sp. 2092. The sequence continues at coordinate 79,574 of NZ_JAWOUY010000016.1, read as the reverse complement.
TAGTTGCTCATCGGTTGGGTGCATGACGCTGTAAACAGAGAAATAATTCGCATCGTTCAGAAGTTTTAATTCTCGATCGGTGATTATGCCATCGTAAACAGATTCAAGTGTGACTTCTTTGAAGTGTTCCACACGCGCAATTAGATGCTGGTGGCTAACTTCAGCAGCGTTTGTGTAAATTTCTTGAAGGTCTGTATATAGCTCTGTAGGAATACGACCTTCAAACTCGTGTACCGTAGGGATAAGAGGAATCAGCCAGTCAGAAACACTTACCACACAACAAATAGCCCAATTTGAACGCAATTCAATATGGAAGTTTAAGTCACGAATTACGCTTAGATTTCTAACCAGTGGCTTGAATGCAAGAGGGTAGCCATAACGGTAGATAAATAGCTCTAAACCGTCTTTTCCAACGTATGGCTTTTCTACGTCCCCATCAATGAAATGCAATCGAGCTTTGTATTCTTCGCATAGGTGCGTTGCTTCTAATGCTGCTTCGCTTAGTTGAGTCACTTCCTTTTTCAAGCGAATATTTTCTTTGCGGTAGTCGCTTGACTCTTTCTTTAAACGGTTGATTGTATTTAATCGTTCGTCAGCAGTAGCGCGTGATTTAGCTAGGCGTTGCTTCAAAGCGTCTGGGTTCATTTCACGGTAACGCTTAACTTCTTCTCTTAGTGCAGGAAGATCAGCCGTTCTTGATTTTAGTAAGTTAAGTTCGCTGCGTAATTTGTTGAGCTTGTCTAGGTGGTCTAGTTCAATTGCTTCGTTTTCTTTGGTCAGCTCAATAACTTTTAGTTCAAGTGTGTCACGTTCAGACTCAGCCTTTTCAATTCGATCAATTAGTGCGTTGTACTGATCAGTTTCGTAGTTTAGAGAGTCAGAAACTAATTGTGCTTGGGTTTCAACAAGAGAAAGGACGTTACCAAGTTGATTTTGAACCATGTTTAGAAGGTGATTAATAGCAACATCTACAGGTTGGATTTGGTCGGTCATTGGTCTACCTTGTGAATAAAACTAATCTGATTTGGTTCCCTCGTGAGTGAGGGAACCATTACTCATTAGTAAGTTCCGATGTAAGTCGGCATTACTACAGATTGGTTTGCGAACTATTCTTTAACGACGTCAAGGAACTTCTCAGCCATTTTCTCTTGAATCTCTTCCATGCGTTTAATGCGTAGGATTAAAAGTTCATTTCGGATTACTGATAGTCGTAACTCAAAGCGGAAATCACCGAAACCAGCAAACGCCACAGTTTCATATTTGAAGTTTTCGACTTTCGAGCCGTAATTTACTTTCGGTTCTTTAACCGTGATCGCCGTGGTTACATTCATAATCGACGGGGCGGTTTTAGATGCTGGTGAAAGTTTTAGCTTTAAGATGATCTCGCCAGCGTCAACACGCTCTATAAACTCAGGAAAGTTAGTCACACGTTCCATTTGAGGGGCTTTTTGGGCTGCTCCTTCGCCAGTCACTTTTGCTTCGTTAATAGTCATGTTTACTCACTTATCTTTTGTGATACTATGACTGCGTTGTAGCGGTTTGGTCGCCGCTTCAGCACGGTCATACCATTAAATGGTCTGGTCATACCTTGTGAATAAAGCCGCTCAGAAATGGGTGGTTTTATTTTTGTCTCGACGTTTCCGTTCGATGCTAATATTATCTAATCGATGAAAAAATTGGAAGTGATTGAGAACGCGGAAAACTGAAATCATTGTTTTCGTTTCTTATAAGATGAGATTTTAGGTAAAAAAAACCCTCGCATAGCGAGGGGAGTCTTTCTAAAAGCTGATTTTTGGTGATATCTATCACTAAAAATTAGAATATCGCATACGCAGCGAATGTGCCAATTAATTTCTGACCAGTAATTTCCACGAGGCGTAACTCAATTGGCAACTCTTCATTCACGGACTTTAAAAACTGCCTACCATGAGCTGACTGGTACTCCATGATCTCTACGTTGTTACCCGTATTAGCGACAACAAGCTGGCCTGATACTGGGGTTTTCTCAGTGTCAAAGTAAAAGTACCCACCAGCAGGGTAGTTTTTGATTTGGTCGTTCACTTTTATCACGAATTGACTTTTGGAGTTTCCACTTGGGCATGGAAATCTTTGAGTGTATTCGGGAACACCCGTTTTTAGAAACTCTTCAGGTTCTACATCCACGAACGAATTCAAAGTAACTAATGGTGCACCTAGTTCGATACGTGAAAGCTCTTTGTATTCATCAGCTGTTGGTGAGCCTTCACCAGTCGCTAACCACTCAAGACGGCAATCAAGGGCATCTGCTAGCCTGATTGCAGAATCAAGCATGATACTTTTTTCTGGATTCAATTTGATGTTGGTTAATACCGCCCGACTGACACCTGATTTCTTTGCCAAGTCGATGCTTTTGGTTATGTTCAAATCCCTTTTTCTCTGCTCGATGTTTCGAGCAAGCACGGACAAAGACATAATGCCCCCTGTTTGTTATATGAGTGTTTCGCTTGTATATGCATGTGAAATTCACACACCAATTATAAACCAATTCTTTTTTTTGGTCTATTATTGGTCTGTATTTTTTTATTTGACAACTAACAAGTTTTCGATCAATGATGTTTGTCATCGAATGTTGAACGACACTCAACGGTAGATAACCTAAAAGTGTGTTTTGGTGAGCGTGGGAGCTATTCCCTATCAGTCACCCACTTGTGGCACTAATAGCTCAGTGTCGCCACGCTCAACCAAAGCACATTGAGAGGTAATCATGAACATTCCTGAAAATCGCTTTTTCGTTCTAAACAACATGGCCGTCGTTCCAACGATGATTTTTAAGCGTGGTTTGACGCTTGAAGAGTTAGGAGCTTACTGCGTTTTGAGCGCGACAAGTTTCAACTGGTGGAAAGAGGTCGATGAGCTCAGCAATGCATTGGGAGTGCCAGTCGAGAAACTTGAATCACTCAGACAAGCGTTAGTTGAAAAGTGTGGTTTGACCGAACCTAAAGACGATTACGACGAAGAAGAACAGACTGAACGTGCAAGTTCTATCTACAAAGACATTCAAACAAATAGTGAATTTTAAGTAAAAAAAACCGCCGTGTAAGACGGCGGCCGTTAAGTCTGCACCAAATGTTAGTGCTATAACGAGGTAATTATATGGCACAACCTAATAAGAACGCAACGATCAAGCGTAAACGTACGAGCCACAACTTCACAATGATTTGCAACGAGGTTTATGCAGACCATTGTTTGAGTTTTCAAGCTATGGGATTGCTTAGTTACTTGTTGTCAAAACCTGATGATTGGGAAGTTAAAGTGTCCCACTTAGAGAAAGTAACCACAGGAACCGCCAAGAAAACGGGGCGTGATGGTGTCTACGTAATATTAAAAGAACTTATTGAGCGTGGTTTTTGTTTTCGCCACAAAGAGGCTGATGGTTCAACTTGGTACGAAGTGAGTGACTATCCAAAAAGCCTAATCCGTGAAAGCCGTATTACGGAAAAGCCAGATCCGGCTAATACGACACTACTAAATACTGATCTTAAACTAAATACTGATCTAAATACTTCGTCCGAATCTGACGATTCAGACCAATTGCTTTCTGATGCGTTTGAAATTTTCTGGACTGCCGGAATGAGAAAGGTAGGGAAGATTCAAGCATTCAAAGAATTTAAACGAGCTATCAAGCGCCTAAAGGCTGAACCTTACGAGTTTGCACGAATGCTCGCTGAAGACGTAAAACGACGCAATGCAGCGCGGCAGCAAGGTTTTGATCGCTTACATCCAGAACGTTACATCAAATATGAACGCTGGACAGATGAATTGCGCAACGATACGAATCTAAGAGGTATCGACAATGGACAGAAACTTGAAATCAATGGAATCGGTTATGGCGAGAATGCCGATCAGTCAATCTTCCCTGAATGGTTACGGATTTACCCAAACCAATCACCAGCAATCAAACTTGCACGAGTACAACAGCAGCGCCAATGGCTTGAATCCCAAATTAATAGCCCTATGGGACACGCTGACGGAAATGTATGGCAAGACATGGGTAACGATGAATGGCGCGGTGATTACTACGGCATGGGGAAACTTCCTTTCGACCCTGAATGACTTGCAACTTAACCGGATACTAGCGATCTGTTTTGACCGACTATCCAACGGCAACCGCTTCCCTCCATCGCTTGGTGAGCTGATGACTCAGATTAACCAACGAACCGAAGCGGAATATCGCGAAGCCTATGACCGATTTTTAAATCGTGCACCAATGGGGAGAGCCGAGAAATGGGTAGCACAAAATTGCGATTGGGATTTGAAACGAGCAAGAGCTGGTGGAGAGTTAGAACTTTTCATCAAGTATCTACGGGACGCAGACGCCAAAGAACGAGCTGGGCGTCTGAGACTTGCACAGGAAGAGCTAAAAGCGCTACCAGTACACAGTCGAGTTTCTTTAATTGATAAGGTTCGAGAAGAGTATCGACGTTCAGGAGAACGACACGAGTTTTCTAACCGAATTGACCAACTAAGGGCAATGAAACGATGAACATAACCAAATTCAACAAACCTATTTTTGGGGATCTGACCGTCATCATTGATATGGATAACGACCCTTGGTTTATCGGGAACGAGGTCGGCGCAATGCTTGGCCTTGTGAACGCTCGTGATGCGGTTAATCGGTATGTTTCAGAACAAGACAAGAAGCCGCTAAAGCAGTTAATGGCCAAATTTCCACCGTCGAGCTGCTCGACGTTAGAGTTAAATCAAAGACTTACGGTAATAAACGAGGCTGGTATGTATGATTTGATTCTTTCCAGCCAAGCACCAAAAGGTAAGCCGTTCCAGCGTTGGCTCACCCACGAAGTGTTACCAAACATTCGAAAGCATGGTTCATATTCATTGACTGAACAGCCTCAAACAAGCGCGGAATGGTTACTTGAGCAAGCAAAGGCTCTAGTAGAACAGGAGAAGCAGACCAAACAGGCTATTGAGGCGGCCAACGACGCTCATAGACGGATTGACGAGTTAGAACGCAATTTTATTCCGGCTGGATATGCGATTGTTTCCGGTTTGGGTATTCACTACGGGTTATCCAATCAAAAGGCTAAAGAGCTAGTGGAAGCTTATGATGTTCCCACTAGACCAATCACAGTGAACAGCGGGACGTTCCCCATTGTTACTAAAATGGTGCGCATTGAAGACTTTAAAGCCGCGCTCAAGAAAGAAATTCAACTTCTCTCACTATCAGATACCGGCTTGTGGTTCGCAGGCGGACAGATAGGGCGATTTGCGGCCAAAGGGCGAGTTTTAGAACTATTCAAAAAATACCAAGAGACATTAACAGTTATTTAGGGGAACGCATCAGATGAGTAATCCGAACCAAGTATTAACCTACTATCTGATCACTTATCACTACTACGAAAAAGGTGTGTTTACGAAAGCTGGCTATCAGCAAGTCGCTTTAAACCAGAGAATGAAGCCTTACTCAACTAAGAAAATAATGGCCTCGATAGCCGATCACTTAGGAGTTGACGCAGATACGTTACTGCCTATCAACATTCAGGAGCTTGGTTCCTATCCAAGAGCCATGATTGAAGATCTAAAAGAACAAGCCGAGGCGTTAACAGTGACGATTTAGAGTATCGCTTTTGAGTTAGAGCGTTGCATTCAGTGAATGCAGCGCTTTTTTTGTGCCTAGAAAACAGGAGAAGAGCAATGAAAGGTCGCAAACCGACAAAGGCAGAACAGATCTATGGACAGGCCGTGATTCAACGTTGTGGCTGTATAGCTTGCGATAAGCTTGGTCACCCAAATGATTGGCCTGAACCGCTGGAATACATTGAGTTTCATCATTCGAGTGAGAAAGGTGCGGTTAAGCCACTAGCTCACTTTTTTGGTTATGGCCTTTGTCCCGTTCACCATCGAGGCGCAACTGGCGGCAACCCAATACCAGAAGGCGAACCAGTACGACACGATCCGCTAGGTAGTCGCAAGCAATTATTCTTCAACAAGGTTGGTACAGACTTAGAACTGGTGGAATATGCTTGGTCTAAATTGCCATTAGAAGCGCTCGATCAGATTGGAGAGCTTGCGGGAATATGGAGCTTTGAAGAGTTGGTGCGAGAAGATACGAAGAAACGTAACATTCTTGAAAACATAAATTCCAATATTTAGGTTTGTTTGTGTAATTATCGAACGAATACAATTATTCATGTTCAATGAATGTTGCGAGATGTGATTCACATGACCAAAAACAAAATTTCACCGAGAGATGAAATTGCGGCTATAGGATTTAACGCAGCTATTCGTCTCCTTTCTATCCATAGACATTGCTCAGAACAAGATGCCGTTGAGTACCTAGCGTTTGAGCTAGACCGCGCAATTCCACAAATTGAGCATTACCGACTAGTAGGATTAAGTATTCACTTAGTTCCTAAAGTCATCGAGATAATGCGACAAAACAAAATCCCATTTGGTCGCCACCAGCTAGCGCCAACAAAAGAGATTGTTGCTATGGCACAATGGCGTAACACAAAGTGACGCAAGGTATTACCAGACAAAACACAGGGGAAAATAGGCTTGATTGTTGTTTTGTTTGGATTCGTGATCTTCTCTGTTGGTCACGCTCTTTTTATGATTTCGGTGTTGTCGTTCTATGATTCTATGAATCAAAAGTTAACAAACAAAGCATCGGCCATGATTTTTTTAATTGGAACGCTGCTTATGACAAGCGGCTTTCTTCTTAGCCCTTTGTGGCTAATTCAACAAATAGGTATGAACCAATGACCGACCAAGAAATGCTAAACAGCAAAACACGACCAGAATTAATGAATTTTCTTGAAGAGTTCGTGAAAGGAGAGGGGTTTAAGATTGCTTTAACCGTTAATCCAGAGATTCAGGATGATGAACGAGTAGGTTTAGATATTAAACACGAGCAGTTTCCTACGATTAACAATAGCCTCGTTGATTACATCGGCTCAGAGTTGAACGAAGCGATAAAAGAGATCATTTCTCAAATTCTTCCAAAGGTAACGGCTATTGCTCTTGCAAAGATGGCAGGTGTGGATTTGAGTAGCGTGAAACTTACAGAGTGTGATTGTGAAGATTGCCAATGCAAGGATTCTGAACACCACAATGAAAGCGACGAATCAAAAGACGACAGAGCAGAAAAGATCCGAATTACTTCAAGCCCGTCAAATCGTATTCACTGATGCGAAACGCTTAAACCTTGATGAGTTTATGATCCGGCTAGCCAAGCTAGTCGGTTCGTACAAGTCTGTCACTATCTACGAGAACAACGAGGAAATATCCAGCTATGACACGCGAGATTGTACTGTCAACGCAAGAACAGCTACTAGCAGAGGGGATTCTTTCGAAATCAAGATCACTACTTAAACAGATGGAAGCCAACACGCTGCAACCTGTTAGCGTTAGTGAGCTTTGTTCCTTAGCAGCGGCTAAAGCCTTGGCTCTTCTACATGACCATGAGGATGTATCGAACATCGTTATGGAAAACATTTCTTTTGGTATCGCTAACTCGAATTACTACTTACTCCGAACCAAGCAACAAGAAAGCCAAATCAAAGAACTACAAGAAGAAGTGGCCCGACTAAGCAAGTTGCTTGAAGAGTCCGACCAGATAACTGTTATGGACGCAGTTGCACCGGAAGGGGCCAAATTAGGCGAAGCTAATAAACAAGGCTGCTAAGGAGAAAGTAGTGAATACCATTGACGCAGCGACCATTGTTTCCAAGACGTACTTGGTTTTCATGATCCAGAATTTGCAAGTGCTTACGTCCAACTAGCCTACAGCGACCAATCGGAACTTGACGCCCTATGGTTTGACTTAAATTGCGACTCAATGAAAACCATTCTGATGTATCCAGATTGCCCTAAATTCTCGGAAGCTTGCGAATACGTTATGGAGCTTGGTTGCGACCTTCCTAGTGATTTTCGTGCGGATTTTACTGTGTTCTTTAACGAGACTATATTCTGAATATATCGAAGAAGAGGCAAAAACCGATGAGCGTGAGCGAGATTAAGCAATTAGAGCGCGATTTAGGTGCCGTGATCGGTTATTTGAGTGCGCCTAAGTTAAGCGCGGTTCAGTTAGTCATTCGCAAGGAAGAGGCAATCAAGCGCCTTACCCGAATGCTAGACGAAGCAAAGTTTCTAAAGCAGCAAAAAAAATGCATGGTGTTGCATGAGCTATTTGCTGAATTTGAGGGGCGTTCGGCCAGCTCCTTAACGATAGATAAGCTGGTGGACGTTATTAAAGAGTGTAATGAGCATCTAAAGACGGTGTGAGCTTATGGGATACGATCTAGCGGAGTATTTAAAGCAGTTTGGTTTAACAGTTGCCGACCTTGAGGACGAGTCAGGGCGAGGCCGTAATACGCTTTACACTTGGTACAAAAAAGATAAGCAGATTCTTATGTGCATCATACGATCGCGGCTTTCTAGCAAGCTGAAAGTCATTGCCAAAGATATCGAAAACAAACTTTCCATGTTGGAACGATAGTGATATCGGTCACCAAGGTTGAACATACAGTAAAAACCATGTCTATTGGCATGTGAGCAAGTGACAATATGAGTATGTAAAGCGTACATACTGTGTGTATTGAGGTGTACGCTGTTTTATCCCTGTAGACTTAGTAAGGCGATGGCCTCACTACGTGAAAGCATCAATACTGGACATCAAGTGAAGTGACTTGCGATGTGAAATTTGAATCGACGTTCTACCACAGCCTTCCAAATAATATAACGGCGCGTGAAGGGGGGCAACGTAACCATACCACTATAAACACGAAACCCAACGACGGAATGAAAAATGCCAATCGTTGGGAGTCATTATTAAACAGTTTGTGTTTAGATCTTAGCTTGGTCAGGGAGCTTTTCATAACTAAGTACATTGCGTAAATTCATAGACCAACTAGCGCAACTACTCACGAAAATTTTTGCCGTAGGCGTAATTGGAATAGGACTATCGAGGCTGCCAGCTGGAACTACTACGCTGTTAATACTATCAGCGAACGTAGGGAGCGCTGACCCACATTTTTGACAAAAACTTTTTACATGCAATGATTTCGGGTACTTATAGGTACTAACATCATCTTCACCCTGCAACCAAGTTAAAGTACTAGATTTAGCAAACAAATTTGCAGCATGTGCTGAGCCGGAGCCTTTTTGGCAGCGAGTACAGTAACACAAGAAGAAAGACTGGAAATCACCTAAAATCTCATATTTTACGCAACCACAAAGGCATGAGCCTCGATGTTTATTAGTCATGAAAGCCTCCTTCTTTCGAGTACACATAACTCTCTGCTAAGTGGTGAGCAACGCTACCATGAAATTCAACCAGACCACAGCAAGCACAAAACTCAACGCGAAGCTGAAAACGCTAAGCGTTGGGAATCACTCTTAAATGCTGTTATATTCGTAGCCTATTGATTAAAAAGCTGTTCTACCGTTTTCATTGGTAAAAACATACGAATACGCCCATTATGTTCACACAATACTTCAAAGCCGAACTTCGTATAGAACGCTTGAGCAGAGTCTGTCAGACAGTCCACAACAATTGCGTATGCCCTCATGTGATGATTCACTTCCCACAAGTACTTCAGTGCACGAATTAGACTAACCTTTCCGAGTCCAGAGCCATGAAACTCTTTGTGCACAGCTAATTGAGCCAAAAGAAAAACAGGGATTGGATATCTAGGAAGTTTTTTGGCTAGTTGTGCCGGTAATGTTTCTCGGCTGATTGAACTCGGTGCAACACTATAAAATGCGCAAATAGCGAATTTTTGATTTAACAGTGGTTGAGCACTAGGTAAAACCATTGTTCGACTAATGCCTGCTTGCATATGCTTTGCAGCTTGAGTTTTGATAAATGTGTTCAGCTCTTGCTCACCACAGTCAAATGAGTTGCGGTCATGCTTTGATTTACTAAGTTCGACGAACTCTTTACCCCAACTCACTTAATGCCACTCTCATCTGTAAATTTGGCAGCTTCAAGCAAAGCTTGATTCGGTGCTTTTGCTTTATTACACGCGGCCATAAACTCGTCAAAGACACTGCCTTTAACCATAATACTTTCATGCTCCTCAATAACATGAGTCGCATCTTCGTCCATAAGTCTCACAACATATTCAGTGAGACTTTTTAAACCAAGTAAAGCCGATGCTTTTTCGGCTTTTGCCTTGATCTCTTCATCAAGGCGGATATCTAAACGTGCTGTTGCCATAACCCCTCCTACGTACGGACGTATTCCGTACCCTGAGAGATTATAGTGCAAACTTAAAGCACATTCAATTTGTACGGAAAGTTTACGGAGTGAGAGAGAACATAACGCCGTATTAAGGTGAGCAACGCAATACCGAAGCTCCCGCATACCACCTTAAACACTAGAGCCAACGCATAGTAAAAATGCCACGCGTTGTGAATCCCTCTTGAGCAGTTTGTTAGCTTTATTTTCGACGAAGAAGTAAGCCACCTACGAGAAGAATCACTGCTGAGGCGCCGCTAGCAATATACTTCCAAGTATCATTATTTTCTTTATTTGTTTCTTGCATAATTCTCGCAACTTCAAGACCGTAGTCAGCAAGCTTTAAAGAAATATCAGCTATTTTTGAACGCAACTCTTCAGTTTCTGATTTTTCAACTATAGTTTTAAGCAAACTAGTAATATTTTCGAGAGTAACTGATATACCTCTTAGTGCGTCTTTTTGAGTTTCTTTTGCTGAATTAATAACAGTTTTCAAACCATCAACATATGCTTGTTGCAACTGTACAAAGTTTGGCATTGCTTCAACAAGGATCGTCATTTGCTCTTTCGAAATTCCACCGCTACCAGCAAGAGCTTGTATTTTCTCAAAATCCGACTCTGTTACACTAGTTAAATCTTGTATACCTAATTTGGATTTTATTTTTTCTAATTCTATTTCTTTGTCCATTACAGAGCCTACCACTTAATTCTATTGCTACTTTAAACTATAAAGTTGGAAGACTACCTTGAAAAACACATAAAATATATAACATGCTGTTCATGAGTGATTACTACATAGTTAAAACAACAACAAAGTCACAAAATTTAAAGTCTCATCAAATCACTTAGCTAGGGATAAAGCTAACGCCCAATTAAGGTGTGAAGCACGCGACCACGAAACTCAATTTAAACACCTTAATCACTAAACTTGACTCAAACCGAAAATGCCAAGCGTGCTGAATCACTCTTAAATGCTTTGTTAGCCCGAAACTAAAAAAGCTTAGACATTGCTGAAGCTTTCCGCTCTATCCCGTCTACATTGGCTTCCTGCTCACCCGCTTTGATTATATCTTTTGTTAAATTCGAAAAATCTGAGGGTGACCGTATAAGTCTAAAACCGAAGTATGTTCCATTAAAATTCAATGTACTTTCTTCAAGGTTAGATTCATAACCAATTAGTTTTGCACTGTTGCTCCCCAACGCATACCAACCAAAGCTTCTTGCAACTTCAGTTAGTACATACAAACCAAAACCAGAATTGTCGAAGGTGTTTTCTGCATCTGATAGTTGCGATGTTCTTGATACACCAGGTTTAATTGCTTGTTTTAATGCTTCTTGGTCAGTTATGTCTCCCAATGTCTCCCTTAGAGTGCAACCGATACCAACACCTTCATCTACAACGACGATTTCAACGGCTCCATCGAACCAACGTTGACCAAAAACATAACACTCCTCACAACCAGAGTGTTCAAATACATTTCGTATAATTTCTCGTAATGCATAGTTATACATCCGGTTATCTTGGTGTGTTTCCGGTTTTCCGGAAATGACCCTCGCTAGCCCCCGAACTTTTGACTGAATGTCTTCATACCATTGTTCAAGTGCATTTTCACCTTCACCTAATTCCGGTTTAGTAATTCTTGTGATTGGGATGTAAGTGCTTGAACCCCGAGCCTCTCCAACGCAATTTCCCGCTCCCATTAAGACAAAATCAAAGAAACCTATATGTTTAAGATATGAATGAGCAGATGAGTAGGTATCAACTCCTTTCTTTCGGGTTTTGAGACCTCGACGATGACGTGATCTAACCCAACTTCGTATTTTCGAACCAGCAACCAACATTGCGGTAGGTTTTGAGAACCTAATAGTCGAACAATCTAAACAGACATCATCAGTATCGATGTGTTTTTCTAACTCATTGAAAAATCCAGCCAACGTATCCCTATCGAAATACGTTGGTAAAGATATTGTTGTCACTTATCTACTCCTTTCATAACATCGCTTTAGGGCTAACGCCCTGTTAAGGGGTGAGCAACGCAATACCGAAGCATCCGCATACCACCTTAATCACTTAAACCAACGCATAGTTAAAATGCCACGTGTTGCAAATCTGACTCAAACGCCTTGTGATGTGAACTTACGATGCTAATACATAAGCTCCTAGAAACACTGTAAAAACTGCTAGTAGATATTGTATCGAGTTTGTTCTAGTAATTGACCTAATGTATTTATTACGTAAATCATAAGCACTTTCATTTTTTAGCTCTATTTCAAATGAAGCTGAACTCACAATTAGCCCTCTCAGTCGAACTGTGCATAAATTTACAAAAACCGCTGCTACGCCTGGTAATGAGACAAGCAAATGTTTATTCAGGTTAGTTACATCTACAAGATACATCATTGCTGATGGATAAATTAAAGCTAATGCTATAACTGCCCATGAAACTAACAGACCAATCTTGATCTTACTTTCAACTAACACACTAAAACCTCTACTGGTCATATAACGCCTTGTTAAGCGCTAGTTTTTTCTGCCGTTCTATATCTATAGATTTCTTGGTTGCGTAAAATCCGAGCGATACAATCCTGAAATCCCATCATAAAGTGGTAAGCGTTGTGATTATGGTACTGTATAGTTTTTTTATGATTTGCATATTTAACAAGGAAACCTACAAATGTAGGATACTCAGCACCAATTTGGTTGAATGACTCATCATGCATTAGTGAATGTTTGAAACCATTGAACAGATCATTTGAGATTTCTAGGAAATTTGTTGTGTCCTGTTCATATTCTTCATTACCCATAATGATGTCCTTAACGGGTGTGCTCTTTGTTTTCGGTGAAAGCACTGAACCAATGGATTCATGACTAAGGGTTTTAGTTTTTTCAAATGATGAAATATTCACCAGAAGATCTGTTAGTTGCACTAATGAGTCCAATACCCTACGCATGATAAAGATAATTGATTCCATCTCAGTCTTAAACTCATGTATCGTTGAAGGGTCAAAGGTTGCTGTCCCCTTAGCTGACGAAAAAACAGTATTATTCCCACCGCCTTGCAATATTAGTCGATGCATTTCTACGCACCGCTGGAATTTTTTGTTAATAATAATTAGAGATTGATGAATTCTCATGCCAACTAAATCAGTGTTACATAGTTGAGGTATATTTGGGTATTTCATGAAATCATACACGTTGGGCTCGACATATTGGAACGTGTCCATTTTTCGTCCAGCATAATAATTAATTTTTTCTACAGTAGGTCGCCAAAAATCATCTTTGACTATTTTCCACTCATCATTTTCAAACATAGGAATTTCATCAGCATTGCACTGTTCCAATGGTGGTTTCTTAACAGTTGAACCTGCTGGTATTCCATACCCTTTCTTGGCATTTTCTTCATTTATATCATTTTTCTCCTCTGTACCGAGGTAGAACTTATAATACTGTTCATAATGATAAAGTTGCATTCTAACTCCTATGTGAAGCGCTAACGCTTTCTATCTAGACTTTATCGGCCTTCCATACTCATATCATGCAATTTTTCCAATTATTGTTCAATTGATAGTCAATAGGCTAATGAGAGATGATAGATATCAGATTGCAAACTGACGGATAGTTTAAAAAGTTTACTTCGACTACCTTGGATAACTGTAGGTAAGGGAAGCTTTTATCCAAATGAAGTTAATTAGCATCAGTGATAACCAGTAATAGGGTAAAAATGAGTGTGCAATTCCTATTGCAAAAGCTATTTCAATTAGCCGTTTTTTATGGTTAATAAGCATAAAAGCACTTCATCGATCAATCCGAGTTGGGCCAGGCTAAATTTGGTTTGAATTTGGACTAATTTCTGTTTTGGTGTATAGTTAGTAACGCAAACAAATGCTTTTCAAACAACGATGCAAGGAATATCCGCAATGCGTACTGAGACGGTAAGCTACTTAAAGAAAAATGCAGCCGATCTCCCACTGGATGAAGCGATGACGATCACACAAAACGGTAAGCCGATTTATGTGGTGGAATCATACGAAGAACGACTAAAGCGCGATCAAGCAGTAGCCTTGATGAAGCTTGTTACTATCAGTAACAAGGACGTAGCCCAAGGTCGCACAATGTCATCGAGTTCGTTTAAGGAGAGATTGGCCGCCAAGAAATCATAAGGTGGTCATAAGATGGCCAATGTTGTTTATACGGAAACGTTCGCTAATACAGCAGAAGAACGTATTGACTACTACTCACAATGGAATGATGTCACAAGCGTAGTAGAGAGAATTGAAACTTTGATTGAGACGTTCGAACAGAGCGTTGAGGACAATCCGGCCATATATCCGGCTTGTTATGAGCTAACTCAGCTTGGCGTGTATCACTTTCGTCAGTTTAGTTTTGATGGGTTCAAACTTATCTATCAATACGACGATGTAACAGATACGGTTTACGCCATGGTTTTGATTAGTGATAAGCAAGATTTGCAGAAAACCCTAGTGGATTACTGTATCCGGTTCTTATAAAACTGATTATTAAAAGCCGCCTTTGAGGCGGCTTTTTTCTGCCTAATGGTCGTTATAGCGGCCTTATTTATCGTTTCCAAAAACATTGTTTTCGTTCGTGTTCGTCCGTTTACAATCAAGAATGTCGAGGTTATATTTTACATGCAAACAAAATTGCGTCTTTCGACACGAGGATGACCAAAATGACCAGCTTAAGAGAAAAACAAATCAAACTTGCTACTGCTGCTATTGCTGATCTTAAAGAGCTGGTGGCGCAAGCAGGCAAGCTACAAATGAACCTTTCTATATCTGGCGTTGAGGCAACTGCAAAGGCCGTTTGTGACTTCTACAACGAGGCGTCACCAATCCAACAAGATTGCTTAAATATTGCATACTGCTGGTGTGGTTCTTGGGGCTCAGAAAACGAAGCGCGTGAAGCATTGGAAACCGTTAAGGGTAATGCAATCAAAGCTCTTGCTTGGAAGCAAAACCGTCTAGAAGTGTTTGAGTGTGAGCATCCAGAATGCCGCCAATGCATTACTATCTATGAAGTGGTGCGCGTTTCTACTAAGCGAGGTGAACCGCTATCAACGCACACTAATTACTTCTCTAGCAAAGAAAGAGTGAAAGCGTTCCTAAACAAGAAATACGACTTCTACGCACCAGATATGGAAGAGAACAGCAAATTCAAATGCATTGAACGCTCAGACTACTCTTTGCAGTTTTACCAAGAAGATCAGGAATATCTAATTGAGTTCTGCATGAACCATGTAGATGTAGAGTAATTGTTTGTTCGGGAGGTATTAACATGAGCACTGAAGTGATGAGTCGAGAAACGTTCAATTACATCTTAATAGCCGTGGAATACTTTGCCATTCTTCTTATGGGTATATTTATTGTTCGTAAACGAAAAATGCTTAAGGGTGAAAAATCTATTCTCGAACGAATGCCTAAATTAAAAAAGCCAGCTTTAATGCTGGTTTTTTTGTTATTATTCGTATTATAAGGTTTACATATGAAAAATAGATATGACCGTTTATATTCCCGTCAGACACTTAGGAAAGGCTTTTCTCGAAAGCCAAGCCAAAACACCGACCACACAGCAAAAGGACATTAGCAAGGCTTACCAGAAGCTACATGCACGTGTTCAGCACAGCCTTGCCGGCTTGCCACCATATCAAACCGAAGTTCTATTTCATCCGACTCGTAAATGGCGAATGGATTACGCTTGGCCTGACTTAAAGATTGCCTTGGAGGTTCATGGTGGTACTCATTCAAATGGGCGTCATACTCGTGGCGTTGGCTTTGCAAATGACAGAGAGAAGATGAACGAAGCGCAGCTTTTAGGCTGGATTGTTATTGAGGTTGCTTCGGACAACTTAGGCCAGCTTAGAGACTGGTTAGAACGTGCTTTTAATCATCGAACAAGAATTTTTAACTCCGAATAGTGATAATATGTTTGCGAAATTGAACACTCGGAGTTAGAGAAGTGGCGAGAATTAATTGGGAACGCATTAAAAAACAATACCTTAGCGAATACGAAGAAACTGGCGTTAACGTTAAGACGTTTTGTGTTCGCAATGGTTTAGTCTACTCTACAGCAAGAAAATACTTAAATAACAAACTATTACAGAGAAAACCAAGCGAACAGAACACGAACAACGAAGAAGTTCAGGGCGAAAAATTACAACCCAAAGGGATCACACCGCCCAAAACCAAAATCAAACGCAAGAAAACCTCGAATCAATCAAGTGCCAAAAATGGACACGGTGGCCGTCGAGTCGGCGCTGGCGCTCCAAAGGGGAATAACAACGCTTTCGTGCATGGCTTGATGACTAAAGCATTTGGCAACCTAGTTAAATACTCTCATCAAGTCGATGACGAATTTAAGTTAGAAGTGCATAAGCTTGCCGCTCTTCAGGCGCTTGAGTGCTACACGCAATACAAAGATGAATTAGCCGATTTCCTCAAAGAGCTGGAAGAACGTGGCGATAAACCTACAGAACTAGAGCAGGAGTTTATTGATCGACTTGAGAAACGAATCGAGTCGAGTTTTGGCATGGTTTGCCACCACACCGGAAAGCTTGAGTATTTAGAGGGCCAAATGGCGAACCGTCGATTAACCAATCGAGCAATAAGCAAGGTTATCGCTCAAACCACACAAGTCGAAGTTGATACCAACCTTAAACGCAAAGGCATTGCGTTGGCCGAAGCGAATACTGACAAGGCTAAGGCTCAAGCTGCGCTTGCTCGTCATGATCTCGACCAGAAACAACGTGAAGGTCTAGGCGACGATGATGATCTAGGTATGTTGCTAGATGAAGTTCAAGATTTGGATGACGATGAAATCATTCAGCGCTTCAAAGATAAAGGTGGAGTGTTGAACGATGATGAATGATGGTATTCAGCCGTATAAGGATTCTATTAATGGCCGTGGCATAAACCTAGTTATGCCAGCGCTTACCGATCAGCAATTCAAAGCGCTTTCACGGCCAGAGAAGCGCCGTTACTTCAGGAACTATATGACCTGTAAGGAATGGCGCTTAAACAACCTTTACAAGATAGAGAATGATAAAGGTCGCGTTGTCACGTTTCGAATGCGTGACGCTCAGAGAGATCTATTTGAAACAGCCCATACCTTTGAATTGATTCTTAAAGCGCGTCAGTTGGGCTTTAGTACCTTTATCGACTTGTACGCGCTGGACTCGTGTTTATTCAATAAGAACTATGCCGCAGGTATCATCGCGCAGGACTTGGAAAGTGCTGGCACTATCTTCCAGACAAAGGTTGTCTTTCCATATAACAATTTGCCTAATTACTTGCGTTCTCGCATTCGTGTAGTTCAACGAGCTGGTGGCGCTAACGGTGGCCGACTCAGTTTTTCCAATGGTTCACGAATCCGTGTTGCAACGTCATTCCGTTCCGGTACGTTGCAGTTTCTACATATTTCAGAGTTGGGCCGTATTTGTGCAGGTTACCCACAAAAGGCCAAAGAGATACAAACAGGTTCTATGCCTACTGTTCACGAAGGTTGCAAACTCTTTATTGAATCGACGGCAGAAGGCGCGGCAGGACTCTTTTTTGAGTTGTGTAAGAAAGCCGAGGAACGAGCACATAGCGGAGTGAAGTTAGGTGCTAAAGATTTCCACTTTAGATTCATTCCTTGGTTCACTCATCCTAGATATTATTCACCATTGCCATTAGGCGGATTGAAGCTATCCAAATACTTTATTGAATACTTTAAGTCGATTGAGCCATTCGTGATCCGTCACTTGGGAAGGCCGTTAACGGATGAGCAAAAGCAGTGGTATGTCGAAACCTATAACCACTACGAAGAGTACACAAAACAAGAGTATCCAAGTACACCACAAGAGGCGTTCTTAACGTCAGGCCGTCGTGTATTTAGCGCTCCTTCCTGTATGGCTGCGGAGTCAGCTTGTACCAAACCGTTGCTTGTCTATGACGTTAATCCAGAGACCGGCGCAATGTTTGATGTTCGAGATAGCGTAAACCGTGAAGGTAAAAGCGAGAACATGCAGAACGGATTGCAGGGCTACTTGCTTATTTGGGAATTGCCTGATCCAGAAAAGGATTACGCCCTTGGCGCTGACGTTGCGGAAGGCCTGGAACATGGGGACAGAGGTTCAATTGATGTATTGGACGAAACTGGCAATCAAGTTGCTCATTGGTTTGGTCATATCGATACAGACCAGTTTGCAAAGATTATCGCAATCATTGGCAAGATGTACGCAGGTAAAAACGGTAGAGCGGCCTACGCTGCGCCAGAAAGAAACAACCACGGCCACGCCGTTTTAAACGTTCTACGCGATATCTATCCAATATCCAGAATCTACCAAGAAGAACACCACGACAAGGAAGACGAGGACGAAGAAACAGGGCGATTAGGCTGGCTTACCACTCGTAAATCCAAGCCGATAATTATTTCAAACTTAAATGAGCAATTGCGCAATAATACGTCGGGCATTCGATGGATCGGGACAGTTACAGAGCTGAATACCTACGTTTATGACTCCAAAGGAAGCATGAACGCAATTGAAGGCGCATTTGATGACCAAGTGATGAGCTATGCGATTGCGCTAGAAATGGTTGTTCGAATGCCTAGAACCATGACCAAGTTACCGCCACGCACCAAGCGATCAAGCGATTGGCGTACTAAGTGAGGGGAGAATTTATGGTTTGGAATGAAGACCATGCGGAGCATGACGGCAAGGGCTTTAACCTTACTCAATTGCGTCGATTAGTCTCAAACGTAGAAGCACAACCAAACTGGCGCGATCCAGCGCAAAAGTGTTGTGATTACTATGACGGTAACCAACTAGCTCCTGAAGTAAAGCAGGTTTACGAAGAGCGTGGACAGCCGGTCATTATCAACAACTTAATTGCACCAGCAGTTGATGCCGTTTTAGGTATGGAGGCAAGAACACGGACTGACCTTATACTTGCTGCCGATGACGATGAGGGTGAAGAACTACGCGAGGCGCTTCAGGAAAAATTCAAAGATGCGTGGCGACTTGCACGAGCTGACCGCGCTAATGCTGATGCTTATGCTTCACAAATTAAAGCGGGCATTGGTTGGGTAGAGGTTACCCGAAATGATGATCCTTTCTATGGTGGCAATTACAACATCAAGCCAGTTCGCCGTCAGGAAATGTGGTGGGACTGGAATGCTCAAGAGGCTGATCTGTCTGATGCTCGATGGTTGCTGCGGAAACGTTGGGTAGATGTAGATGAGGCTATTGCTCATTTTCCTGAACATGCCGAAATCATTCGTCAAGCAATGAACAATTGGGAAGACTTCGCAAATCTTGAAAGCTACGAAGAGCAAGATCAAGACTTGCTTGCTGCTTACCATGAGTTTGAGAGTTGGGATAGAAATACATCTGAATGGTTAGATCAGGCTCGTGGGCGTATCTGTTTACAGGTTATCTATTATCGTACATTCAGACGCGGTTATGTTATCGACCTAAAGAACGGGCGAACCGTAGAGTACAATCCTAATAACATTGCTCAAGCTGTTGGCGTGAAAATGGGTAAGTTCAAACCACGAATTGCTACATGGTCAGCTGTACGAGAAGCATGGTTTGTTGGTATCCATAGGATTGTTGATCGTAAATCTGTCGCACCGAGCGGATATTTTCCTATTGTGCCGTTCTTCGGTTATCGCATGGATAAATCCGGCCAACCTTACGGGGTTGTAAGCCGAATGATTAGTGCTCAGGATGAGATTAACTTTCGTCGTATGAAGCTGACTTGGTTATTACAGGCCAAGCGAGTCATTGCTGACCAAGATGCAACAAACTTGAGTCGCGAGGACTTGCTAGAAGAGGTCGAACGCGCAGATGGTTACATTGAGTTAAACCCTGATCGCAATAACAAGAAATCAATCAGTGAAGCTATCCAGATTCAGCAAGATTTCAATATTGCGAGTCAGCAGTTTACTGTTATGCAGGACTCAATGAAGCAAATCCAAGACGTTGCTGGTATCTACAATGCAATGTTGGGCCAAGACTCTTCCGCCACCAGCGGAGTCGCTATTAACTCACTAGTGGAACAAGGCGCGACTACGCTAGCAGAGATCAATGACAACTATCACTATTCGAGAACACGAGTTGCTGATCTGTTAATGGCCTATCTAATCGAAGACCTAGCGAAGCAAAGCAATATCGCTGTAACTATCAACAAGCAAGACGCCCATAAGCGAAAAGTCATTCATCTAAACGTGACCAATGACGACGGCACAGTGACCAACGACGTTAAGCGTTGGAAAGGTCATATCGCTCAAGCTCCAATCCAGCAAACGGCTACATTCCGCGCTCAAATGGCTCAACAACTAACCGCGTTAGTTGCTCAATTGCCACCACAAATTCAAATGGCAACGCTAGATATGGTTATCGAGTTATTGGATGTACCTAACAAGCAAGAGATTCTGAATCGTATTAGACAGACTCTAAACCTTCCAAAAGCGCCGGAAGATATGACGCCAGAAGAACAAGCAGCTATGCAGGAAGAACAACGCAAGCAGCAAGAAATGGCTGAAATTCAAATGCAGCAGCTACAAAACGAGGTTGCTTTAGGTGCGGCCAAGGTTGAAGAGCTACAAGCCAAGATTGCCAAACTACAACGCGATGCAGAAAGCCAAGAGGTCAAAGACAACAAGGTTGAGGCCGAAACTGCGAAAGTTTTACAGGAGGTCGCAGAAGTCAAAGCACAGGCAGATAGCACGGTTAACGCAATATTAGCGAACATCGACCAGCAATTGCTAAACCTTCAAATCTAAATGTAAGAGGTAACTAAAAGTGTGGGAACAAGTTAAAAACATTGTGGGCGAAGCCGCCCCGTTGGTTGGTTCATTACTTGGCGGTGCCACTGGTAAAACAATAGGTACCCTAATTGCTGGCGTTCTTGGTGTTAAAGATACGCCGGACGCCGTTATTAAAGAGCTGATGGCTAACCCTGAAGCTCTAACAAAGATTGTTGAGTTTCAGGCTCAACACTCAGTCAAGCTACAAGAAATGGCGCTGAACCAATTATCTATGCAGCTAGCAGATACAGAAGACGCGAGAGATGCACATGGCGATCACTGGATGCCTTCAGCGTTGACTCTGATCTTGTGTGTCATGGTGTCAGGTATGTTTTGCTCATTGTTTTGGTGGACGGTTCCAAAATCATACGAGCAACTAATTATCATGATCGCAGGTCAGGTAATGGGCGCGTTCTCAACGGCTATCGTGTTTTGGCTAGGCTCAACGATGATGCAGGGCTTGGGTCGTACAAAGCAACCAATGAAGTTTATGAAGTGGGAAAGTAAGTAAATGAAATTACTAGTCGAGTGTAAGCCGAATACCGAAATATGAGTGCATAAGACGTAATTGTTTGGAGAGAAAAGCCATGTATGACAAACGACTAAGAAGCTATCGACCTAAATGGTTTAAGACTTGGGAACTTGTGAGTAAAACTGCTTATCAGGCGCGTGGTGAAAAGGCCATGCTTGGTATGGATGCTCGATTGCTGGTCACCATTGATGAACTGCGAACGCTGCTTAGTGAAATCGATCCTAAGAAAGCGGCGCTTATCTGTAACAACTGGAAAATTGGTGGTTCTCGTGGTTACTCAGGTCTGCGACTTGCGAGTGACAAATATTTCACACCATTCTCTGCGCATGGTAGAGGGCAGGCTGTTGATTTAATTAGCAATCATTACGCAGCTCAAGAATTGCGTGATTTGATTATCAAACACAAAGAGCGGTTCCCTTACCTAACGAGAATGGAAGAGGGTGTTAGCTGGTTGCACTTGGATGTGTTCAACTTACCAGAAGATGCGCCAGAGAATTCAATCCTGTTATTTAATAAATCAGGTGAGACTCGTTATGTCTAGGTAATCATCGAGCGTTAATTTTTGGTTTGCATTGGTGAATTTGTGGTACATTTATTAGCAAATTAAGTGTGCGGTGAAAAATTAACGCAACACGAGAACATAAAAAAGCCAGTTAGCGCGATTGCGTTAGCTGGCTTTCTTGTTCGCAAGTGCGGCGATAAGCACAAACCAGACGCAAGCGCAGCGATAAGCGCACATGAGGGGATTATGACTATAGAACTTGACCAAGCACTATTAACTGGCAACGTCGAAGACATTGACGCACTGCTAGATGAAATTGACCTAGATGACGATTTGGGCGTTCTTAGCGGTGAAAATGACCAAGATAACCATTCGACTGATAACGAAATGGGCGTAGGCGAGGAAGATGAGGCACTACCAAGTGTTATTGATACTACTCAGCCAAAAGGTGACGCCAACCTAGATAAATCAGAGCAAGGCCAAGAGCCTAAAACGAATGCGGCCAAAGATAGCATTGGGGTTCGAGAGATTGATGGCAAGCTCTACATTGAAGTTGATCCAGACAATGCAACGGTAGCAAGTAAGGACGGTAAACATACGATTCCTTATGCAGTTCTAGAAAAGGCTCGCAATCAGGCGAGCGAAGCGTCGAGCCGTATGCAAGAGCTAGAGCAACAGCTAAGTGAAGCTACAACCGTCAAGGAAAAACTACAGCTATACACCAAGCAATTAGAAGAAGCTGGCATTACGCCTGAAAAGCTACCTGAAGAATTGCTTAACGATGAAAATGCGCTCAATACGATGCGTGATGAGTTGCCAGAAACGGCAGCGAATTTGCTAACGGCATTGGTTAAGCGTTTTCAAAGTAAGGCTGCGACCACTCAACAAGAAGCCAATGACGGAGTTAACGAAGTTACTAACGCGCTAAACGCTGACGAACTTACAGAGCTTCGTACTTGGGAAGAGAGTGACCGTGACCGTTGGGATATGGCCTTAGTCATCGACAACAAGCTCAAGAATGATCCAGCGTTCCAAGCCATGCCACTACAAGAGCGCTTTGCAGAAGTGCAACGCCGAGTGAAGGCTGCTTTCGGTGATCCGGTTCAAGCGTCAATTGATGTTGAAAAGGCACAGAAACAAGCCGAGCAAGGCCAGCAGCAACCTCAACAAACGGCAGAAAAACAAACCGTTGTACCTAATTCACCGTCTAGTCTAGGTGGTTCTTCACTGGACACTACGGCGGCAGCTAATCAGGCATTGTTGAATCAAGACGCACTAGCGCTTGAGCAATCACTTGCCAATATGTCGCCAGAGAAGGTTGAAGAGTTCTTAGCTCAAGCGGTGATAGCTCTAGATTAGTCGAGGATTTCATAATGACTACTATCACTAAAGCTCAAGCTGCTAAAGCGTTTGGTGCCGCGCTGTTTACTCATACGCGCCGCCAAAACACTTTTGTAAACATGCTAACTGGTAAAGCTCCAAAGGCAGTACCAGCAGACCGCAACCGAAACAAAACCCAAACTGAAGCTGGTGCGCCAGTTGTAATGATCACCGACCTTACAAAACAGGCTGGTGACACAGTTGAAATGGATTTGTTCCACAACTTGGGCGGTATGCCAACGATGGGCGATAAAAAAATCGAAGGTCGTGGCGAGTCGCTATCAAAAGTTGAGTTTGAATTAGTCATTAACCAAGGCCGTCATAACGTCGATTCAGGCGGTAAGATGGCTCAACAACGAACCAAGCAAAACCTACTTCAAGTAGCTCGTACAATGCTTGGGAACTACTTCAACGATCTACAAGATGAAATCGCAACGTATCACCTAGCTGGTGCGCGTGGTGACTTCATGCCTTCCGACATGATTGTTCCAACTGCGGATCATTCAATGTTTGGTGAAATCATGGTTAACCCTGTTACCGCTCCTACAGCGGATCGCCACTTCTTCGGTGGTGACGCAACAGGTATTGCAGATATCGTGGCTGCCGACACGCTAACTTTAGCGAAGATCGATGAAATTGCGCTTTACCTAGAAGAAATGGCACATCCAATCAAGCCTATCCGCTTCGAAGCAGATGAGCTTTACGGCGAATCGCCTTTCTACGTTCTATTTGTTACTCCGCGCCAATGGGCCGACCTATGGGCTGACGTTCAAGGTGCTGGCAAAGTGCAAGAGCTGATCGCGAATGCGGTTAACCGTTCGCAAGGATTTAAGCATCCACTATTCCAAGGTGACCGCCTAATGTGGCGCAACATCTTGGTTCGTCAATACCGTAAACCAGTACGCTTCAATGCTGGCTCTAAAGTGAAAGTTGGCGCAGCAAGCGGCAACGGCACTGAAACTGAAGCTACAGCAGCTACCGTAATTGACCGCGCAATCCTACTTGGCGGCCAAGCGCTGGCAGTGGCTTACGGTAAATCTTCAAGTGGTGCTCAGTTCTCAATGCACACTGAGAAGGTTGACCACGGCAACGGTCGTGAAACGTCTATCGCTTGGATGAGCGGAGTTAAGAAAGTTCGCTTCCAAGAGAAGAATGGCCGAATCAATGACTACGGCGTAATGGTGCTAGATACAGCCGTTGGCGGTTTATCTAAGTAATAAGTGACAGGCTAGCTATCTAGCCAGCCTTTATTCATCGTAATCAAAGGAGAATTGCAATGGCAGTTAAAGTATCACCAGCCGTTAAGCAAAACGTCTATAACGGTACTCACGGTAACCTTTCAGTGATGTTCGCTGAAGTTCCAGCGCTTGCTGATGCTGACTCAGTTATCGTAGCAAGCCTTGAGGCTGGCGTGAAGTTGGTGGAAGTGAAGATCCTTACCAAAGGTGAAGCAGTAGCAAGCTTAACTGCTAAGGCTACTCTGAACGAAGCCTTGTTAGGTGATGGTATTCACGAGCCTCAAGTTGGCACCAAGTTAGAAGATGTGATCGGTACGGCTACGGAAGTTCCGAAGGGTGCGTTGTCGTCTGATGTGGCTGGATACTTCCCGTCAGAAGATGTTGCTGAAAAAGATAAGTGTCTAGTTCTTACTTTCGCAGGTGCCAAAGTTCCAGCAGACAAGATCCGTCTAGCGATTTACACCACTTCAGTCGGCACTATTTAAGATAGTCCACTCTGTTGAAAAACAGGCCAGTCAGATAATTGGCTGGCCTGTTTTATATGTTCCGTGGCAATGGCCGCAGCTCAACACATCGAATACACATAAGGGTATTGACTATGACAGCAGAAAAGAAAATTGTTTGGATCGGTGAAAAGCCAATTAAAAAGGTAAACACGCTAGGCCGTGACTATTACTTTAACCGTGGCGAACCAACCAGCGTACCGGAGCAAGTGGCGCACCGATTACTGCAAATTAAATCTTGTTTTGCTACTCCTGAAAGTGCTCAGTCTCTAATCGAGAGCCTACAAGCTGAAGAGCAAAAGCGTCAGCAACTAGCGGAGCGAGCGGCGCAACTAAAAGCTGAAGAAGAGAAAGCAAACACTTGGCTCGTTATGGTTGATGGTGAAGTCGTCAACATTTCCAAATACACCAAGGCGAAACTTGAAACCATTATCCTAGCAGAAAAGCTTCCAATTGATCCGCTAGCATTGGAAGTTCCAGAAGGCGAAACACATGCGTCAGCTCTACGCATGGCAGTGCGTGACAAGCTACACGCTAAACACGGTATTCCAGAGGCTTAATGATGAGCGCACTATCTGATTTATATCGGTTAGTGCGCCAGCGTTGCGCTGGCGTTGTCGATATCATGATGGATGACGCCTTGCGCGACTCTTACCGCGAGTTTTGCGAGAAATCAGAGTTCCTAAAAACAAAGGTCAAATTGACCGCCGTTGTGTCTGGTGTGCAAATTCCGGTTGCTGGCATTCCTACCGATTCAGCAATTCTAAAAATTGACAGCGTAGTGAGCAATTGCGGTTCTCTGCTTTACGTCAATGACGACTACGTTTTTGAACCTGTAACCAACGAGCTCACATTCACGAATGACTTTGATGCGGTGACCGTTACGGCGGTACTAAAACCAAAGCTAAGCTTCGATGAGAACAACCTTAATTCATATCTAGTTGAAAACTACGGCGAAGCTCTAGCGGCTGGCGCTGCTTACCGACTCCGATTACAGGTTGGCACAAATTGGTTTAACCCTGATCTCGCATTGATGTACGAACGTGAATTTATCGAGGGTTATCGCCGCGCTTACCGAGTAAGCAAAGACAACTTCAATTCATTCAAAAACAAAGTGCGTAAGCACAATTTCTACTAGAGGTGTGTATGTCTTCGAATAACACTCCGGTCAAACACTTGATCGATGAGGCAGCTCGTCTCGTTGTCGATAAAAACATGATCCGTTGGGATAAAGCGTTTTGGGTTGATGCGTTCAACTCGGCAGTTCGAGCAATCTTAGCAATTCGATCTGATGCGTTAACGGCCAATGAGGATTTTGTTTGTGTTGAGGGTTCAACTCAGACAATTCCAGTAGGTGCCCGTTTTGTTGTTGATGTTCTGCGAAATAAAGACGGCGCGGCCATTTCTGGCAATGTGGATTTGAAGGTGCTTGATGATTATCGCCCTGAATGGCGTTCAGAGCCTCTTGCTAGCGCGGCCAAAGCGTGGCTTTACGATGACCGAAATCCAACAACGTTCTATATGTATCCTCCGGTTGTTTCTGGAACAACCATTGAGTGTGTATTTGCAAAAGTGCCTACGCCAATAACTGAAAGCGATTACGACTCTGAAGCCAAATGCGAACTAAACCCGATGTACGACAACGCGATCATTGAGTGGCTTGTCTACCGCGCATTTAGTGAGGATGCAGAGTTTACCGCTAACGCTGCTCGTGCAAACACAGCATTAAACGCCTTTAGAACAATGCTAGGCGACAAGAGCCAAGCAGATAGCATCGTTCAACAAAAGAGCGCTGATATCAAAAACCAACCACGCTAATTAATTGGAGTAGAGCACAATGACTAGTAGCTGGTATCGAAGAGGTACGGTAACTGTAACCGACGGTTCAAAAGAGGTTGTAGGCGTTGGTACGTTATGGGTTGATGCCGGAAATAAACCACTAGCTGGTGATATTATGTTCATAGCTGGCAGTATTTATGAGATCGAATCGATCACCGATAACGAACATTTGTCACTGTTTAGACCATTTACTGGCGTTCCACCAGCAAATGGTGAGTATGCGATCATTCGAAATACTTCAGTAACTATTGCTACTCGTGTTGCTGCAATGGTCGCGGCGGCTATCAACTCAAAACAAGTGTTGCTTGATGACCTTCGAGGTTATTACACATCGACGGCTGACAAGGTTCTGATTCATACCGGTGACGGCTCAACTATCGAGGTTGTGCCTCTCCAAACATTGGTATCTGACATTACAAAGCTAATCGATCAGGCGAAAAGCATTAAGGATGACCTTGTTAGTACCGATGCGGCATTAAGCCTAATTCGCAAATACTCAAACACCGTCCAAGGTGTGGAAGTTGAACCAGGTATGTATTCAGCTAAGAGCTATGCTCTTGATGCGTCGGATACGCTGGCTTTAGTGAACCAAGCAAAAAGCGATGTAGATTTAACAGCTTCTCAAGTTCAGAAAACCAAAGCTGATATTGAGCAGTTCGTAAGTACATCAAAAACTGAAATTGATGCTAAGGCTACTGCCGTGAAGGAGGATATTTCAGAGCTTGTTGCTGGTGGCACCGATAGCATTACGTCACATACCGATACAAGCAAGGGTGCAATTAACACCTTATTGAGTGCAAGCAAAACCGAAATCACGGATCTAGTTACCACTGAAAAAGCTGCCATTTCACAGCAATCAAGTACAAAAATTAGTGAAATGACTGCACTAAAACAGAGCGCCGAACAAGCTGCATCAACGGCAATACAAAAGGTTACTCAAGCGACTGCTTCAGCTACAAGCGCAGCCCAAAGCAAGACCGATTCTCAAACCCTGAAAACGCAAACTGAAGCCTTAGCGAATGAAACAAAGCAAGTCGCGGAAGAGATTAAATCCGGTAGTTATGTTGGTTGGCAAATCTATTGCCAAAGCGAAGCAAACATGAACGCTGCACGAATGCTAGCTAGTGAACAGTTTGCGGCTAGTGGGTTCGTTGATTTTGGTCGCCACTATAGTTCTGGCAACTATGTTCCTGTCAATGAGGGGCTTTGGTCGCAGTTAGACTCACCAAATAGCCTAAGAATAGGTAAGGTCACCAATGCTTCAGGAACGTCAAAAACTAACCATGCCGTTACGCATATCGCTGGCTTTATTTCGCAACTGATTAATATCAACGACGCGTTTGAACCAAGGGCTTCGATTAAGTTCCCTGAAGCTCCGAACGGCGCAGTTATTTATGACTCCACTGGTAACTGTCGTGGTTCAGGCAAAGCTACGCTAGACCTAACTAAGGATGTAGACCCTAAGTATGGTGATGTTGCTGGTTCAGTTAATGAAGCAGTAGGTAGAGCTTTTGAGGGTCGTACAAAGAATGGCGATTTCCGTAAAGGTAATGATGGCTCATGGCTAGGGATTGCATCAGGACGTGGTACGTTCACTATTGCTGATGGGAAGATGACTATTAAGGACACTACAGGCATTAATGCAAACAAATCATCAATGGCTGTTAAAAACGTTGGTCATACAACAGAAGCT
The DNA here is from genome assembly GCF_033339635.1 of Vibrio sp. 2092. Lineage (NCBI taxonomy): Bacteria > Pseudomonadati > Pseudomonadota > Gammaproteobacteria > Vibrionales > Vibrionaceae > Vibrio > Vibrio sp. 2092. The sequence continues at coordinate 50,837 of NZ_JAWOUY010000016.1, read as the reverse complement.
AATAAAACATACACCATTACTGTTGTTGTTGATTCACTGAGTACATCAGAAAATATAGTCAATTTTGCTATCCGTCTTGGTGGGTATTCTGACCCTAACCAACGACATGAACCATTACGAAAAGGTGTTAATACTTTTACGTATACTGCGGGTAGTAACCGTCCTGATGATGGTTTTCTCCTTTATGTAGGTAACAACCAAACAATGGTTATTTCATCGGTTGGGGTATGTGAAGCTGCTGAAGAAGTAGTAATCAACCGTGTAGATTTGTTTGGTTTTGAGTACTTCTTAGAAGAAATCAGCAAGGCCAATCCATTTGTTTACCCTTATGGTTGTATTCAGTCGCTTGCTTCCACAATGGAAGGCATTGCTACTACAGGCTCTAATAGACCTGTAACTTATTATGCTGCTTTTGATGGTGATACAGGCTCAAAAGGTAAAGGCGTTGACTTTTGGGCTGCAACGGATGAGCAGAAGAGAGCTTTAGTTTCTAATCCTGAACATAACATTTATTTACTTGATGATGGACGAATTGTTCAATGGCGTGTGCGTCAGAGAACTATTGCAGGTGCAGGTAATGGGGATTGGGAAGGCTTTAGCCCTGTCGATGCAACACAACATTATTTACATTTCTACGGCGTGTTTGGTAACTGTTCGGTGGTTAATCCACAGGGCATTAAAGATGTACTCGGAGGTAATGGCACTTCATTTGGTCAACCTAATAATGTTCTTGGGTATGGCGTTTTTGATGGCAACGTTGAGCCTATTCGTCCAGATGAAAGTTTGGGCGCGTATAAAGTTCGTTTCTCTCATGCTTCAGATGGTTCTTACGCAGTAAACGGTGAGTGTTATTTCTATGTTTGCGGTGTAGTTCCTCGATTAAACAAAGGTGCTTATCATCCAAGCTTTAACCCATTAGGTACTAAGAGTTGGGTTCAATCTGGCAAAGGTTGGAATGCTCAGTGGTGGCAAGTGTCGGGAGTTAGTTCTACTCGTCAGTGTTTTGATTACAAGACAGCATCAAGTGACCTAACTCAAGCTGGTGCTAACGAAGAGTTCTCAGGTTTTATTGGTTCTCGCGACGGTTCAAGTCGTCCCGATGGTCGTTTCTATGATGTTATCTACGCTTCAGGCTTGGGCGGTGTGATCGACTATCGATTTAGCGCTTGGGATATGGGGAGCAAAGATGAAGCAGCTAAGATTTTCCAAAAGCTAATCGAAGGTACTTATCGGGGTAAAGAACATCTTCCCCGTATGCGTTCGTTTGTTCCTCAATACACAGTAAGCGCCGCTCATGGTACTTATTTGCGAATTGAGGCTAATAAGCTCTTGGGAGATACAGATTGGATTCCAACAACTAGCAGCATTGCACAAGGTGTACAGTGTTCTGGCAGCTTGATCGTCAATGGCGTGGTGAGGAAAGTTAAGAAGATATACAGAAACACTAACCTTGATTACTACCTAGAAATGGAAGATAGGTTAGGTAACGCTGTTGGGGATGTTATTTGTGGTGTTATCGGTGACTATGCGCCTTTTGAGATATCGGGCAATTTCAATATGATTGATGTGCTTGGTTCGCCAGAGCGTATTTTGGCTAAAACTGAACTAGCAAATGGTTGGCTTGGTGACTGGATTCCGGTTGTTCCAAACAATACATTGGTGGCAAATAAATTTCCGATGACTCACGTTGCGGTGGACAAGGATATGCGAATGTATTGGAGCGACGGTGACGCAGCTTGGCAAACCGGAACTTATACGTTCGCTCCATCATTAAATGCGCGTGATAACAGTTCTGCGATCCCATCAACTCGCGTTGCATTACATTCTTATATTGCTAGCGCAAAACTTACTAAATCAGCAAACATCAAACCTATATTAAATGGTGCTAATGGCGTCGGTGATGTTTACGCAACGATGTTTAATGATCGTACTCGTGGTGGATTATTACGGGAAAGTTTTATAAACAAAGTTGTTAGTGGCTACTCGCAGAAGCATCCACACAGCCAAACAGTGAAGCTGAACAAATGTACGTTGCTTGATGGATATTTTGTTAGTAACCCTGATTTCTCGCCAACGCATGAATGTATTGCACTAGGTGAACCAGCTTATGATGATTCAGCAATCAAAGTGTTGTGGAGTCAGAGTTCAAATAATCAACAGGTCAATTTAAATCTATCATTCAATGAGTTGATTTGGGTTGGTAGCTATTCGTCGTTGAACGTAACCAAAATTACGTCCACTAACACTGCGACTGATGGTGTTGCGGGTCAGCTTTATTTAACCGATCCAAGTATTACAAATGCTTTGGGTAATAAGTTGCTGCGCTGTGTTAAGTCTTTTACTGCGTCTTGGGGGGATGTGTGGTTAGAGAACGGAAAAGGCTTCGTGTATATCACAGCTCCAACGGGAGATCCTTTCTTGGTCGTATATGGTTCACAGGCGGATTTATGGGGCGATGATGGAAAATTGCGGATCGTAAGTGATGCTGGGACATATAAGAATCTCAATGGTGATTTATGTCTATATGGTACGCATGAGCTGGCAATTCCATACGGCTATACGAAGAACAAAGCTCATGCTGGTTCTCAAGTTAATGGGGTGAATTTATGATCATTGATACGGACTACACAGCTCTAACCGATATCGATGAGAATATCCGGCATTATTATGCTGAAGATGTTCGACAACGAGTGATTGGCTATGCAGAGGGGGAGGAAACTTCCCCTATAACTGAGCAATGCACGGTTATCGTTCTTAATAAGCCTGAAGAAATTACTTATCAGGATGCAAACCAAAGACGCTGGGAGGGTAAGTCTTGGGAGCAAGTTGTTAAGCCAGAGATTGAGCGAGCAATTGCTTGGGAAGATTTTCAAGTAAACCACGATCAATATCTTCAATGGTTGGTGGATGTAGAGAACTTTGTTCCTGAAATCACTATTGGCGAAGATGGTGAAGAAGTTGCCACGTTGCCACCAGCGCGGCCCGTGATCGATATGCACAATCGCCGCGCCGTTTATGAAGTGATTGAAGTGTCATACGACGCTAATTATTACACTCATAATGGTGAATACGATTATTTGGTCAATGATGAAGAATTTACCGTTACCAAGACGCCAGTTGTCGAGAGAAAGCCTGACAATGTGATCGCGGAGTTTCATCGGAACAAGGCGCAAGCTTTGCGAGATGAAATAAAACTATCAAACATCTTTATTCATGGATATGAGTTCCAAGTTCGCCAAGTTGACCGGAACAATATGGATGAAACGCTATGGCATGCAGAGCGAAATAATATGTTGGATAAAGAGACGGTCTGGATTGCAGCAAATAATGAACCTGTAAGACTGACGTACAGTCAAATCCAACAAATTAAAGATGCATATGCGATTCGATTGGAAAAGCTATTTAATCAATATGCCACTTGGACAGAAGGGGATATGCAAACTCCATTCGAATTTTTAGAAACCTAAAGTTCTCGATTGGTGATTTTTGTTTTTAATCGAGAAAGTGTTTTTATTCCGAGTTATTATTGGTCAAGCATTGCAGTTTATGACGGGGTGCGAAAGTACCCCGAATTGAAAGGGGCGAAAGATGTTAGAGAAGTTACTAAACAACAATCCACTAGGCGTTGTGATGTTGTGTGCTTCGATAGTTGGGACTGGCTATGTGATGAATTATCGCTTGAACAGTATCGAGACGACTCAACAAAACATTGGCACTGATGTAAAAGATATTCGCCAAGATATAAGCGCTCTACAGGCTGATGTTGCCGGATTGAAAGCCGTTGCTGATTACAAAGAGAGAGCAGGTAAATAATGCCTAGAATTAACGTCGCTACTTTCTTTGGAGAACGGCCAAAACAGACGCCGAGACTCCTACCAAATGAATACGCTACAAAAGCGGTAGATTGTCAGTTTCCGGTTGGAAACCTTCAGCCTTACCTTGGCTTGAAGGACACCACTGAAAGCTTAACGGAAAGCCATAAAACGGTTTATAAGTTTTTAGATTGGTGGTTCAAGTGGAAAACTGATGTTGATGTGGTTGTGTCGCCAATTGTTGGTGACCCTTGGAGCCGTGTTTATTTTACAAGTGATACCGGAGTTCGCGTTACCAATAACCAGATATTTAATGGTGTTGGTGATCTTCCCGTTGACTCTTATCCATTAGGAGTGCCAGCGCCAGAGCATGGCGTGACAGCAGAAGTAAATGCGCCAGATCCTCTACCAGAAGAGGACGACGCAACCGACGACGAAACTCGTTTTTATGTCTACACACTTGTTAGCGAACAAGAAGAGGAAGGGGCGCAATCCCCAATCAGCAATCAAACTGAAATTAAGTTCCCAGAGAGTACGGTTACGCTGACATTTCACAGTGAAGGTGTTTTATCCGGCAATATCACTAAACGTCGAATCTATAGAACGTCAACAGAGGGTGGTGTTTCTGACTTCTATCTGGTTGGGGAGATACCGATCTCACAAAATACGTTTGTGGATGATAAGTCAGCCGATGATCTTGGGTTTCCGTTGGAAAGTGAAAAATACGAAATGCCTAACAAAAAGCTAGGGTTTTTAACCCTAATGCCTAACGGAATTATGGCTGGTGGCTATGACCGAACTGTTTGTTTTAGTGAGCCGTATTTGCTTCACGCATGGCCTGTAGATTATCAGCTCACAACAGAGCACGAAATCGTAGCAATGGAATCAGTGAGCAATATGCTATTGGTTGGTACAAAAGGTTACCCTTGGGTGTTCCAAGGTATCACCAGCGATGCGATCAGTGGGCGAAAGCTTGAGTCTATGCAAGCGTGTGTTTCCAAGCGCTCTATGAGAAATATCGACAACCTAATTATCTATGCGTCTCCTCATGGCCTTTGTGCGTTCACTGGTCAAGACGTTGAGCTAATTACCAAGGATATTATTGACTCTAAGCAGTGGGAAGCATTGGAGCCAGAAACCATTGAAGCTTACTACTACGATGGAAAGTATTTGGCTTTTTACGGAAAGGCGCTTGATAAGTCGTTCATATTCGACCCTAAAACGGGTGGCATTACGTTCCATTCTCTAGGTTCAAATCTTGGATTTACTGACTTAGTGACAGGTACGCTTTATGTTCGAAGCGAAGATGGCACAAAGCTGGCTGAATGGAACAAAGGCCAACCTAAAGCGTATGTTTGGCGTTCTAAAGAGTATTACGCCATGTATCCAACACTTAGTACGCTGTATATCCGAGCGGAAGATCCGGCATTGGTTGGAATGAAAATTATCGTTGATGGAGTCGTCATCAAAGATTACGAGATAGGTACGTTAACTGATCGACCTATACGCATTCCACCAGCAAGGGGCAACTCATGGCAATTTGAAGTTTATGGCACTGGAATATTAGAAGAGGTGATCATTGCTTCTAGTATGGCAGAGGTTTACGGGTAAATGGCAGTTCGTACATTACAAGGCGGCAAAAAGCTAAAGGGCAAATTCCAATCTATTCCCCACAAGAAAGGAAGTGACGCTGTAATGGATGCAGTTGCCGACAACTTAGAACAGTTGATCGGTATGCGTGGTGAGGGCGGCAAAAAAGCTGTCCTTTGGGAAGATATGAAAAAGCTTGGTTTTGCTGACTACAGAAACGGTAAATTACAGAGCACAATTAATATTCCAAGTTCAGACGGCGGTATTGATGATCCGATTGTTGGTGAGGAAGTTCAGACGCCAACTACACCACAAAACTTAGTGGTTAAATCTGGCTTTGGTATCGCACTGCTTTCGTGGGATACCGCGCCATATAAAGGCCATGCTTACACCGAAATTTATCAAGCAAGAGATAACGTATTTGCAAATGCTATTGTGGTGCAAACAACTCCGTCTAGCGTTGCGTCATTGCCGATTGAGCCTACAGGTGATTATTACTATTGGATCAAGTTCGTAAACTTAAAAGGCGAACGTTCAGCGATTAACTCAATTAATGGTACTCATGCAAAGAGCATTGTTGACCCTCAATATTACCTTGACCTGATCATTAAGGAGATGGAAGAACATCCCGAACTAATTCCTTTACCGGAGGCATTAGAAGGCATTGATTTTTCATCCATTCCAGACGCAGAAACTATTGAGAATATCGACGTATTATTAGCGGAAGCAGCTATGCAAAACGCTGTAACCGTTGATAAGGAAAGCGCATTTCGCAGAGAAGAGAACCGGACATTAAGGGCCGAGATTGAAACCAACTACTACACAGCAGTTGAAACCGATAAGGCAATGGCGGTTTTAAGAGAGTCGGTTACTTCTCAGATCGAGGAAAACGAGACATCAATTCTTGCTCAGATCAAACGAGAGTACGCAACGAAGGTTGAAGTTGATAGCGCGTTATCGGCATTAAGAGAGTCTGTTAAGTCAGAAATTCAGTCTAATGGGGAGTCAATTCTTGCGCAGGTAGGCCAAGAGTTTGCAACTCAAGTTGAGCTTGATAAGGCTATATCTACAGCCAAGTTAGATCTCGAAACTCAGTTAGGTGATTCGATTTCAGGTATTGAGCAAAACTATGCGACGAACGCCAAGCTAACGTCAGCAATTTCTCAATTAAATACTTCGTTGTCAGCGTCAATTGAAGGAGTTGAGAGCAATCTATCAACCAACTATAAAACGTGGGTTGATACTGAAAAGGCGATCAATATTGCAACCAATTCATTGTCTTCAAAAATTGGAGAGGTTGAGAGTAACTTAGCCAACAACTATTACACTGAAGCGCAAACCGATCAGGCCATTGCTAAATCTGCTTTGACGCTGCAATCATCAATTGACGGTGTTAGCTCGAATCTATCCAAGAACTACTACACGAAGACGCAAACCAATCAGGCGATTAGTACCGAGATTGGAAAAGTTAATGCAACAGTTAACGGCGTTTCATCTTCAGTCACACAGATTAGTGAAGCATTGGCCGATCTTGATGATGGCTATTCTGCGTTGTGGGGCGTTAAAACAAGCATTGGTGGAATGACGGCTAATGTTGCTCTTATTGCTCAGTCTTCCACGGATATGAGCACAACAAACGCAGAATTTGTCGTTAAGAACGCTGGATTTAAGGTCGCTTACGACAAAAATACTGGTGGCACAGGTAGCAACAGCATCGTTCCGGTGTTTGGCACTATCAAAAACCCAGCTTATCAGGATTGGGTTAACGGCGGCCAAGTTGGTACGGCTCCACCAAAATACGTACTCGCAATCGACACTGCATCAATCAAGGTTGCCGACATTAGAGATTTGGTTGCTGGCGATGTAGTGGCAACAAGCGTGCAAGCAAATACAGTAATCGCAAACGTAACGTTACGAACATCAACGATTAATGACCCGAACAGCAAATTCTATGTGAGTGCGGCTGGTGTGGCAAAAATGGTTGGTGCTGATGTTTCGGGGAAAATTACCGCGACTTCTGGCGTACTAAGGAACGTTACGATTGCCGATTCTTGCGATATTCAAGGTCGTCTCAATGTTAATCAGATCGTTGGTGATGTAATAAAACCTTATCCGTACTCGGTTATCAAGACAGACAGTAGTGCAGGACTAATTCAGACACTCTACTCAGTAAATATTCCAATGGCTACTTGGGATCGTGAGGTCGTTTGGGGGAGTGTGTATGCGACTGCGTTCGGCGCATGGTTTGATTTTTTAATTAACGATGAGGTTGTACATAGTCAAGATATTGGTGGCATGAGCGCTCAAAACTCACCAACCTGGCGACATAGCCTTCCGGCTGGTAAGGTTTATAAGGTTAGTTTGCGCATAAGAAACTACGGAAACAATTCTTGGCATGTGTGGAACTCATCTGGATTAGTGCTCACCTACAAAGCTTAGGTTTAAGGCTTTTGGAATTGCGCCATTTTGTTAAGGCGCTCTAGATCGTTTAGGGGCAAAAAGTGCGGTTCGCTAAAGTTGATCACAACAATTACATCTACATTCTTGTGAGAAAGCTTGTTTACGTGGCTATTCGTGATGATTTGCCGGATTTGCCGAAAGAGGTGATCAGTAAGTTGGATAGTGGTGATGCACACTTGTTTGTTGGTGAACGTTGTGGCGCAGTTTTGGAGGTAACGTACGAAGAAAATGATCGAGTAATGTATGTGGTTTTTGGATGGTCTGATAGCGGGCATGGCATATCAGATTACATCAATGCGTACTATCAACTTGCTAAAGATGTGGGAGCAGAAAAGATTGTTTCATTGGCTCGAAGAGCAGGTGTGTACAGGCTTTGGCGCGCTCACGGATTTAAAAAAGTGGGGTACAATGAGCAAGGTTTAATCAGGTTTGAGAAAAGGCTGGTAAACAATGGGTAAAGGGCCAGAAAAAGCAAAACCAACTGCCGATCAAATTGCAGCAGCAGAAGTGGCAGCTAAAGAGTGGAATAGATATCAAGAGGTGTTCGTTCCAATTGAAAACGAATATATGCGTATCACCGAGAAAATGGGGGACGAGGCCAATTACGAAAAGATAGCAGGAGCTGCTAATACAACTTCAAATAGTGCCACCAGCGCCGCCGTCAACCAAACTCAAAAGCAGTTATCTGCTTCGGGATTCAATCCGAGTTCTGGTAAGGCGTCGAGCGCTTCAAATGACATTGTTTCGGGCGCAAATGCCAATGAAGTACAAACAGCCGCACAAGGCCAGCATAACGTAACGGAGCGTTATACAGGCAATCTTCAAAACGTAGTTTCAATGGGGCGTGGTCAGGCGACTCAGGCCACAGCAGGACTTAACGATATTGCGGCTGCGTCAGCGCGTAAGGCCAACCAAGCTGCAATTGATGAAGCTAACGCCGTGTCTATTCCGGCGGCGGTTGCTGGTACTGGTGTATCTTTGCTGACTGGCACTGATGCTGGTAAAGAAATGATAGCAAGCGCTGGACAAGGATTAAGTAATTACTTCAAGCCAGATACTTACAAAAGTATGAAAACAGATAATGGTTTTGCGCCGATGGGTGGCGCTAGTTCATACGGTTTAAGTTAAACGTTAGGAGAAATAATCATGCCTCAAGAGGGTGGATTAGGTTATTACAATCCAAATACTGGCAGTTCATCCGTGCCAGCTCCAAGCGCCAGAGATAAAAGCGATAATCTTTCAAATATGATGGTTAACACTACTGGTAATCCAGAATACATATACGCGAATCTCACGAGAAAGCAGTACGAAGATTATCTAAAACGTTTCCAGCAATATGAGAATCAGCTCATTGGCCTTGCAATGACCGACAAGTTACTCAACAACCAGCTTGAACGTAACACGGAAACTGCTTCAAAGAACTTGGAACAGGCTAATATCAACGCGGCAAATGCGACGAAGAAATATGGTCTTGGAGATCTTCGAACTAATCAGCAAAAACGAAACTTGGAAATGAATAATGCATTGGCATTGGCGTCAACTAATAACAATACACGTCAAGCTATTGGTGATCTTCAGGTTGGATTAATGACTGGTGTTTCGTCAGGTAGCAGAGACTTAATTAACTCGGTTGGCGGTGCGTAGGAGGATATATGGGATACGGCCTAATTGATATTGGTCGGAATAGTGCGAGAAATTCGCTTGATACTTATAGAAACCTTTCCGATCAAGAACAACAACGAAAGCAAGTAAATGAGCAGCTTAAACAGCAATACAAGCAAGGGATTGCGTCAGGTGCAGGTACGGGTGCTGCGCTGGGCGCATCAATCGGTAGTGTTGTTCCTGTAGTCGGTACTGTGGCTGGTGGTGCAATTGGTGCCGTTCTTGGTGGCCTTGCTGCGTCGTTGTTTTAGAGGGTTTTTGCATGGCAAACGTTATTGGTAGTTTTAATGAAGGCGTTCGAGTTGGTGCAGGATTAATTGACCTACACAACCGCCAACAAGATCGTGAGTTGTGGAGACAAGAGCACAACGAAGACCGAGAACGAAAGAAAATCTTGCAACAACGAGAAGATATTCGTTGGCAGCAAGGGCTTGAAGATCGAGAACAACAAAAGTTACAGCGTAAAGATGACTTAAATTGGCAAGCCAAAAGCCGAAAACAACAAGAAAAACAGTGGGCGCAAGCAGAGCTTACATTTAAGCAGCAACAGGAAGAATACAACCACAAGAAAGCACTTATGGAACGCCAAGAAGGTTTTCAAACAATCTTCTTACCTGCAATTGATAAGGCGATTGCCAGCGGAGATTTTTCCTTAATGGAGACGCCAGAGTTTGCAGATTATGTAGCTAAAAACCCTCAATTCGATGTGAACAACATTCTTGGTAGTAACACTGGTAAGGCTTTGGGTGAAGCCGCAATGTTATTCAACAGAATGTCACAAGGCGAAATGCCAGCGGAAAATGACCCAATGCTGATCAATGCAGTGGAAACATTGATGCCTGAAATCACCAAGGCTAAAGGTTTACCTACGATCTACACGGATAAGGATGGTAAGCAACATCAAATAGTTAATAGAAAAGTTTCGGCGGTTCGAATCATTCAAGGTGGTGGTGCAGTTATTGAGCAAGATTTAACACTTGATAATGGCAAAGTTGTCACTGTTCCGGTTACTCAAAACCGAACAAGCAAACCAGATGACAATATCTTAGTTGTGCCGTTGTCAGAATTTAGTAACCGAATGAAAACCATGATTGATACTCGTCAGCATTTGAACCGTGAAGAGTTGAATAAATGGCGAGAACTTCAAACAGGTCGTTCTCTTAACTTCGATGAAAATGGCAATGTTGTATATGGTGGTCGCTCAGGCCGTTCTAGTCGATCTGGCTCTAGTGGTTCATCTTCTTCAATAGCTCAATTGGCGAAGCAACAGCTATCTGAACAAAACGGAATTAATCGTAAGTATGACGAACAGATTGCCAAACTTGACCGCAATATGTTCGATAAGGAACAAGATTATCAGGCTGAAATTGATCGCTTGAATCGAGAAAGGGAAAAGGCGTTAGAGCGTCATACGATGATGTATTTGCCACTAACTGGTTATGATCCTCAATACTTAACCAAGGAGCAAGCGCAAAGTATGGCAAGAAAACGAACGCAAGCGTTTGTTGAGTCATATCCTGATTATGAGTTTTCAGCGGCCAGCAAAGCACAGCTTCAGTCTTATCTAATGGAAAACCCAGCCGCGACGCCTGATCAAGTAAATAAGGCGATTCAAAAGATGATTGAACATGAAGAAATCATCAAGAAAAAGCCATCTAACGAAACACTGATAAGCGAGTCTCAAGAGTTCACCAATGGCGAGAAGAAGGCCGAACAGACAGAAGGTGAACCGTCAAATCAAGGAGAGTTAGAAGCATTACGAGAGGAAATCCTAAACTCTGATGGAACTTATCAAGAAAAGCTTGCAGCAATTAAGGCGGCTAAGTTGAGTCCGGAAGAGCAGCAACAGGCAATGGATTGGCTTAACTACAGTGGTTTTTATAGCGCCGCTGATAAGCTAACAAGTAACGCCAGAGAGAACTTAAAAACTCAAGCTCAACGAGTAGAAGAGCAGCGTAAAAATGCGCCACCAGTCGCACGCTACATGGCTTTAGGTTTGGCTAATCGTTAATTCATCGATTGCAAACAAAAATCCCCAAACGGTGCGGTTGGGGTTATACTTCCCCTGTCTATTTCCTATGCAGAATAAGAGGGGATATCGATGGATTTCAGAGAGGCGATGCGTCTAGTTGAGGAAAGGGAACGCAATCAAAACACATCAACGTTTGGTGACGTTGTTGATATGGCTCAACAAGGCGCTTTGCAAACTTTGGCTGGTGCTGCGAATTTCGTTGGTGCAGAAAAGGCAGCAAGCTCATTAGAGAATTGGGCCAATGAGCAATACGAAACTTTATCGCCTGAAATGCGCGAAGCCATGGCGAAAGATATTATCAATGATGATATGAGCTTTGGCGAAGGTGCTAAAGATTGGCGTACATGGCTAGGCACTGCGTCTAATGTGCTAGGTGGTATGGCTGTAACGATGTTGCCAGCAGGTGCAGTAGGTAAAGCAGCGTCAATGGCTGGTCGCAGCGCAGCAGTGTCCCGAGGTGCCAACGTTGGTACAAACGCACTTCTAAACTTAGCGGCTGGTAACGGTGGTCAAGCCTTAAATGTTCAACGAGAAATCGAGAACATACCTTATCACGAATTAATGGATTCTCCACAGTTCAAGCGTTATGTGGCCGAAGAAGCGAATAAAAATATCTCTGATGAAGAGGCGCTAAACAACGCTCGTACTCGATTGGCCCAAGAGGTCGGGGATTCAATTAAAAACGATCTTACTTTAGGCATGGTCAACCTGATCGGTGAAACGGTAGGTGATCAGGCAATGGTTAAACTGCTAAAAGGTAGTTTAGGCAAAACAATCAAAGGGGCTATTGGTAAAGGTGTACTTGCTGAAGGTGGCACCGAGGCCGTACAAGGTGGCGTTGAACAATACCGCTCTAACGTTCATACCAAGGAAAAAATGGACGTTGAAGGCGACAATTCTGAAGGCGTTGGCGCGGCTGCGCTTGAATCTGGTTTAGTCGGTGGTTTGATCGGTGGTGGCTTTGGTGTGCCTAGTGGTGTGGCTGGTCGTTACCGCCGTCGTAACTTTGAAACCAAGATTGAACAAGCGATCAATCCAGAAGTGATTTCGCAATTGCGCTCAGTTGGTAAAACCGATCAAGAGATTGAGGCTCTTCTCAGACCTAAGATTGAGAACCGCGCTCTTTCTATGGGCTTTGATGTTAACGAATCTACGGCTTTAGCACATCAAGCGTTAGGTGCTGCAATGGGTAAAGTGCCACCAGCAGCAGAGCGTCATGCAACGGAAGACCAAGCGGAAGCACAACAAAGTGTTGAGCCACAACCAGTACAGCCACAGCAAAAGCAACCACAACAACCAATTTCTGAAGCTGCAAAACAGCAAGAGCAAGCGCCTGTTAACCTGTTCTCTTCAGATAATCATGCCGATCTAATCCGTGACGGCCAGCAAGCTGTCAGCGCAATCAAAACTTGGGAAAAACAAGACCGAGGTAATGATTACGCGAAGCAATTGCGCCAAGATATGAGTCGTTACTTGGCAACTCTTAATACAGATCTATCCATTGAAGAACGTCAAGCGGCGCATCGCTCAATGAATTCAATTTACAATGAGTTCTTAAGTGCTATTGGGCAGAAACAAAAATCACCAGTTGATAATGAAGTTGCTCAAGCAGAAATGTTTGATCCTGAAACTGGCGAAGTAATGGCAGATTCAGAGCTATACCATTCTCAAGATGCTCAACGAGATAAGTTGGAATTGATCCAATCAATTCAACGTGGTGAGCTTGGCTTTGTCGATGAAGTTGCAGCGCAAGACGAAAACTTTAAACAAGGCTTGCAACGCGCCATGGAAATCTCGCCAGCAGCAGTGCTTCAGATTGCAAAAACACGTCGTGATGGCAGCATGAGCCAAGAGCAAGCGATCAGTGCTTTACAGCGTGTTATTAACTCCGAAGAACTAAAACAAATCGATCAGTTACGCCCAACTGATGAAGAGAGTTTTCTGCGTGATCAGCAAGCTCAAGAGCGCAATGCTCAACAGCAACTAGAGATTCGCGGCATTCGAACCAATGGCTATCAACCAAACGTTGAGGAAACGCCAGAGTTTCAACGCAATCAGGCGCGTGTTCTTCAAGGTATGAGACAACAAGCTCAAACCAACTCGTTTGCTGGTGGACATAAACCAAACGGTGAGCGTGACGTTACTCCGTTAGCAACGGGTATCGAGAATCAACGAGTTTATGACGCACCACAAGTTGAGTTTGATCGATGGTCTGACGTTAATCCTAAAGACGTTAATCGTGATGAGCGATTCACCAAGCTAGCGAATGAATATGACCTAAATCCTGTAGAAACAGAGCAGGAGCGTTATCGTGCGCCTTATATAGTTGCTCAAGAGCCTATTTTCGCATCAATCCAAGAGGTCGAACAGCGCCAACCTAATCGCAATGCTCGTATTCAAAAGAAATTTGATAAGCGCGAGTCTCAAGAGGTTGAGTCATACAGTGAAGAGTTGCCACAGACTGGCGACGAGTATGTTTACCAATCTGGTGAAGCTGCAAAACGTTCAGAGCTTGGCCGTCAACTTGGTAAAGCTCAAGCTGAAATCGCAATTAAAGGCCGTCAGAAAGTTAACCGTGAACAACGCATCAAGAACATCTTGGAAGGCAAGGGTACAAAAGATGATCTGAACTGGTTGGACAAAGAAGTAAACGCTCAAGCTGATAGCAAAAAAGCCAAGAAACCTACCCTTAAAATAGGTCAAGGTATTGATGGAGTGGACGTTAAGCGCAGCGGTAATACCACAACGTTGACGCCTAAAGTCGAAAAGTGGAACGCAACTATTGGCGAGAGAACGGTTTACGTCACTCAAGATAAAGAGCTTAAACAGGTACAAATCCGACTAGCGGAACAAGAGGAACCGGTCACTACTTTTGACTATGGCAAAGGTAGCGATATGCGCTTGATGGATGCTATTGGAAAAGCTAATCAAGCAGCGGATAAATATATAAGCCTTATTGTAAAAAGCAATGAATCTTACCTTCAGAGCGAAGCAGAAAAAGCCCAAAGCAAAGGTATTGTTGATCAATCACTTTTAGTCGAAGAGCGCGAAGAGACAGCGAAAGCCGTTGATATTTGGCCTAGTGTTGAGCAACGCCTTGAGCGCGGTCAAATGCCTACGCCTGAACAAATGAATGTTTTGCAAGATGCTGCGGAATATATCAATTCAGCAGGCAAGATTTACTTTACTGGCAAGCTAGGTGATTTGTTTCGCCTTGGTGACGTTCTGAAAACACGCTTATCAAAATATGACGCACTACTTAGTGATGAAGAGCTAGAAGGTGATATTGCCAAATTAGAAGAGCGCAAAACCAATACAAAAGCAGATAAGCAAGAGCCTTCGCTCATTGATACTCTTCAAGCTGTATCAGATAAGTACGCAGAAAACCCAACTTATCGCGTCAAGAGCTACGAGTTAGAACCAGCTTGGAAAGCAGTATCTAAAGCAATGGAAGAAGCTGGCGCGGATACGCACGACTTGTATTCATTCAGCAATTGGATCACTAGCCAATATCAATCAGATCGCCAAAAAGCAATCGACTTGGCAAAAAGCTATCTGAGTGACGACAAGCCAGAGCCAACGCCACCAAAAGGAAGCAAACTAAAATCTAGCAAGGCCACCAGCAACGAAACTGATGCGTCTAAAGCTAAAAAAGGCCGTTCTCGCCCAAGTGGAGCGCGTGAATATCTAAAAGCTATCAACGCGCTTCAAAGTGGCGAGTACACCAAGGAAGAGGCAATTGAGCTGATCGATAACTACATTGATGATGTTCCGGCTTTAGAGGAAGAATTTAGCCAATTCACGAAGCCAGCTATCGGCAATTTCTTTGCTCAAATGGGCCAATGGATTGATACAAGCTTGCGTAAAGACGATCTAGTTAAGCGAGCGGTTAAAGATATCGGCAACCAGTTTGCTGCTATTCAGTCTGATGGTGGAATGTTTGTAGTTAAATCACCTTCAGCTATGCGCAACATTCTTTCTGAAATGAGTGATGCTGACTACAACAAGCTTGCTGAGAAACGAAAACAACAAGCAATCGAGCGTGAGCAGGAAGCCGAGCGCAAGAAAAAGGCTCTTGATAATCCTCAAACACTTGATGATTTCCAAGCCTACGCACGAGCTAACGGCGGCACTATTGATGCTTTCAATGACCAGCAGCTAGCCGAGTTTGACCGTCTATACACTGAAAATCAGTTAAGCAAACTAGCAGAGCAAGAAAAGCGCGAACTAGAGCGAAAAGCTGAAGTTAAGGCCGTTGAAACTGACGGGACTATCGAGTTGAGCAAGGTCGATGTTCTCAACGAAGCTAAAGGTGAACAACGCTATGGCGCTGCGTTTAGCGAAGTTGATAGCGATACTTTCAACGATATGAGAGCCAAGGCGAAACAGCTAGGCGGTTGGTACGCACGAGCTTACAAACCTAAAAACTTGCCAGCTCGTTTTGACTTTAAATCTGAACAAGCGCGTGATGATTTCCTATCTGTAATGGGCGGCTTGAACGTTGATCAAAGCGAACGAGTTAAACAACGCGATCAAGAGAAAACGAAGTCGAAAAAAGAGAAGCAAGTTGAAGCTCTACGCGAAAAAGCGGCATCACTACAGGCGAAAGCTGATGAGTCAAACAACGCACAGCGTTTGACTAATACTTCTCGTCGCGCAGCCATGGCAGCAAGCGCAGCGGCACGAGCAGATAAGCAAGAGGCGCAAGCGAATATCTTGCGTAAGATTGCCGATGGCGTTGAATCTGGCGAGTTCCTACTGCTAGGCAACTTGACTGATATCAGCCAGCTTGAAGAACTAACAAGCGTTATGAACCGTGTTAAATGGGATATGCCTGAAGATGTTCGAGAAAAACTAGCGTATCGAGATCAGCAAGGCAACTGGCATTTAAAACCAGAAACTAAGTTTAATCAGGTTGCTCGTTACGTTCGTTTTCCAGCGCCGAAGAGTACGCCAGCGTCACTTGAATACATTGCGCGAGAAATCGAAAACCTAGACGGTTACAAGATGACGGCTAAATCTATTCGAGCAAACATTAAAGGCTTGAAGGAGCACGAGAGCGTTAACTTGAATGGTGCGCGTTGGGATAAAGTTATTCCTAAATTGCGCCAGCTAGCGCGTAGCAAATCAAACACTGTTTACCGTGTCGAGCACATCAACGAGTTATTCAAGTCGCAAGATCGCTTAATTCGCATGGGTATTAAAGGCGATATCACGTTGCGCCAAGCCTTGCGTGAATATGAGCAAGCGAACAACGGAAAAATGTCAACGCAGAAAGAAAAAACACGCTTACAAAAACTCACAGAGAAGATTGAGGAAACTGTACGCGGTAACCGTAATGCGTTTAATGACTTCTTCCCAACTCCTGAAGCAGAAGTGAAAAAGCTCATTGATTTAGCCGATATTAAACCAGGTATGAAAGTGCTAGAGCCAAGTGCTGGTATGGGTCACATTGCCGATCAAATTGCGGCTCTAAATGGCGTAGATCTTGATGTTGGTGAACTTGCTTTCACTCTAAGCGAATTACTTGAAGAGAAGGGGCACAACGTTGTTGCTGGTGATTTCTTGGAATATAACGCTGGTGAAATCTATGACCGCATTGTTATGAATCCTCCATTTAGTAACGATGCAGATATTCACCACATCAACCATGCGCTAACGATGCTAAAAGATGGCGGTAAGTTGGTTGCTATCACTAGCTCAATGGCTGGTAATCGTGGCAACACAACAAATAAAAACTTCCGTCGTTACCTAGATGAAGTTGGTGCAGAAGAGATCAACCTAGACGCTGGCGCATTCAAGAACAGCTTGAACCCTACGAACGTAGCAACAAAGATTATTGTCATTGAAAAACCAGCGAACGATCAGTACGACGATATTCGTTTCAGCAAGGCCAGCGAAGTCAACAAAAAGCCTTCCACCAGCCTATCGCCTGAAAAGGTTACTCAAGCCGCTCAAGATTGGATTAACCAATACGACGGTTTGAAAGGTGCGAATGTAATGGTTGTGCCAACTATGGCCGATCTGCATGAACTGGTTGAAACTGAATCCAATGCGATTGTTAAAGGCGCATGGTTGTCCGGTGATAACCGTGTTGTGCTGGTGGCAGAAAACTTGGAAAACGTTGCTGACGTTCGCCGCACTTTGCGCCATGAGTTTATTGCTCACAATGGCCTATACGCAAACCTAGACGTTGCTCAACAAGCGCAGTTAACCAAGAAGGTCAACAGCCTACGAAACGTTAACTCTTTGAAAGGCATCTTTGCCGAGGTTGATAAATCATATCGAACCGCACCGGAAGACGTAAAAGCGGAAGAGGTGATCGCTAAGATTGCAGAAACAGAATCTAGCGTTTCTCAACGAATCTTAGACAAAGTGTTGTCTTGGGTGCTTGGTGCATTGCGTCGTTCTGGCATTTTGAGTGCAGAGAAAATCACGCTTTCAGAAGTGCGCAACATGATCAACAACGTGGATAGCGACCTTCGAAAACCTAACGGAATGACCACGCTTTCTAACGTTGTGCGCTTTAGCCAAACAATCTCAAGCATGGATGAGGATTTGGCGCAGCAAGGCGATCCAATTGTGAGCATTGCTGATGCGTTGGCAGCGAAGAATGAGAGTTTCTACAAGCAAATGCTTGGCAAGATCAACGTTCCATTTATTAGCAAGCAGTTTGATGCGCTTAAAAATGGTGGTTGGGCGTTGTTAAACCTACGCCAAATGGCTGAAGTAGGTAGAAAACGAGTAAGCCGTGAGGTTGGCAACATTCTTGAGTCGTATGTAAACAACAAAGATTTGTTTACTACACGCAAAACAGACTTGATTGAGAAAGTTCACAAACAAGCTGATGCCTTGAATAAGTTCCGTAAGGATAAGCCACAAGACGCCGAAGCTACCTTTAGTTTGTTGCACGATGCGACGTTGGCCGATGTTGACCCGTCAAAAGAGTATGTTGACCAAACTGATGAGAAGAAAGCGCTACTCAAAACACTAGCGAAGCTTTACCAAGAGTACGGCGGTTCGCAAACTAAGCGCGGTTCCGAAATTTGGCAAGAACGCCAAGCGCTAGAGCGTGAGATTAAGAACGAGCCGAAACTAAGACTTAAACACAAGGCATTACGTGAGAAGTTCCTACAGCTTTCGCCAGATGCTCAAAAAGTCTTTACCGATGTGCGCGATCACTACATTAGCCAACGCGAGGAAATGGATAAGGCGCTAGAAGAGCGCATTACTGATCTTGCGATGGCTGGTCACAAACGAGCAGGTGAGAACACTTACCATCGTTACATGATGGAAAAATCACGCCTTGGTTTCTATGTGCCGTTGGCGCGTTTTGGTAACTATTGGATCGATGCCGTTGACTCAAGCGGTGAGCGTGTATTCCAAATGTATGAGACTGAAAGCGCCATGATGAAGGATGTTAAAAAGCTTCAGGCGGCTGGCTACAAAGTTCAGGATGATAAGAATGCGAACTTAGAAGTTGGACAAGTGCGCTTTGGTCTAAAAATCCAAGAGAGTCGCGGCCTAAATGGTGCTAGCGCGTCATTCGTGAGCGATATTATTAAGGCGATTTCAGGTGTGCAAACTAATGACAAGGTAAAAGATCAGTTAACTGATGAAATCTACCAAATGTATTTGCAAACCATGCCTGATCGCTCAATTCGTAAATCATTCATTCACCGTAAAGGTGTAGCTGGCTATTCAGAGGATGCGGCTCGTGTGTTAGCAGATCAGGGTGTTCGCCAAGCGAACCAACAAGCGCGACTAGAAACAGAGAAGCGCTTCACCGATCTAATGGAAGAGTTGAAGATTGCTACGGACAAGAGCAATAACGTGTCAGCGTCACGCTTGTATAACGAAATGGTTAAACGCCACGAATGGATGATGAACCCACAACGCGCACAATGGGCGCAAGCGCTAACTGGTTTTGGCTTCTTCTGGCAAATCGGTATTTCACCAGCTTCGGCAATGGTCAACTTATCCCAAAATTGGCAGATTGCTTTGCCTTACATTGGTTCACGTTTTGGCTTTAAGGAAACCGCGGCAGAAATGGCAAGTCTATCTGGCCTATTTGCTAAGACGTTCGTTGCTAAAAAATCAAAAGCTGGCTTGCGTGGCGATATGGATATGACCAACGGCATTTTGGGCGACGTACTTAACCAAGATGAGAAAGAGGCATTACGCCACGCGATCAAAATTGGTGCTATAGACGTAACTCAAATGGCCGACTTAACAGGTATGGCAGAACAAGAGTCGTCAAACTATACGGGCAAATGGGCGAGAGCACAGCAACTAATCGGTGCGCCTTTCCATTGGGCCGAAGTAATGAACCGTGAGGTTTGTTTTATCACTGCTTACCGTATGGCGAAGAAGAACGGACTAAGCAAACAAGAGTCACTTGATTACGCAACTAAAGCGACTTGGGATAGCCACTTTGACTATTCGAGCCGTAACCGCGCTCGATTCATGCAAGGTGACGTTGCGGCAGTAGCATTGCAGTTCAAACAGTACAGCCAAAACATGACTTACTACTTGTTTAGCCGTTTCTTTGATTCAATTAAAGGCGAAACGCCAGAGGTGAGAAAGGAAGCGCGTAAGCAGTTGCTTGGCACATTTGCCGTTACGTTTGCCATTGGCGGTCTAAACGCTCTACCAGTCGCAACAATCGCGACACTTGCGAATATGGCCTATGCAGTGGCAGGTGATGACAATGAGCCTTGGGACGCAGAGACAGAGCTAAAAGCGCTACTTGCTAAGACGTTCGGAGAAGATATTGCGAAAGGCTTGTATTACGGTTCAATGCCTAGCGTTTCAAGCCGCATCAACATTGACTTGCTTCGCCTTTGGGTTCAAGAATCAGACGCACAAGATAATGTTGGTGTTGCAGAAAACATTCTTCAACAGGCGGCAGGTGCTTCATTTGGTATTGCCGTATCTTGGGCGCGTGGTCTGGACTACATGACAGAAGGCCAATACTTGCGCGGCATGGAATACATGACTCCAAAATGGATGAAGGACGTTTTTAGAACTGCGCGATACGCTTCAGAAAGTGGCACTGTCACAAACCGAAATGGTGAAATTATCATTGATGATGTGACGTTGTTTGAACATGCTCAACAAGCGCTTGGTTTTACTCCGGCTCGACTGGTTCAGCAGTACGACACAAACAGCGCATTGAAAGGTTACGAACGTCAAGTTACTCGTCGTCGTCAAAGCTTAATGAATGCTTATTGGCTGGCGGTACGCACTAAGGATAGTGATGGACGTAAAAATGTGCTTAACAAGATCCGTGAGTTCAACCGTTCGGAATGGGGCAGACAAAACCCGATTACCGCCGAAGTCTTAAGCCGTTCAGTGAAGCAACATTTCAAAATGGCGAGTAAATCACAGAATGGTGCGCACTATAATCAGAAATATATAAAGTTGCTGCAAGAGCAACAGAGTTGGTAGCACTATTGGAGTGCTTAGAAAAGAAGTATGGAGAGATCTAAAATGACTGCTAGTAAAAGCATTTTAACAGTAATGATTTTGGGTTTAGCTGGTGGCGCATTGTGCGCTACCGCAGCGTAACTACCAAGGCGGCGATAGCGGAAATTCGCAGAGTATGAGGCTCAAAAGTGCTAAGAAGTTTCTAGGTACAATGCAGTAACTCATACACGTCCTCTGGCTAGTTGACTAGATTGAACTACTGGTATTGTCACTCACAATTAGACAAAGGTGAGATAGATTATTTGCTCTATCTCACCAGATAAAGTAAAAGTAAGTTGAGCAACCATAAGTTCTGTTACGCACACACTTCACTACCTGTTTATAGCATCACTCTTTATCTATGCTCTTTATTTCAGTTTTAATACAAGGTAGCTCATCCACTAAATCCACTTTCATCCAATAATTTATCGACAATTCACCGACATTTTCATTTTGAGATGGCACATAATTTACTTTTATAAATTGATTATCCATAACCTTGCCAAATACGATTGATTCGAATAAATCTCTAGTTGTCAGTAAACTGAAGTTTACGTCCGAAAAATGAAGACTATATACAATTATATCACCCAGATTACAGATATAGTTATTTCCGAAGCCATCAATAAAGGAAATGTCAAACTTATTAGCTATTTCTGGTTTGTATCTTGCTTCTCGAAGTAATTGATTCAACTCTGAGCTTCCTGAAAACAAAACTGGATTTGTAATATCTTTTGAAAAGTTAGAAATGTCGAAAATGTTATTTTCTGCATTGGTATAGACTTTTGAATCAGAAGTTTTGTACTGCAATAGCTTTCTTAGAATATTTAATTCAACATTATCTCTGGTTGATTCTTTAAGCCAACTTTCCTCGTTGACAGCTCTATTGGTTTCAATGTTTTTTGCAATATTTTCTTTAAGATATCCCTGTATATTTAATTTATACAAGGTTTCTTCCACAGGATTGCCGTTAAAACCAACCGATTTAAATAAATTTATAGGAAACTCGAAGTTCGCGTCGTCGCCTATAAAAGCCTTGGAACAAGCTATGCCAAATTTAGTTAGCAGATCTTCGTCAATATCTGCCTCTGCAACTAACTGATTCTGCCGTTGGTTTAGTTGGTCAATAACTTGTTGAATTGAAGTTTTAAAGTTACCTAGGTTACTATCAAATTGTTCTCTAGAGATGAGGAATGGTTCTTTGATTTCGTCAACCAATCTAAGCCACTCTTGTAAGTCACGAACAAGGGATTGTTGGTCTTGAAGGCGAAATGCATCCGAAAAAACAATATCGAACCATTTACGTCCCAGTTGCCATTGGCTATTTGAAAAGGAAACGGCTATCTCAACATAAGCAATATTCATACTTTGAGCGTCGTTACGTCCCCAACCTGAATAGATACGACCCGATACTCTTCTCTTTTCATTAACTCGCCCAAAGGACTCAAGTACTCTTGAAATCCATGAGCCGTAGCTACCGCTTTCATAATTGGGATAATCCCTATGCCTAATATACGCTCCAACTACGTCACTAGCGTTGGATATAGACTTAGGTCTTCGACCAATTGCACCTGTTGGGTGAATTGCAGCGTTAGAAAGTAACGCTTTAATGTATTGTCTTATTTTTTCATTATCATTTAAGTTCGGTTTTAGCAACATGTAACAAGCAGTAATAACTCTAAGGTCAAACGCTGCATTCTCAAATGCAATATTAAAAGCTGATTTAAGGTTAAACTGATGACCATTTAAGATCACAATCCAATTTTTGTCATCTAAGCTTTTAAGCAACATATCATGAGTCACTAATTCAGAGTGCCATCTATATTCTTCTAGTCCATGACCATAATCTCTAACTGAAAGCTTTTCACACCAATTGTTCAGCATGTCAACACCCCACCCAGCAGCCTCGTCATTGTTATACCTCAAAGCTGTTATCGCGGTATGCGCTGTAAATTCTAAATGGGTAAGGAACAATGGTAGTGAATCAGTTAGGCTATCAAGTCGTTTACGTCTCGGTTCAATATAATCCAGCCAAGACTCCCACGACCCAACAAAATCAAAAAGTACGTCTTCATATTTATTTGCTACGCGCATATCTGACGAGGAAGAGCTATATGAACGCCATTCCATCAATAATGACCAAGTAAAGTAACTACCTTGGATCAATAAAAACCCTTCACGCTTAACCAGTTTTTCCCGCCTTGAAAATAGTCGTTTATGCAAATAAATGACTTCGTCAAAGAATTCTATATTTTCAGGAATTAGTTCGACAGCAGATTTAGCAATTTGATAATATTCTGTCAAAATTTCATCGAGATAGCTCCTACTGAAAAAATTAGTTGTTGGCAACAAAAGCCAATTATCGTCTTCATTATTATCGTTAATAAAGCTTAATGCAGAAGCAATCTCTATATGCCATTTCACGATGTTGTCTAAAGCGTATTTAAATTCTCCTATGTTCTTTTCTCGAATCGAATCATTAGCTGAGCCAACTAAGCCCAGCATCATGGAAGTTAGGCTTCTTTCATCATTATCTTTGTTTTTCTTGATTGTAAAGCTTAATTTAATCAATACCTTAGATAACCAACTTAGATCGAAACCAGAATACCTAACAATTACTAGACCTGTTTCATTTTCTTTAGTCCAAATAGGTTGTAGTACAAATTCTGGTTCAGCATTTAAATCTAAATGGAGCCAGCTAAAACCTTTTTTCGAAACTAGCCTCTTCACCAAACTCTGGCGATTAAGCCAACGAAGCACTTTGAGCTTCTTAACTTGGTAATGAATTATTGCATTGATGATTGAAAAGTAGACGTTAGTTACTCGAATTGGATCTGGTGACGGAAACATAATTTCATTGTATTTATCATCAGAGAAATTATAGGTGCTTACTTTGAGTACGCCCTCATCTGGGTTAGCCAGAAGATTATTTTTTACTGAGTTTTGTAGTAATAATTCATGAATCCTGTACCTAATATCAGCCTCACATAGCTCATGAATAGTGAATCGAACAACTATCCTGTCACGTTTCGTTTCATCTAACATCATGAATGTAGCTGTAAAAAACCAACTCGTTAATAAAACATTAAATGCCAACCATAACGCGGTAGCTATGCAAATCGCTAGATAAGTTGACTTATCCATACTAGCGCTGAGGAAGTAGCCCACAATTATAAATATGGACAAAAATAATCCACTTAAACCAGCAAACATGAAGCCAGAGTACAGCTGATAAATAGGAAACAATGTCTTCTTAGCTGACTTATTCTGAAAAAGTACACCAATCAAACCAATAACAAGTGGATATACAACACCGACAATGGTTAACTGACCAGCAAGAAAACCACCTTGCCAGTCGATTAGTCTTCTCCAATTAGGAAAATACTCGATAGCAAATGGAGTTAATTCTTCTTTCCAAAGCAATAAATTGGCTACAAGTAAACTAGCTAAGACGAAGGTGAGAAAGGTGTAATAACTATGCCTTTGAGACCAACGTAATATGTTGTGCTCTAAAAGGTTCCATTTACTTGAGAGGAACGCCTTATTTTGGTAGAGCGTTTCATCAATGTTTTTATCTACACGATGCTGAAGTGAATTTAACAGCTTCTCAATACTAACAAGCACTTAGATGCCCCCCCCAGGAGCTAGATCGTTCTTTTTTAATTGCAACTACTTTACTAGAAAGCGGCTGTTAATCAATGATATGAGTCTCTTTGAATTGATTAGTGTGTAGTGGTTGTACTGGCTAAGCAAATTTGGCCGTATTGCTAGAGCTTTGACATAAGGAAAATAAGTCAAATACTAAAATGAACGCTGTACAGAAAAACTGACCTAAAACACTTTGGGGCATTCCCATGAACAACCCGTAGGAAAATATTTTTCCAGCCACCTTCCTAAATTATAAGTTCATAAGTGATTAATAAATATAGAAATTTTATCAATCCAATGTCCAGTCCTTGTGCTTTAAGAGCTAGAAGGGGCGCCTTCGACATTATTATTTTTTGTAACAAGGCAGACAGAACAACCAACACTCATAATGCGACTTTCATGACTGACTACATCTCAGGATAAAGCCCTTTATCGAGCAAAGCGTAGCGAAAATTAAATGGCTGATTCATCCGCTCTGCTAGTTGCGTAAGCTCTTTTTCGTCTAAATGTTTAACACGATCCGAAGCTAGCTTCTCAAGAGGAGTTAAATCGACTGAATAATAATTGAGCTTTTCTTTATTATCCTCAGCTACTAACGCTTTTTTTAGTTTAGCGGTCGCGTCCTTCATACACATTCGATCTGTATAATTCGCTAAATAGCCTATTGTCGTTTTTTTATCATCATCACTCAGAGAATCAAACCATAAAGAATCAGGGATAGTAATTCGATTTTCATTCGCAATCTCTTCGCAGTAATCGAATCTCTCTTGCCACTGTTTTTCTGCCGTCTCACTATCCAGAACAGAGGCACAGCCAAACAAAAGAAGACATAACGTTATAGCTTTACTTGGATACTTCACTGACGCAGTTCCAAAATTTTCGTTCTTCACCATACGTGTAAATCTCCTGCTCATATGCAATATTAAATATCTTATTACGTGTAAATTTCGATGCGCCTAGCATTGCTCCTCCGAACGCTTCCCAATCGTATTCCCTGATGGTTATAAACTTCTCGAAAGCGCTAGTAGTGACACTCGGAGTTCCAAATATGTTATAGAAAGGGGTTGAAGCTAACGTTCCATTGAGTAAGTTACCTGACGCCATAATGCCTTTTATGTCAGCGACGGCACGCCTACTCTTTTCGCTAAGCTTCAGATTGTTGATATCACATACGCCTAACTTTGCCATTTCATTGTTTTCTTTGAGGTAAAATTAGTGTTATACAGATTTGGAAAAACTGAGTCATTACTGCTTATGTGACACTGAGCGTATTTTTTTAAGAACCCTCGAAATCACTAATAAAATTGACTTTTTGAAAGCATATAGTTGTGTGATAACGCTTTGAAGATTGGAACTTTTTCATTGTCCTGATTCAATTCGCTCAAACAAAGGGGGGTTAGTTATAACTATAAAGAGCAAAAACCTGAACTCAAAAAATAGGCGAACCAAAAGGTTGTTACAATGAATAGTATCAGCCAAGAGCTGCTGACACGTCGATAGACAGAACCGATTTAATGCAACCTGTCAGATCTAGTCATATAGGGAAAAACTGACAGATTACATCTAGGTTGGTACAAATAAAGCCAGCTCTTAGCTGGCTTTATTGTGTTTTACATCAAGCTAAGACGTTTAGCTGCAATAGCATTGATCTTAATAATGTCTTGGTTGGTGAAGATTTGGCTGTTATTCATGTAGTGCATAAGCTTCTCTTTATTACACACAAAAGCGTCATCGGGCACAAACTGGAGTCCGCTTGCTCGTCCAGCGACCACGTCAATTAACACTCTAAAGTTTACATGTTCTTTCAAGTCAACGAAGTCTTTGTACAGGTTTGGATTGAAGTCGATGGAGTTTTCACTCTGCTTGGTTAGCTTCTCAGCCATTAAGTTAAAAGCATTGATGTAAGCTTCTTTGATTATGGCAGCTTTCTTTCCGGTAAAGCCCATCACCAAGAATATGAACCCATCTTTCGTCATTTGATAGAACGGTTGGAGTTTGTTGTTCTGTAACTCATTGTTTTTGTGGCAAAGCGTAAAATTGCGCCCTGTAAAACCATGCGAGCACTCCAAGTTTCTGATTTTACGAATCACGTCTTTATGTTGTTTGTTAAAGTACTTAGCCACCAGAAATGAATCGGTAACTAAAGCGTTAGTTTTAGACACGAAAACGAGATCTTCAGGGCGATGTTGTTCGATTGGAAGTGTAGTTTGTGCTGGCATAGTCGCCTCCTTTGTAATGATATTTAAATCACCACCAAGAGGTTCCTAATCTACTGGTGGTGAACTGAACAAGGTTAGGAACTACCGCTACAAAGGAAACGGCGCGCCGAAGCGCCCTCATCCAGTCCACCATAATTTGGGTGCACTGAATCACGCAATAAAAAACCAGCATAAAGCTGGCGTTATCACGCCTTTGTAATTGCGGGGTTCCTAATCCCGACAACGGATTTTGCCATTGCCCGAATAGAATAGTTACCGTAAGGCGTGATAGTCAAGCTTTTTGTAGCATATCATTTTAGGTTTTAAATAGAAAACGCATTTGTATTTGATGGTTTATTTTTGTTTTCGAAAGTTTATTTTCTGAACGCCAATACTGGATGTATATACAGCAATCATGTAGTATATTGCTGTAAGCTACTAATGCATGATGTAGCTATAACTTGTTTCTAAGCGTTGTGCGTGAGGATTTAATGATGGAGCAGTTGACTATCAACTTACGAGTTATCGCCAAGTTAATGGAATGTGAGGTTCTTGATGATGCCACAAAAGAGTTCATTCAGTGCGCAGTAATGAAAGCAGCCCTTATTCTAGAGGAAACAAAGTTTACTAACATTAGTAAAAAAGACGATTCTTGATCGGGATTGCTTTAATCTATTAATTAAAAGGGAACGCGTAAGTGCTCCCTTTTTTTGTGGGATGTAGAGGGTGTTCAGATACTATGTATGGAAGTTTTACTAACTTGCGCATTGCCTCTTAGCCGACGATAATGGCCACATCATCGTTTCGTTACTGCCCGATACTTTTCTTAAATCACGCTAACTTGTGTGTATATCTGGGAGTGCGAAAAAATACAGTGTGTATATAAGTGTGTATATTGTTTTTTATTTACACCATTTAATCACTGTAAAATTCTATATAAAACAGAGGTTTACAAAGTTGTCATCCCATTTCTCAGAAATATACAAAGAGTTTATGTTCGAAGCAGCACACCATTTGCCACACGTACCAGAAGGTCACAAGTGTGGTCGTTTGCACGGACACTCTTTCCTTGTTCGTCTTTATGTAGAAGGTGAAGTTGATCCACATACAGGTTGGGTAGTGGATTTTGCAGAGATCAAAGCTGCATTTAAACCAATTTACAATCGCTTAGACCATTACTACCTAAACGACATTGAAGGGTTAGAGAACCCGACTAGCGAAGTATTAGCAAAATGGATTTGGCAGCAGCTTAAGCCAAGCTTACCACTGCTAAGTAAAGTAGAAATCAAAGAAACGTGCACAGCGGGTTGTATTTACAAAGGTGAATAAGTCACTTTCCATTGAGCATTAAACAAAGGCAAGCGAGAAGCTTGCCTTTGTTGTATCTGAATGCCCCAATTTTGATTATGCTTCGCCTGCTAGCTTAATGGGTGTCGTAGAATCCATTCTTTTTCATTATCACCCAATGTTGTTTCCTCTGTATTAATGAATCCGCACGCATCAAGAAAACTCATAGCGTATTGCTGACTTTGTGGAACAGTGGAGCAAAGAGAGGTGCTTTTAGGGTTAATGGTATACGCATAAAGGAACAGTTTACGCAATGCCTCACTCCCAACCCCTTGACGTTGGAAACGTTGATCAATCATCAAGTATTTAAGCTCCAGTTCGTATCGTTTAGCAAACGGCGCATGTTGGGAGAAACCTTTATCGATAACAAGATAGCCTACTAATAGGTCATCAGAATAAATCGTAAAGAACGCCTCTGACTTACTACGTTTTTGATAAGCCATTTCAAACGGTGTAAAAAATCCTTTTTGCTCTTCTTGCACACCCAATTGCATCAAACTTGAAAAATCTTTCAGTTTGGTGGGTTTAATCGCAATCATCGCTCAATCACAAATTGGCGGCATACCGTTATGCCACCACGAGTTTTTATAGAGTATTAAATCTATTTTAAGTAACTAACCGAGTGAAGAAAAGCTAGCAATGAAGAGGGTAATAATAACCTTGGTGAATGTATGCGCCCAATGTTGTGAGTAAGTGAGCACTGTCTGCCGTTTCTACGCCTTCAACAATGACCGTGCAGCGATACGTATTGCCCATAGCAATTAACTGACGCAAGGTTTCTATCTTTTTATCATCAGATTTTAGGCCAATAACAAATTCTCGGTCGATTTTGAGATAGTCCGGATTCAGCTTGCTGATAAGCGCCACATTATTATTACCGGTGCCAAAGTCATCAATACTGATTTTACAATCCAGAGCTTTTAGTTTCGCGACATTGCCATAAATCTCAGAGGTATAGTACATCGATGCATTTTCTGTGATTTCGATTGTCAGCAAACGGCAATCCCGATTAGATAGCTCTCTATATAGGATTGAAAAGTTACGCCCTCGCAGCAAAGAAGGACAAACGTTAATGCTGATAGGGATGGGCAACGCTTTTTGTTTGGTGTAGATGGAATCAATCACCAGTAAGGTATGAGTTAGCAGCAATCCATTGCGGATCAGTGTTTCAATAAACCGTTGCGTATTTTTTACCTTAAACCGGGAGAGGGCTTCGTAGTGCACAATCTTTTGTGCCGAAGTGTTATAAATCGGCTCCAGTTTTATTTTGAATTGTCGAATTGCGCACAAGTAAGCCATAAAGGCTTGTAGGGAGCGGTGACGCAGTATAATGAGAAAAAGTAAGCTCAGTAGAATGATACTTTGAAACGGTCCAGAGATGTAATACACCTCTTTATAGCCACTATTCTTTACGTGATAATTGAAAAAGCGTTCATTGGTGTTACCAATCTCTAACGACGTTCCGGTATTCGTTGATAGCTTCATACCGGAAAGAAAAAAACGTGAAATATGATTTTCAACATTGTCGGATAAGTTAATGTTTTTAACACGAACCAAAACAGTTGCGTTATTTAAGTCAAATGATTGGGTCGTGTAATTGTTATTGTTACTCCACTCTTCAAAGGCTTTTTTGCTGACAGGGACAACGGTTTCTGGAGTGACTAAGCATCGAATATTGAAACGATCTAGCATCATGCTCGATTCCACCAACTTCACATTATCAAATAGCGACTTCAGTTCGCTTTCATTAGCAAAGCAACTCCTGCGGGAAAGGCTCTCTGCAATTTCGAAAGCGTTATCCAGATAATTATGTTTAACGATGCTGTTTATCGCGTAGTAACAGATAGCAAAGAAAATGATCGCAGTGATCAACACAACCCACATCGCTTCTGAATAGATCTTTTTATTACGCAGGCAAATACGAAGTGCTTTTCGAAGACTATTGGTTGTGTATTGATTGATCTTCTGTTGATGTTCGATGCCATTCTGATGGTTGTTTTGCATAGTAAAAGGGATGAAGTATCCGGTCCGGTGAATGTTTTCGATAATGTTTTTGTTAGTGGTTAAGTGTTCTTCCGTGAGCTTGCGAAATTTCTTTCTTAGAGCGGCCACCGCGTTTTTAAAGCCATTTTCAGGCAGTGTCATTTTGTATTGTTGAGTGATTTTGCTTTCTATTAACCGCTGACTAATCGGCGTATTTAAACTGCCGTATGTGGCGATAGTTGACAGAATGGCGTACTCATTTGGGTTGACAGGAATGGAGTGGTGGAGTGACTGATTGAGCTCTAGAGATATTTCGTTTTCGGACAAGCAAACGCAGATTTGGTTTCCAATTTCAAACCTAATCATGTGTTGATGTGCTCCAAGTTTAATTTTTGGCTACGTTATCAATAAAGCTAGGGAAGAGATGTGATTTTTTACTGAGATATCCATAATATTTGGATATATTCAACGTTTTAGGTTTTTTTTACTTGTCCTGATAACGCATTTTCCTGGGTTTTTTAGGTATAAAAAAACCCGAGCACAGACTCGGGTTTTGATTGGTATTCAGAAAGGCGTGTTAGCAAATCACTTTGATTGCTAGACCACCTTGAGATGTTTCGCGGTATTTCGCGTTCATGTCTTTACCTGTTTCTAGCATGGTTTCGATAACCTTATCTAGAGAAACAGTTGGAGCTGAAGAGCGACGTAGTGCCATGCGAGTAGAGTTGATTGCTTTTACTGCCGCAATACCGTTACGCTCAATACATGGAACCTGAACCTGACCTGCAACTGGGTCACACGTTAGACCTAAGTTGTGCTCCATCGCGATTTCTGCTGCCATACACACTTGCTCTGGGCTACCACCCATAAGCTCAGCAAGGCCTGCTGCTGCCATAGAACATGCCACGCCAACTTCACCCTGACAGCCAACCTCTGCACCAGAGATAGACGCGTTGCGCTTGTAAAGACCACCGATTGCGCCAGAAGCCGCAAAGTAACGGATGTAATCTTTTTCAGTCACAGTTTGGATGAACTTATCGTAGTAAGCCAGTACCGCAGGGATGATACCACACGCACCGTTAGTTGGTGCTGTAACAACGCGGCCACCTGCTGCGTTCTCTTCGTTTACTGCGAAAGCAAACATGTTTACCCAATCAACAACAGACATTGGGTCGTTTGTCGTCTTTTCTGAAGTAAGTAGCTGCTGGCGAAGTGCTGCTGCACGACGAGGCACGCGTAGTGGACCAGGCAAAATACCTTCTTCATTCATACCGCGATCCATACACTCGCGCATTGTGCGCCAGATGTTCGCGAAATAAGTACGAGTTTCTTCATCTGAATGAAGCGCATGCTCATTCTTCATGGTTAGTGCGCTGATGGACAATCCACTTTCGTGGCATTGGTTAACCAGTTCCTCTGCCGTTGTAAACGGGTAAGGTACTTTTACTGGGTTCTCAGCTTCTTTACCGAAATTTTCTTCATCAACGATGAAACCACCGCCGATAGAGTAGTAAGTTTTTGAGTACGCTTTTTCGTCATCAATCCAAGCGTGGATCTGCATGCCGTTTTCGTGTAGCTCTAGGTTTGTTTTGTGGAAGTTCATTCCACCTTCACGTGGGAACGATACTGTGTGACAGTGCATGCCAACAGGAAGGCGTTCAGTTTCTTCTACACGAGCGATAAAGCCCGGGATAGAATCGATATCAACTTTCTCAGGAGTGTTGCCTGCAAGACCCATGATGATAGCAATATCTGTGTGGTGACCTTTCCCTGTCAGTGATAGTGATCCATAAACGTCAACGGTGATTTTAGTGATGTCGCGCAGTTTTCCCATTGCACGAAGATCATCAATAAACTCTTTACCCGCTTTCATTGGGCCTACAGTGTGTGAGCTTGAAGGTCCAACACCGATTTTATAGATATCAAAAACACTAATCATATCGATTACCTCAGAAGAAAGCCTCCCAAGGGGAGTTGGGAGGCTTAATTTTATCGTTATATTTTTGGATTAATCATACTGCACTGGGCAGAGATGATTAAAGAGCGCCGTAGATTACAGAACTAATTGCAGCAAGACCACAGATTGCTGTGAAAATTTGCACAGGTGCTGAAGTTTTGTACTTAGCCATCGCAGGAACTTTTTGCATTGCGAAGATTGGCATCAAGAATAGGATTGCCGCAATCATCGGTGCACCCATTGTTTCAATCATACCTAGGATGCTTGGGTTAACGATAGCAACGATCCAAGTTGTGATTACAATGAAGATTAGAGACATCTTCTCGATCTTGCTTACTGGTGATTTTGAACGAGATTTCACTAGACCAACTAGACCTTCGTGCGCGCCTAAGAAGTGGCCAAAGTAGCTAGAGGTGATCGCTGCGAAAGCAACCAATGGACCCATGTAAGAGATCAGTGGAGATTCATGCACGTTTGCTAGGTAAGAAAGAACAGAGATGTTTTGCTCTTGCGCCGTTGCTAGTTGTTCTGGAGACAGAGAAAGTACAACAGAGAAAACGAAGAACATAACAAAGCCCATCAGCATCATTGCTGCGCCACCAGTGATAGCGTCAGTTTTCTTAACTGCGTCATCACCGTATACACGACGTTGCTCTTTAGAGAACTGAGAAATGATTGGGCTGTGGTTGAAAGAGAACACAATAACAGGGATTGCTAGCCATACGATAGCTGGCATTGCACCCCAGTCAGGCGACACTTCCATCATTGAAGTGTTCCAACCAGGAATTAGGTATACAGACAGTGCTAGTAGGATGAACACGAGAGGGTAAACCATTGCTGAAGTTGCTTTCAGCATAAGCTCTTTACCGAATACTACACCTGCTGTCATTGCAGCAATAAGTGCACCAGAAAGTAGCCAGCGAGGAATAGATTCCATGCCCATTTGGTTAACTAGGAAAGAGTCAACTGTGTTTGTGATACCAACACCGTAGATAAGTACGATTGGGTAGATAGCGAAGAAGTAAGCGAACGTAATAAGGTTTGCGCCAGTCTTACCAAAGTGCTCTTCTACTGTGTCGGTGATGTCCGCTTCAGGGTTTTTCGCAGAAAGAACGAAACGAGCTAAAGATTTGTGTGCGAACCAAGTCATTGGTGCTGCAATTAGGGCTAGGATTACTAATGGCCAGAAGCCACCTGCACCTGCTTTAATAGGAAGGAACAGTACACCTGCACCTACTGCCGTACCAAAAAGGGACAGACACCAGGTAAAGTCTTTGTAAGAAAACTTACTAGACGATTGTGCGGTAGAAACCGCAGAAGTAGTTGTATTCATTTTTTAGTTACTCATTTTGGGAACAGGAAATAAGTCGGGAGTAATTTTGCAAGATTTTACACTAGGAAAATTAGATCTAAATCATTTATTGCTTACGCTTATTGAATGATATGTCAAAAACCTGCTTTTTATCACGAAAATGATGTGCTACTCGTGATTTCTGCTAATGAGTAAAATTAGAAAAACTTATCAATAGGGCTGTTTGTATAAATTTATTTCACCGCAAGCGTTTGCGGTGAAAATGGAAAATTAATCTAATGTGAATGAATGTTTATGAAGCAACGTTTTATTAATATTGATGCGCATAATGATCGCGCCTATAAAAGCACCGATATCAACAACTATTTAATGTGAAATAATATGTTTTTGCATTGATTCGATAATTTGTGCCGTCATGCCCCAGATGAAATGCTGTCTATATGGGATAGCAAATACACGATGACTGCTTCTTTTTAGGTCAAATTTGGTGCTATACAATTTTTTGGGGTTCAGAATATGGTTGGCAGGAACCTCAAAAACTGACTCTACTTCATTTGGGTCAATATGCGTTTTATATTCCGGAGAAACAAAAGCCAAAAAAGGTGTCACATTAAACTGACTAATCGTTGGTAGTGTAGGCAGTTGACCAAACACATGAATATGCTCATCTTCTATCCCAACTTCTTCTTTGGTTTCTCTTAAAGCGGTATTCACGAGCTGAATATCTTCCTGCTCATATTTGCCACCGGGAAAGCTGATTTGTCCCGGATGATGGCGTAAGTGGGCTGCACGCTTAGTCAGAATGACTTGTAACCCGTCATCGCGTTCCACAAAACCGATTAAGACTGCCGCATCTCTCAGGGACTTTTCTTTCATCCATTTCAGTCGTGCAAGGGACTCTTTGTGGTAGCCCGTTGGAAGCCGAAATTGAAAGTTCTGTAGTAAATGAGTTTTGTCGATAACCAAACTGAGTCCTTATTTATCGTGCCTAACCATTATTTATTATACTCAAAGACGGCAAAGCGTATGGCGTTATCGTTACTGGTTACCAAATAAAGCATTCGCATTAAAACACTCGCCAGCACTTTCCCTCTTTGTGTCGTGTGTCTCACTCTACTTGAACATATTAATTTGAAACTTATAAGGTTATACACCATTCTTTATTTTAGGACGTCACTATAGGGCAAGTATTGGCCAATGAAAGGGATTATTTTCACCGAGTTCATGGAGTTAGTGGAAGAGAAATTCGGTCTTGATGTGTTAGACCAAGTTCTCGATCTTTCTAACGATGAAGGTGTTTACACCGCTGTTGGTAGTTACGATCACAAAGACTTAGTTAAGTTGATCGTGAATCTCAGTAAAGTATCTGGTGTTCCCCCCGAGCAACTGCAAGAGGTGTTTGGAGAGTGCGTCTTTTTGAATTTACTTCGCTCTATTCCTAGTCACGCCAGTTTGCAACAGTGTGAAACGACGTTTCAATTTGTTCGCCATGTTGAAGATTTTATTCATGTCGAAGTTAAGAAGCTCTATCCTGATGCTAACCCTCCGCAATTTGATTTCATTAGTGAAAACCAATCCCAATTGGTATTTGACTACCACAGCGCAAGATGTATGTCTCACGTATGCTTAGGATTGATAAAAGGTTGTGCTGCACATTTTGGTGAGGTAGTTCATATCAAACATCAAAACCAGTCAGAAGATGGCAGCAAAGTACGTTTTTGGTTAGAGGCTCAATAAGAACGATATGACGGGAAGTTCCTCATTAGAAAGGAAACTCAAACGAGAAGTTGCATCAAGAAAAGCAGCTGAGCAGCTGTTGGAACAGAAAAGCTTAGAGTTATATGAATCCAACCAGCAACTCAGTGTTGCATTGAAAAAGCTGGAGCTGAAATCTAAAAAGGATCTGCGTAAGTTTGAGTTTGAAGAGCAAATTGATGCCACGTTGATTAAGTTCGGTCGTACTTTTTTATCGAGCACGTTCGATGAAGCAATGATAGCGAGCTTTATTGAGCAGCTCACTTCTAACTCGATCATTTCTGCGGCTTACTTGTTTCTTGACGCTACAAAGCTGAGCTCATTACGTCGTCATCACTTTGGTCACTTACAGCTTCGTCATAACAACGAGATTTTCACCACTCCTAATTGGCAGGGAGAGAATTTGCATTTGCCAGTTATCATTGATGGGGAAACGGTTGGGGAGTTGATTTTCTCTGTGTTGCAAGATCAAATCGATCAGTCTTTTATTTCCAAACAGATGGAGCTCGTGTCTGACTTAGTTCATGGTGTTATTGGTCGACACTTAAGTTTAGAGCGAGAGGTCGAGCTGAGAAAGCGGGCTGAGGAATCAGAAAAAGCGACGAAGGAGTTTGTCGCCATGATTAACCATGAGCTGCGAACTCCTCTCAATGGCGTATTGGGTAGTGCGGAGTTATTGAGTCGAACCCAATTAGAAGAAGAGCAGCGTCAATACTTGAGCAATTTGACTCAATCAGGGGACTTATTGAGAGTTATCATTAATGATCTTCTTGATTTCAGTAAGATGAATGCCGGTATGATGGAAATCATACATAAAGTTTTTGCCTGGGAGGAGCTTGAAAAAGCCATCATGGGTGTATTTGCCGCTAAGGCTGCGGAAAAACGTATCCATTTCTCTATCGACAAAAAGCTGGGGATCCCGGAATTTTTAGTCGGTGACTTAGAGCGCATTACACAAATTTTGGTTAACTTGGTGGGAAACGCGATTAAGTTTACTCACTTGGGTGGTGTCGTGTTACGTGTGGAATGGCTTAACGGCACGGCTTATTTTGAGGTTGAAGACACTGGTATTGGCATCCCAATAAAAGCACAGCCGTCACTATTTGATCCATTTGTCCAAGTTGATCGCTCGGCGAAACGCAGCTTTGAAGGTTCAGGTTTAGGTCTCGCGATTTGTAAAAATCTCGTGGATTTGATGCAAGGTCAAATTAGCTTTGAGAGTGAAGAGCGCAAAGGGACAACTTTTAAAGTTGCTATTCCTCTTGAGGAAGGGCAAGCACAAGGCACAGCAGAGGGGGAATTGGTCACCATAGAGCGAAGCGATTTAGCAGGACGCTCAATATTAGTGGTTGATGACATCAGAATGAATCAAGTCATTGTTACTCAAATGCTGAAAAAACTCGACATTACACCTGATTTAAAAGCCAACGGCAAAGAAGCATTAGAAGCGGTGAAAAGTAAAGACTACGAACTGATATTCATGGACTGCCGAATGCCTGAAATGGATGGTTATGAGGCGACGATGTATCTGAGAGAGCGTGGCTTTACTCATCCTATTATTGCATTAACCGCTGGCACTACCATCGAAGAGCGTCAAAAGTGTATTGATTCAGGCATGGACGACATCCTCACTAAGCCGTACACCGCAACCGATATTGAACAGATTATGTGTAAGTGGCTTGAGCAGTAGACGCTTCCTTTTAAAAAAGAATTTTTGTTGGCCAACGGCTAAAAGCTAAAGTACATGATAATGCCGATCATTTAACGATGTTTTTTGGGTCATTCTAGCGAGCCTTGGCGAGACTAAGAATCTAGTAGCAGCACGATGAGCGGGTAATGAAACAAATTTGACCACAAAGTGCTTGAATAGAAGAACCTGTATCACGCTCCTTCGTCGCTGTGCAGGGTGATGAGATACAGAAATATGCCACTCGCTGTTAAACGAGCGGCATTATCCGTTCTAGAGGCGTTTTAGATTGTTTTCGTCACTAGCATTAAGCGACGTTGTCCGCGGTTGAAATCTACGATTGCAGCGCTGGCAAAATCTTTGAAAGCTTATCCAACGTTTCTTGATACTCAGAGGCGCAATCGCTATCTGCCACGACGCCGCCGCCAGCCCAAGCGTAAAGTTTGTTTTTTTCCGCTACAAGAGTTCGGATAGTAATGCTGGTGTCCATACGACCATGGCGTGAAATGTAGCCAATACTGCCGCAATACGCGCTGCGTCGATGCGGCTCCAGTTCTTCAATAATCTGCATTGCGCGAACTTTAGGTGCTCCCGTAATTGAACCGCCTGGAAAACACGCTCGCAGCAAATCCGCAGGAGCGTATTGTTCATCCAAATTTGCACGAATGGTGCTCACCAAATGATGCACGGCAGGGAAGCTTTCAATATCGAACAACTTTGGCACGTGAACGCTACCCGGTGATGCAACCCGACCAATATCATTACGCAGCAAATCGACAATCATCAGGTTTTCTGCCTGATCTTTTTCCGCTGTCTGCAAGTCATGGGCATTAGCGTTATCTTTCTTTGGATCTTCGCTGCGTGGGCGAGTACCTTTGATTGGTTTTGTTTCAATGACGCGATCTTTGAGCTCTAAAAAGCGCTCTGGAGAGATACTCAAAATCGAAGACTCAGGCATACGGATAAAAGCGGAAAATGGCGCTTGGTTGGCGGACTCTAATTTTAGATACGCTTGCCACTCACTGCCTTGATACGGTGCGTTAAAGCGTTGCGCCAAATTGATCTGATAACAGTCACCGCTCAACAAGTATTCTTGCACCTTGTCAAAGCGAGTGGCGTAGCTCTCTTTTGTCATGTTTGACTGCCAAGCACCAGACAAAGCGAAGTCAACGGTTTGTTCTGCTTTTTGCTCGTTTAACCATTGCCAAGCTTGCTCGATGTTCTGACCGACTAAGCATGCTTTTTTAAGCTTGTGGTCAACAACGACGGCCCATTCATACAGACCTACCGCCATATCCGGCGTGTTGAGATCTTTTTCTGCCACTTCTGGCATCGTTTCTACGCGGCGACCTAAATCGTAACTGAAGTAACCTAGCGCACCGCCGACAAAAGGCAAATCCAATTCTTTATTTAACTCTACGTGAGGAAGCCACTGTTCTTGCATCTGATGAAGCAGCGCAAATGGGTCATCTTGAGTTGAATAGGCATTCGATGGCGTTTCAACTTGTGTGTTGTCGGCAGTGGTTTCTAACGTTGCAATTGGGTTGGCAACCAATACATCGAAGCGGCTATCGATATGCGTTTTTGATGCAGAACGCAGCAACATCGCCCAAGGCTGGTGTTGAATGCGAGAAAAAAGGTGAAGAGCAAACTCTGGTGCGTATTCCAGCGCTTTAAAATCAATGAATTGATTGTCCATGTTGTTCATTTGTGTAATTTGTGACAAAGAGATCGTTCACTGCATGGCATGTCATGGGCAGCAAGAGTATCATATTCCTCTGTGTAGCCAAACTCCCTCTATTCATAGGGTTTTGAGATGGTTTACAAGTAGGCAACTTCAGCATTTCGTGTGTCGATATCAGCCGTTCGACAATTGTTTATAAAAAACGAAGCTCAAAAGAGCAATAAGCTCAACAAACACGATTGAAGCCAAGCCAATAATGGAAGCATAACTATAACGAGGCATGTAATGACGGTAATACGCAAGCAGGATGTGATCAGCAGTGTCGCTGATGCGCTACAGTATATTTCTTACTACCACCCGCTAGACTTTGTTCAAGCTCTTGAAAAAGCCTATCACCGCGAAGAGAGCCAAGCCGCTAAAGACGCGATTGCTCAGATCTTAATTAACTCCCGAATGTC
Source organism: Vibrio sp. 2092 (assembly GCF_033339635.1). Taxonomy (NCBI): domain Bacteria; kingdom Pseudomonadati; phylum Pseudomonadota; class Gammaproteobacteria; order Vibrionales; family Vibrionaceae; genus Vibrio; species Vibrio sp. 2092. The sequence goes on along the minus strand of NZ_JAWOUY010000016.1, from coordinate 11,784 downwards.
CGCAGAAGGTCACCGTCCAATTTGTCAGGATACTGGTATTGTGACGTGTTTCGTCAACATCGGTATGGGCGTGCAATGGGATTCGACCGACATGACGGTTCAGCAGATGGTAGATGAAGGTGTTCGACAAGCGTACACGAACCCTGATAACCCGTTGCGTGCGTCAGTACTTATGGACCCTGCTGGTAAACGTATTAATACCAAAGACAACACGCCTGCCGTCGTACATATCAACATGGTTCCGGGCGATAAAGTTGAAATTCAGATCGCTGCGAAGGGCGGCGGTAGCGAAAACAAAACTAAGATGGTGATGCTAAACCCATCTGACGATATTGCTGAGTGGGTAGAAAAAACGCTACCAACAATGGGGGCGGGCTGGTGTCCTCCTGGCATGCTTGGCATTGGTATCGGCGGTACGGCTGAAAAAGCAGCGGTATTGGCAAAAGAATCTCTAATGGAACACATCGATATTCAAGAGCTTATTGACCGTGGCCCACAAAACGCAGAAGAAGAGCTTCGTTTGGATATCTTCAATCGCGTGAACAAACTTGGTATCGGTGCGCAAGGTCTTGGCGGTTTGACGACTGTTGTCGACGTTAAAATCAAAACTGCGCCAACGCACGCGGCTTCTAAGCCTGTTTGTTTGATTCCGAACTGTGCGGCGACTCGTCACGTACACTTCACGCTTGATGGTAGCGGCCCAGCAGAGCTAACACCACCTAAACTAGAAGATTGGCCAGATATCACTTGGGAAGCGGGCGAAAATACGCGTCGCGTAAACTTAGACACAATTACTAAAGAAGAAGTACAAGAGTGGAAGACAGGCGAAACGGTTCTTCTATCAGGTAAAATTCTGACTGGTCGTGATGCTGCGCATAAACGTATTCAAGGCATGCTAGATAATGGCGAAGGTCTACCTGAAGGCGTAGATCTAAACGGCAAGTTCATTTACTACGTAGGCCCTGTCGATGCAGTTGGTGATGAAGTCGTTGGTCCTGCTGGCCCAACAACATCAACGCGTATGGATAAATTCACCGACATGATGCTAGAAAAGACCGGCATCATGGGCATGATCGGTAAAGCTGAGCGTGGCCCTGCAACGGTTGAATCTATCAAGAATCACAAAGCGGTTTACCTAATGGCTGTAGGTGGCGCTGCGTACTTGGTGGCGAAAGCGATCAAGAAAGCTCGCGTTGTCGCATTTGAAGATTTAGGTATGGAAGCGATTTACGAATTTGAAGTTGAAGATATGCCAGTAACAGTGGCCGTCGACTCAAATGGTGTTAACGCGCACCAAATTGGTCCAGACACTTGGAAAGTGAAAATTCAAGAGATGGAAGCATAAGGCAAAGGGCAATCTTGCTGCGTCTCAGTAGAGAGAATGTGACAAGGTGCTGATTTACCTAGCAAACAATTGACAAAAGTGCAGCGAAACCTGCACTTTTTGTCTATATAATTAAGGATATAAACCTTTAGGCATAGCAATCAAACGTTATGCGAACAATAATTAGGAGACGGCATGCCTCGTTTTATTCAGATTCTACAAATTATTCTTGCTGTAGTGATAGGTGGCTTTGTTGGCTATGACTTGATTCTTCACGGTATCAGCATCTTTGATGAAAAGTACGTGACCATCACATGTGTGTTGTGGTTGATTTTGGAAATCGCTCTATTTGTTATCTATAAGTTAATCGAAGACGACTAGGCTTAAAGAAAGCGGGTTCCTGTTTAACATAGTAATCAGCGCATATAGAGTTACTAATGCTGTAGATTAAGTAAGCCTCTGAACCACTCAGGGGCTTTTCTTTTTTAACACAGCATTAAGCCGGATGTTTTGTTCATCTTTTATTAAGGTATATAAAGTTAAACTCATAGAATTCGGGATAGAACAGTATTCATAGATCGAAATTCGAAGTCGCTGACAACGTTGTTTTAAAGTGGAGTAAGATAAAGAAGCGTAATGAAGAGAATAAAGAAAGAAGTTAATGACTTTATCAACAGAGGTATGGACTCTAATGTTCGAATTGCTGTCACCGGACTTTCTCGTGCCGGTAAGACGGCATTCATCACGTCATTAGTGAATCAGCTTCTTCATACTGCAACCCATGACAATTTGCCTCTTTTGACCGCGGCTAGAGATAAGCGCCTTATTGGGGCGAAGCGTGAGCCTCAATCGAATATGATGGTGCCACGCTTTGCTTACGATGAGGCGATGAGCCAAATTCATGCCACTCCACCTCAGTGGCCAGTACCGACACGTGATGTGAGTGAGATTCGCTTAGCGCTCAAGTACAAACCAAATAAAACCACGAAAAAGCTGTTGAGTAAAACCGCAATTTTAAATGTTGATATTATCGACTATCCAGGAGAGTGGTTGCTCGACCTGCCTTTATTGGACATGGACTTTGCAACGTGGTCGCAAACTCAGTTTGATGCACTTAAAGGCCAGCGTGGCGATTTAGCCAAAGCTTGGCTTTCTGAACTGGAGAAAGTGGATCTCTTTGCAGAAGTGAATGAGAAACTACTTGAGAAAGTTGCACATACATACACAGAGTACCTTCATTCTTGTAAAGACGCTGGCCTTCATTGGGTTCAGCCTGGCCGCTTTGTATTACCTGGTGAGCTAGCAGGCGCGCCGGTGCTACAGTTTTTTCCGTGTCGTGCTGATTCGGAAAGCAAAGCGCCCAAGGGCAGTAACTTAGCGATGCTAGAAGCCCGTTTTCAGGAATACCAACAGAAAGTAGTGAAAGCGTTTTATAAGCATCATTTTGCGACCTTCGATCGCCAGATTGTACTGGTGGATTGTTTGCAGCCTCTCAATGCCGGTGATGAAGCGTTTTACGACATGCGCCAAGCGCTAGAACAGATCATGCATAGCTTCCGCTATGGTCGTAGTAGCTTTTTGCGTCGTTTGTTCTCACCAAAAATCGACAAAGTGTTGTTTGCTGCTACAAAAGCGGATCATATCACGCCCGATCAGCACCCAAATTTGGTGTCTCTGCTCCAACAAATGGTGCATCCAGCATGGCAAACGGCAGCCTACGAGAATATTGAGATGAGCTGCATGAGTATCGCTTCCATCCAAGCAACCACGACGGGGTTTATTTCCTCTGGAGATAAGACCATCCCGGCGTTACAAGGAACAACATTGGGTGGTGAGCCGATGACTATGTTTCCCGGAGAGGTGCCGAAAAAGCTACCAAATGCAGCTTATTGGCAAAACAACGGGTTTGATTTTACGTCGTTTCGTCCGATGCCCTCACCGAATGATGAGCCAGTGAAGCACATACGCTTAGACAAAGCACTGGATTACCTGATTGGAGATAAATTGAAATGAGTGAGTTGAAGCAAAAACAAGTTTTCTCTGAAAAAGTAATGGAAAAAGATCAGCAATCGAATCAACCGGAGTTGACGGCGCAGCAAACATTCGGCGAAAAAGAAACATTTGTACCTGTTGAAGTTAAAGAAGCGCACCAAGAGACCGAACAGGAATTGCAACTCGAGCATGTCATTCGTCCAAAATCGGGCAGAAAATGGCTCGCGACTGGCGCATTTGCAACTTTTGCTGGTTTGGTTGGCTGGCAAGCGGTGGACTCGGTTATAACCGCAATTCAGGCTTCTGATTGGCTGGCCTTAAGCTGGACGGGGTTTATTGCTGCGATCGCTTCGCTTGGTTTAGGAGCTATGGGTAAAGAGCTTTGGAAACTGCGAAAACTACGAAATCATTTTAGTGTTCAAGAAGAAGCAGAAGCACTTGTTAATAGTGAGAGCGTTGGGAAAGGGAAAGACTTTTGCGAAACCGTAGCAGAACAAAGTGGTGTGATGGCAGAGAATCCGGGCTTTGATCGTTGGCAGAACAGTATTAACCCTGCTCATAGTGACGCTGAAATTCTTGATATGTATGACTCGATGGTGGTGAGCCAACAAGACAAGTTGGCAACGAAAATCGTATCACAGCACGCAACCGAGTGTGCGGCCCTAGTCGCCGTGAGCCCTCTGGCTGCCGCTGATATGTTGCTGGTGGCTTGGCGAAATTTCAAAATGATCGACAACCTCTCCAAGGTATATGGGGTAGAGCTAGGTTATGCATCTCGCGTCAAGTTACTAAGAGCGGTATTTGTCAATATGGCGGCGGCTGGTGCCAGTGAGCTCGCTATTGATGCCAGTATGGATTTGATGTCGATGGATCTTGCTGGCAAAGTTTCTGCTCGTGCGGGGCAGGGACTAGGTGTTGGTATTCTAACGGCACGTTTGGGCTTGAAAGCGATGACCTTATTGCGTCCACTACCCTGGTATCCTGACCGTCAGGTTAAGTTGGGCACCATACGCAAGGCAGTGGCGGCGAAAGTTGCATCAATTACGATGAAACCGTAACGAATATCAACTTTGATGGATAGGATTGCTTGACGCCATTCCAAGCATGATAGAAACTACTGTCAACTTTTCCTGACAGTTGTGAATTGGGATATTTTAAGTGCGTCTTGAAGTCTTATGTGAAGATCGACTCGGCTTGACCCGAGAACTGCTCGATATTTTAGCGTCTAAAAGCATCGACTTGCGTGGTATCGAAATCGATATTAGCGGTATTATCTATTTGAATTGCCCGGATATTGATTTTGATACGTTTAGTGAGCTGATGGCTGAAATCCGCCGCATTCCGGGGGTGAAAGACGTACGTAAAATCCAGTTTATGCCGATGGAGCGCCACAATACGGAGCTGCTCTCGTTAGTTGATAACTTGCCCGATCCGGTTTTTGCCATTGATCTTAAAGGTGCCGTAGACATGGCAAACATGTCTGCACTTTCATTGCTTGGCCTTCACAAGCAAGAAGTGATTGGTACTCAAATCGGTGCTTTGTTACCAAGTGTTCGTTTCTCTCGTTGGTCTGAAGGTGTTAATGGTCGAACGCGGGAAAACCTTGTGATTGATGGCTTGGACTATGTTCTAGAGTTGATGCCCGTTTATATCCGAGACGAAGCGCAAAACTCGACTCTAGCGAGTACTCTAATGACGATTCGCTCTAGTCAGCAAGTTGCCAGAATTGAAGAGGCACTACCGCTGCATAATCCTCTGGGTTTTGAGCACTTTGTTGGTATATCGAACCGTCATAAAGCACTAATGAACCAAGCTAAGAAGCTGTCTGTGCTTGACCAACCATTGTTGATTGAGGGCGAAACGGGGACTGGTAAAGAAATGCTTGCTAAAGCTTGCCACAGCCGTTCTAGCCGCGCGAGCAAGCCATTCCTAGTTTTGAGTTGTGCTTCGATGCCTGACGATGTAGCAGAAACCGAACTTTTTGGTCATGCGCCGGGTTCATTTAATCATGAACAAGGCCACAAAGGCATCTTTGAGCAAGCAAATGGCGGGACGGTATTTCTTGATGAAATCGGTGAAATGAGTTCGCACCTTCAAATCAAGCTGTTACGTTTTCTACAGGATGGTAATTTCCGTCGTGTCGGTGCAGAAGATGAGATGCATGTCGATGTTCGTATCATCGCTTCAACAAAACATAACCTTGCCGAGCTTTCTGAAGCAGGAATGTTCCGTGAAGATTTGTATTATCGTCTCAACGTACTTACGCTCAGCATTCCTCCGTTACGTAAGCGCTCAAACGACGTTGCACCATTGCTTGAGTTGTTTGTGGCGAAACATGCTCAACAGCTTGGGATTGATAAGCCAGAGTTTGATGATGGTCTAGTTGATGCCCTTGCAAATTATCAGTGGCCAGGAAACATGCGCCAGCTGGATAACATGGTTCTTCGAGCGCTCACGGAAATGGATGGTGGTATACTAAACGCGGATCACTTTAATTTACCTCAGCCTCAGTCAGTCGGCGCTGGTAGTGCAACGCTTAACATCGACGGTTCATTGGATGAGATCATGCGTGATTATGAATCTCAAGTTCTGGAACGTTTGTATCAGTCATTCCCATCAAGCCGCAAGCTTGCTAAGCGCTTAAATGTATCGCATACCTCAATCGCTAATAAACTGCGTGATTACGGTATCCGTAAGAATTAATCGAATTGAACGAAAAGACGGAATTAATCATTTGTAATGGAAGATAACAGCTCATCTATCGCCGTTCATAAGTTGGACGGTGACTTGCTTCTTCGTACCGCTGAAATCGGTGACGCAGATATGATTGCCGAATATTTTCAAGCCAACCGAGAATACCTGAAACCGTTTGAACCGAAACGTGAAGAGGCTTTTTTCTCAGTGAACGGTTGGTTGCAAAAGCTTATCAAGCTCAATGAGCTGCATCGAATGGGATTGGGGTATTATTGCCTTTTAGTCAGAGCCTCTTCGGGTGAAATGCTAGGTACGATATCCTTTAGTAGTTTGAGTCGTTTTCCTTTTTATTCTTGTAACGTCGGATATTCTCTCGCTGAAAAAGCGCAAGGGCATGGTTATATGCGTCGTGGATTAACCATGGCTTGCGACTACATGTTTAACGTTCAGAAACTGCATCGTATTCAAGCTGGCTACATGCCTCACAATAAACGCAGTGAATCTGTGCTAGAGCATGTAGGGTTCAACCGAGAAGGGTATGCAAAAGATTACCTTTTGATTAATGGTGAGTGGCAAGACCACGTTCTAACGTCGCTTATTAATCCGAATTGGCAGCAAGAAGGGCGATAGTATGGAACGATTGGAAAAGCAGTTAGCACTTGTAATCGAGCTCGATAAACTCAAAAGCATTTTGCGCCGAACTCGAGTTAAAAGTGCTGAAGGGCGCCTCGAAAATAGTGGTGAGCATAGTTGGCATGTCGCACTGATGGCAATATTGATGGAAGAGCATGCGAATGCACCTGTTGATATTTGCCGAGTGATGAAAATGTTATTGATACATGACGTAGTAGAGATCGACGCGGGCGATACCTTTGTTTATGATACTGCTGCGTCTCAAGAGCAAGCAGAAAAAGAAATTAGAGCTGCAGAGCGCTTGTTTGGTATGTTACCCAGCGATCAGGAGCAAGAGCTATTGGCGCTTTGGCATGAATTTGAAGCCGCGCAGACCGATGATGCTAAGTATGCAAAAGCACTCGATCGGTTAATTCCAATGCTCTTGAACTACCATAATAATGGTCAGAGTTGGAAGGAACATGGTGTCTCACGCGAACAAGCACTTACCATTAATAAACGAATTGAATTTGGCTCTGTTACCTTATGGGACAAAGCGAAAGAGTTGATTGAAGAAGCCACAGAGAAAGGTTGGCTGAAATCGTAATAAAGGAGACTGAATGTCTTATTTGCCTTTGGACGAATACCAAAGAAAATGGATTTTTACGCATCAGTCGATGCCTGTGCCAGAAGAAGATTTGGCTTTTATTAAGCCGATGAGCCAAGCCCGCTCAGCACAATTTTGGAAAGAAAATATCAGTGCTCAAAGCCCTGATATGGATAGACTAAGTTCCCAAGACTGGCCAATGAACGAGGCGAATTGGTCTGAAACTGTGGATTGGATGGCTGCGTGGGAGTCGGATGATCCTGACATGCCAGCGGAAGCTGAGGCACATATCGATTGGCAAGACGATGTAACCGTTTACTTTTGCTACGAGAAGTACAATGTCATCGAAACGAAATGGTCTATTTTTAAAAAGCACTGGAAGAACTTTCTCTTTTATGACGATGGTCCGATACTAATAGGACGTCGCCGTTCGCAAGCACTTTGGTTTGATTCAAAAGGCAATGTGAAACTCGGTGTTCGTCAATAAAGAGTTATAAAACAAAGCCACCTTTCGAGGTGGCTTTGTTTTTCTAAAGGCTGGATAATGGACTCAACACACCGCCAGCCCCGCGCTCGATAACGTGAGTATAGATTTGCGTGGTTTTTACATCAGTATGCCCTAATTGTTCCTGAACAGTTCTAATGTCTGCGCCAGATTCCAATAAATGCGTGGCAAAACTGTGTCTTAGTGTGTGGCAAGTTACAGTTTTCTCAATACTTGCGTCGCTTGCCGCGCGCTTTACCGCTCTTTGTATTGCGCTTTCATTGATATGATGCCTTCTGAGTTCACCAGTGTCTCGATCTGCGCTTAACTTTGTTGATGGAAACAAAAAGTGCCAGTTAAAATCTAGCTCCGCTTTTGGGTATTTACGTCGTAAACCTTCAGAGATGTATACCCCCGCATAACCAGGCATGTGTCTATCTTTAAAATAGTAATCTCTTGCTAAATTAACCTGAGCTTTAAGCGGCTCATGTAGCTCTTTTGCTAACGTTACGGTACGATTTTTACCTCCTTTTCCTTGCCAAACACGAACTGCGCCATAATCATAATCGATGTCCTGAACTCTTAAGCGCAAACACTCCATGACTCGAAGCCCTGAGCCATAAAGCAGCTGAATATGGAGTTTATACCTCGGGTCGATATGTTGAACGAATCTTCGGATCTCCTCCCTGGTTAACACAACGGGAAGTTTCTTTTCGGTCAAGGATTTCTGAAATCTCATATCAAGTGATAGTGGGGTTTTAAAATAATCACGATATAAAAATGATATTGAGTTCAGCGCCAAAGCTTGCGTTTTTACCGCAACTTTTTCTTCTACCGCTAAGTAACTCAGAAATTGAATGACATCATCTTCTGCTAGTGTTGATGGGTGGGCGAGCTGGTGAAAAGTGATAAAACGTTTTATCCAAAATAGATAACTTTCGATAGTTTTATTCGCATAATGACGAGTAAGCATGTGCTCTTTTACACTAAGTAAAAACTGACTTTTCATGATAAATTAACCTGTTTATTTATACAGCTCCGTTAATGTATCACCACTTTTGAAATTAGCGTGCTGTGCGCCGCCTAATTGCGCGCGCCACCACACATATTCATACTGTTTTTCTATTTGTTTCATACAGATAAGTGCTACGATTGATAGCGCTTTTGATAAGAAAGAAGGCGGTAGCCTGCCAGAAAGACGGCAAGTCGCCGTATAGAAAGCGTTATGAAACACGTCTAACATCTCAAAAGTGAGAAGGTAGAATAAGGTTCAATTAAATATTCAATATAATAGTTACCTAATAACTTTAACGACAAGGTTGGGCTTCAATGGAAAATGAATTGATTAATGTATGCTATGACGGTGATGCTGGATCTAGTGATATTAGGACTTGCTATTACGATGGTATATTACACATATCTTTAACAGATATCTTTGTTACATTGACAAAAGAAAACAGATCGTTAGATGAACGGTTTCCATCGAAATATATTCCTAATCTGATCAAATCTCAGCTGCAAGATCTCGATTCAGACGAATATATCCATGTACCTGTTGCCAACCCTCGATTTGAAAATGAAAAGGAAGTCTTCGTCACTCAACCTGGTCTAAATCGTGTTATGGGGACTGATAAGTCCAAAGCAGGTAAAAAATTTCAACGTTGGCTTTATCATGAGGTTATCCCATCTCTGCAAAAGCACGGTGTTTATCCACCACCACAGACAGCGCAAGGCTCTGCTCTTGCACAGATGGCAGAGATTGTGGCTCAAAATTCAAGAATGCTTGCAGACACCATCATGGAGCAAGAAAAGATCCGCTTGGAATTTTCTAGTGTAAAAAATGAGGTGTCTAGTGTCGAAGCACGAGTTTCGAAACTTGAAGACGAAGATTCTGATAACAAGTTTATCCTTACTGTTCGTCAATGGTTTGACCAAGCTAACCAGTCTCTATCGGCCGAAAAAGAGCTAGATATTGTGTGCTGGTGTGAAAACCTATCTTTTAAGTATTCAAAGCGACAAATAGCATGTCCTTCTGGTGAGCGATTAAATGCAAGGTTTCATAAGCCCATCATCGAAGAAGCCAAAAGCCTTGTAGAACGCGCACTAGGCTAAGTGTTTCATAACAAAGCATTTAAGAGTGATTCCCAACGCTTGGCATTTTTCGTTCCATCGTTGGGTTTTGTGTTTACGGTGGCATGGTTAAGGTTTGATGGTAGCGTTGCTCACACCTTAATGCGGCGTTATACGATTATGGTAGTTATATGAAAAATTTCGAAGAAAATGTGATTTCATTTCTCAATCATGATGAGAAACAGGTCTTGGTGATTAAAGGCAAATGGGGAGTTGGAAAAACCTATAAATGGAATAAAATCATTACTGACCATTCTAAAAACCTCAAGTTTTCAAATTACTCTTATGTATCTCTTTTTGGTTTAGATGGTTTAAAGGAGTTGCAGTCTGGAGTCTTCTATAACGCATGTCCGATGGGCTCTGACAACAAGTCATCGAAAGTCAAATCCAACTTAAAGAAAGTAGGCAGTATTGCAAGAAATATTCCTCAGATATCAAAATATTCCAATGCAATGTCTGTTATCGAAAACTCTTTAGTAAATGACTATCTTATTTGCATTGATGATTTAGAAAGAAAATCTGAAAAATTGTCTATGTCTACCCTATTGGGGTACGTTTCTAACTTGAGTGAGTCAAGCAATTGTAAAGTTGTACTCATATTTAATGATGACACTTTGAACGAAAAAGATAAAAAAGAAATTGATCGATATAGAGAAAAAGTCATTGATTTAGAATTAGAGTATTCACCTAAGTCAATTAATAATATCGATATTGAGTTTTCGTCGCATCAATGTAGAAATAAAATATGCAATATATTTAAATCAGAAAATCTGAATAATATAAGAATTATTAGGCATATAAAGTGGAACATTGATGGTTTGATGAAATTTATTGAGGACTCTGAAGAGGCCGTAAGGCATGACCTGATATCCACAATCGCCATTTTGACATATGTCCACCATGAACCTAGTATTGATATAAGGGCTAATGAGATAGAAAGAATATTTAGCTATTTTAGTGAACAAGAGGATAATGATAAAAAACTGCAAAAACGTATTTCTGCATTAGGGTATATATATTATGCTGATCACGAGGCGGAGATTATAAATTATATTGAATCTGGTTGGTTGGATGAAGAACTATTTATTAAAAATATTGCATCTCTAAATAAAAGACAGGTCGAAAATCACATATCTTCAAAATTAACTCAAGTCTGGGGGTTTTATAACAACAATTTCTTGGCTACTAGTGATGAGGTTATCACTGGTTTAGAGGGGTTCTTAGGAGAGCATTTAAACTCAATTTCAGTCAGAGAATTATATCCAATACTCGATACATTGGCAGAGCTGAAAGATGACTTCGACAAGAGTATATGGCAGGATAAATTTGTTGCTCTGAACCTAGACAGTGATAATGCATCATTGTTAAAGCAATTGAAGCAATTGACCACTAACGAAGCTTTAATCAATCGAATTGTTGATCATGAAAAGGAAGTTTTTCAGCATCATTCTATTTACTCTGTACTGTCTAAAATCGTCAAGAGCCGTGGCTGGAGTCCAGAGGACGAGCAATATTTAAGTAATCATAGTGTTGATGAGATCTATGAGTTTCTAATTAGCGACACTCACTCGGATTTAATGCAACTTGTTCGCGAGAGTATTGGGATCTTTACTCCTACTCAAGGTGATAAGGCAAGAGACGTCTTTGGTAGAAATCTGCATCAAGCTCTTCTCAAGGTCTCGGAAAGAAGTAAACTTGATCGTTACAGAATTAGCCATTTCTTCGGTTTTGAACTAGAAGAAAAAATCGTATAACAAACTGTTTAAGAGTGATTCGCAACGCGTGGCACTTTTACTATGCGTTGCGTTTAGTGTTTAAGGTGGTATGCGGGAGCAACGGTATTGCGTTGCTCACCCCTTAACAGGGCGTTGAGGCTGTAGAATTTCTCTTTTTTCAGCCAATACCACCTGACTTTTTGAGCACTTTCCCCGTCTACATTGG